>NZ_JAYSDQ010000015.1:0-204445 GCF_041914305.1 Ideonella sp.
CCATAGCGAGGTGGTCCCACTCCTTCCCATCCCGAACAGGACAGTGAAACGCCTCTGCGCCGATGATAGTGCGGATTCCCGTGTGAAAGTAGGACATCGTCAGGCTAATATCAAGAAGCCCGATTGCGTATGCAGTCGGGCTTTTTTCTTTTCGCCGCCTGCCTGCGCCAAATTCCCCGAAATCTGCCCTTAGGCGCGCTCCAGATATGCGCATGTGCGCGTCGCAGAGGGAGTAATCAAGGGCCACTGGGGCGGCCGCGAATCTAGCGCCGTTAACGTTGGCGGCGACAATTGGTTGCCAAGCCGCCCGGCCACCTTCGTCGTGCTGGCATGGCGCAATGGCATCCAGTCGCCGGCTCGCAGCCGAGCCACGCGGCTGCCGTTTTCAAATTGATCGTAGGCAGAAGCCAGCACCAACTGCGGAACCCGATGCCGGAGCGCTTGGGCCACGCTGCCGATGCCACCGTGGTGGACGAACGCCGCCGCCCCAGAGAGCAATTGCCCGAGCGGCGCCTGTTCAATGGCCAAGACGTCGCTGGCCTCTTGTATGCCTTGATGCGAGTCGCGGTGAAGATGGGGCGACAAGACGATCGCGGCCAAGCCGAGTTGACGACACGCAGGTAGCACCAGATCGGTGAAACGTGCCGCGGCTGCGGCCGCCGATCCTGGGTAGACCAACACATAGCGCGGATGCCTGCTCGTGAATTCGGCCAACGCGGCAGGCTGCGACGGCACCTGGCTCGGCTCGAAGAGCGGAAAGCCGGTTTGAACCACGCCGCGTTGGCGCCAGTTCATCGGAACGGACGCAAACTCTTCTGGGTAGAGCGCCACCCCGCCGTCGGGTGAATGCAGCCAATCTCCAAACGCGGAGGTTTGGATGCTCGGCGTTTGCCATTCACGCTGCCATCGACGAAGCGCTGGCTGCGACATTGGCTCGAGCTTCCAGCGGTCGAGCAAGTGCCACAGCGCTCTGCGAAGCGGTGGCGGTGCCCAATTCGGGATCTGCCAGGCACCCAGGAACATCGGATCTTCGATGCTGCGCAGGCCCATCGGCGCGGTGTAGCCTGACAGCAGGCGGACGCGGCCTGGCCAGCGCTCCCGCGCAAAACGGGCACCGGCGGCCAGCGGGGAGGCCAGCACGGTCAGACCTTCTTGGGCGCTGCCATGTGCCAACTCGCCCAGGATCTCGCATGTCGGCCCGATGGCTGGCACCGCAAGATGCCGCCAAAGCACCCCGAAGCCGTGCAGGGGGTGCCACAGCAGCGGGTGCTTCAAGGTGCGCTCATGCGCTGCCGTGTCGGCCACTGACTGGAAAGGCACACCTTCGGCCAATGATTGGCCCTCGTACGGGGCCTGCGACAACAGTGTCACCTGATGGCCCCGTCGCACGAGCTCGCGCGCAATGGCCAGGAACGGGTGGAGATCGCCCGCGCTGCCGAGCGTGACGACGGCGAATCTCATCGGCGCGGCCCGCCGAAACACTGAAAGTCGGTGAAGCGCGTGACGCCCGGCTGATGCGCGAAGGCCTGCGCCAGCCGCTGCGGCCCGGCGCTGACGGCGAAGTAGTCGTAGGTGCGCGGGACTTCGACGGCCATCAAGTACTGAAAGTGACAACGGTACTTGTCTCGCCGGACCACGCGGTAGCGCTCGGGCGGAAAGCACCGCGCAAAGCGGGGCGACACCCGTTTCGGCCCGCCGGACGTGCGGGCTTCGTCAGCCACGCCGTCTTCGCAGACTTCGGTCGGGTCGATCAGCGCGAAGCAGCAGCCGTCGGGGGGCGCGGTGACATCGATCCAGCTCAGGCCTTGCGCGCTGCGCAGAACGCCGAGCTCCTGGCGAAACATCGCCGCCTCGGGCTGGTAGCTGAGCAGCGGAATGCACTCACCCAGCGTCAGCAACGACAAGGTCGTGGGCCGCCGCAGCAAATGATCGTCGGCAAGCAGTGCCCGTGCCACCACGCTGGCGGCGAGCATGGCGCCGGAGCTGTGCCCAACGACGAGCACCTCGTCGACTTCCGATGCGCCGACCCGCTCGCACAGGCGGCGCGCGAACTCATCGAGCCGCTCCTCCAGCGCCGGCAGTTGGCCGCGCGCCTGCTCGAGGATGACACTCGCGCTGCGCATCAGCCAGGCCATCTGCACCTTGGCCTGTGCACGCTGCGCCCAGTGGCGCAGCGCCAGCGCGCCGGCGGCCACGACCAGAACCCCCAGCCAAGCCGAAACCTGAGCGCCGATCCACCAGCCCAGGCCGGACAACGCCAGCATGGCCGCCGGCACCACCAGCAGCAGTGCGGCGGGCAGGCTCAGGGCCAGAAAGGCCGGCCAGCTGGTCTGCAGAATGCGCCACAGCGAGCCGTTGGCCAGCAGGCGCCAGGTGGTGCCCAGGGTCACCGCCAGCAAGCGCGCCTGGCCGCGGGGCCAATGCTGGCGGACGATGTCGTCCCAGCGCAGAAACTCGTAGCGGGTCTGCACCGTCTCGTCGCCGTCGGCCGACCGCCACTGCACGTCCCAGGCCGCGTTGCGGCCGGCACGCTGGCGTGGCCCGACGGTGATCTGGTCGCCGCTGACCTTGGATTGCAGCGCCGCCTGCTCGGCATACAGCGCGTGGTAATGGCCCGGGCCTTGTGGGTCGAAGCCGCTCAGGTAGAGCACGTGCCGCCGCCGCACGCGCTCGCCGGCAGCCGGCCCCGACGAGGTTGCGGCGTTGGTCGGCGCCATCAGAAGATCGTCTGCTTGTGCAGGCCCTTGGCGAGCATCAGGTCGACCAGGGGTTGTTCGCGCTTGTTGGCGCGGCGGCAGTGGCCGGGCTGGAAACGGTCGGTCAACCAGATGACCCCACGGGCCCAACGCTGCTCGCGAGCGCGCCAGGCATGCGACGAAACGGACTCCCAGGCGTAGCCGTTGAACAGCGTGGCATTGACGAAGTGGTCCAGCGCGCGCACACCGGCGCGCCCGCGTGCGGTCGGGCCGCCCAGCCCGATCAACACCAGCAGCAGATAGCCGGCGATGGCCATCGGCACGATCGCCGTCATCACCAGAAAACCCGCCATCCGCTCCTTCATCGTCCCTCACCACCTCGGCGCTGAAACACGCGCAGCCGGATGCCATTTTCCGCGCGAATCGTCAGCCGGCCGACCGGCTCCGGCACATGCCCGGGCACCGGCTCGACGCGGAAATCGCGCGCCAAGGTGGCCAGGATCAGGGCGGCCTCTTGTTGTGCAAACGCGGCGCCGATGCACACGCGCGGCCCCATGCCAAACGGCAGGTACGCGCGGCGCAGGGATTCGCGGACCGGCAGGGCCTCGTCTTCCTTCGACATTTCCGCAACGCCGTCGTCATACCGGTCCGGGTCGAACTCATCCGGTCGAGCCCACAGCTCGCGGTGGCGCTGGATCAACCACGGCGAGATCACCACCGACGCGTTGGCCGGCACATGCTTGTCGCGCATCGTGCAGCCGGCCGCCGACTGCCGTGCCAAAAAGCCGACCGGCGGAAACAGCCGCAGGGCTTCGCGAAACACATTGCGCGCCAGCGCCAGGTTTTTCATCGCGCTGGGGTCGTCGCTGTCGGGGTCGAACATGGTGCGCGCCTCTTCGTGCAGACGTTCCTGCACCGACGGGGCATGCGCCAGCAGATGCAGCGCCCACGACAACGCGCTGGCCGAGGTCTCGTGCCCGGCCAGGAACAGCATCGCCACCTGGTCGACCAATTCATCGAAGCCGAAGCCTTCGCCAGTCTTGGTGTCGCGCACCTGCAGCAGCGTGGCCAGGATGTCGCCCTCGATGACCGTTTGGCCCGCCTTCGCCGCGTCGAAACGTGGCCGGATCAACGCCGCCAGCAGCGCGCGGATCTCCGCGGCGGCATGGCGGCTGCGGCGGATCTGCCACCACGGCCGCAGCCAGCGCAGGCCGAAGAACGCCGGCATCATCAGGCGCGGGGCAAGCGCCTGGTAGCGCTCGAAGGCGGCAAACACCTGCTGCGCGCCGCCGCTGTCCAGCGGCTGCGACAGGATCGTGCGCAGGATGATGTCCGCCGCGACGTGCGTCATCTCGATCTCGACATCGTGCTCGGCGCCTTCGGGCACCGCGCGCAAGCGCTGCGCCATCGCGGCCGCCGCCTCGCGCATGCGCCCGAAGACATGGCGGATGCGTGCTGCCTCGAACGACGGGTCCATCAGCGCGCGCTGGCGTTGCCACACGGCACCGTTGGTCGTGAAGATGCTGTCGCCCAGCAGCGGGCGCAGGGCGTCACCCAGCATCGCGTGCTTCGGGAAGGCCGCCGCCTCCTCGACCATCACCCGCCGGACCAGGGCCGGTTCGTTGACCATGTACAGGTCAACGCCCGGCAGGTGCACCTCGCCCATCTTCATCTGGTAGCTGCGGGCATACAGGCTGTCCAGCCACGAGCGGCGTTTGCTGAAGAACATGCGCCAGGCGGACGGGCGCTTGGCCTGCGGCGCCGGGTAGTGCGGGCAAAAACGTTCGGGGGTCATGGGGCGGTGGTTGCCTGGGGCGGGTGGCGCTCGCGCAGTGTCGGTCGGCCAGCAGTGAAAGCCAGCAGATCGTACTGGCCAGCGGCATCAGCGGGCTTCAGGTACTGCATGTGCATCGCCAACCGGTTGCGCCGCAGGGCACGGTAATGATCGGGCCGCAAGATCTTGGGAAAGCGGGGCGACAAGCGGTGCAGCACGGCCGGCCCGGGGCGGTGCCAGGGGGATATGCGGGCGCAACCTGCCCAGTCGGCGGGCGCGGTGTAGTCGACCCAGGTCAGTTGCGGATGGCTGGTCAGTGCGTCCAACTCGTTACGCAATTGGTCAGCAGTTGCAAAGTAATAGACCAGCGGCGTGCAGTGGCCCAGGGTCAGCAGGCCCAGTTGCGGGCCGCTGCGGCCGATCTCGGGGCACTGCCGCAATGCCCGCGATACCGCGCTGGCCGCCAGCGTGGCACCGGTGCTGTGGCCGACGACGAGCAGCTCGCGCAGGCCGGGTGACTCTGCGGCGGCCTGGGCGATCAGCGCGGCCATCGCATCGACTCGCGGGTCGAGCTCATGCACGCGGCCCTCGGCCTGGGCGTGCGAGAAGCCGTACAGGCGCATCAGCCAGTCGCTGCCCAGCCGGTGGGACAGCCGCCGCCAGCTCCACCAGGCGCCGGCGCAGGCGACCCCGCCGATGGCCAGCGCCGCCCCTGGGGACCAGGCCGGCGGCAGCCCGGCCACCACCGCGGTGGCGAGCGCCCCCCACAGCAGTGCGATCAGGAGCGCCACACCGAGCGGAAAGACGACGAACACCCAGTTCAGCCGCGAGGCGCGCCACGCACGGCCGAAGAAGCCTTGCCTGAAACCGTCGGCGTAGAAGTTCCAGTGGTCGCGCAACACCCGGCCGGCGGTGCGCTTCCAGTGCGTGCGCACGATGTCGTCCCAGCGCAGCAAGGTGTAGCGGGTGTGCAGCTCGTCGCTGCCCTTGGTGGCCGGCCAGTGCACATCCCACTCGTCGGCCCAGTCGTTCAGCCGGTGGCGTGCGCCGACGCGCACCGGCGGGCCCTCGGCGCCCTCCGAGCCAGGGGGGCGATGGGCGGCCAGGCTGCGGTACAGGTGGTGGTAGAAGCGGGGACTCTTCGGGTCGAAGCCCGCAATGAAGAACACGCGCCGGTGCAAAGGCATCCGTGGATTGTCGCGTGGCGGCTTCAGCCCGCCGGTGGCGCCAGCCGCAGCACCCCGTCATCGCATTGCAGCAAGCCGTCGTCGACCAGCTTCTCGACCAGTTCGTGGGCCCAACGCGCCGGCGACAGCGTGATGCGGCTGGCGCGAGCGCTCAGGTCGAAGATCGGGGTCGACAACAACCAGGCCTGCAGCTCGCTGCGCACACGCTGCTGGTGCTCCATCATGTGGAACATCACCAGCGCCCGAGCGGCATGTTGCGCGTGGCGCGCCGGGTCTTTCTCGAAGCCTTCCAGGCGTCGCCGGCTGGCGGCCAGTGCGGCCGGCACATCGTCGAACACCGCGCCGTGGCCGGGGATCACGCAGCGCGGCGCGAGCGACTCGATCAGGTCCAGCGTGCGCCGCGTCGGCCCGAAGCCGTCTTCGCCGAACAGCTCGGGGAAGATGATCGCCAGCCGGTCTTGCCACAGCGCGTCGCCCGAGATCAGCGTGCGGGTCTGCGGCTCGAACAGCAGCACGGCGTCAGGGTCATGGCCGGGCGCCGCATGCACCTGCCACAGCGCCGGCCCCAGGCGCAGCGTGCCGCCCGGCGCGATCGCGCCATCGGCGTGGAAGCGCTCGCACAGCTGGCCGGTGGCGCGGTAGCTCAGGCGGGCCTCGTCCCAGGCCTGCACCACCGCCAGCGACGGTGCCGGCACATAGGTCTTCACCGCATGGCGCGCCTGCAGCGCCCGGTTGCCGCCGCAATGGTCAGAATGCAGGTGGGTGTTGACGATGCGCGCCAGCGCCGCGCCATCGAGCGCGCGCTCGATCAGAGCGATCGTCATCTCGGCATGGCGCGCGTAGCCGGTATCGACGACGGTGGCGGGCGATTCTTCGCCGGCCGCCGCGAAGACGATGTTGTTGGCCGACAGCCAGTCGCGCTGCAGCACCTGCGCGCCGAGCGTGTTGAGCGTGCCCGCGTGCGCGTCGCTCATCCGCCGGCGCTCGAGCGCAGCTCGCGGCGCAGCACCTTGCCGACCGGCGACTTGGGCAGCTCGTCGCGGAACTCGATCACCTTGGGCCGCTTGTAGGCGGTGAAGTTGTCGCGGCACCAGGCGGCCACGTCGTCCTCCGACAGCGTCGGGTCTTTCTTCACGACGAACAGCTTGACCGCCTCGCCCGAGCGCGCATCGGGGATGCCGATCGCCGCGCACTCGAGCACGCCCGGGTGCAGGTTGACGACCTGCTCGATCTCGGTCGGGTAGACGTTGAAGCCGGAGACCAGCACCATGTCTTTCTTGCGGTCGACGATGCGCACATAGCCGCGCTCGTCCATGATGCCCACGTCGCCGCTCTTGAAGAAGCCGTCGGGGCTGATCGCCTTTGCGGTCTCGTCCGGCCGGTTCCAGTAGCCTGCCATCACCTGCGGGCCGCGGATGCAGATCTCGCCCGGCGTGCCCAGTGGCAGGTCGCGCCCCTCGTCGTCGCGGATCGCGATCTCGGTTGACGGGATCGGCATGCCGATCGTGCCGCTGAATTCGGCCACGTCGAGCCGGTTGCTGGTGGCCACCGGCGAGGTCTCCGACAGGCCGTAGCCTTCGACGACCGGGCAGCCGGTGATCTTCAGCCACTTCTCGGCCGTGGCCTGCTGCACCGCCATGCCGCCGCTGTTGGTGACGACCAGCTCTGAAAAATCGAGTCGCGCGAAGTCGGGCTCGTTGGCCAGCGCGTTGAGCAGCGTGTTGACCGCCGGGAACATGTTGATCCGGTGTTCGCTGAGCGTGCGGATCAGCCCGGGGATGTCGCGCGGGTTGGGCACCAACAGGTTCATGATCCCCAGCCGTGCGCCCATCAGGTAGCAGATGGTCAGCGCGAAGATGTGGTACAGCGGCAGGGCGCAAACGGCGGTCAGCGGTTTGTCGCCCAGCTTGTCGAGCATCGGGCCGAACCAGGCCTCGGACTGCAGGATGTTGGCCACGACGTTGCGGTGCAGCAGCGTGGCGCCTTTCGACACGCCGGTGGTGCCGCCGGTGTACTGCAGGAAGGCGACATCGTCGGGTCCGATCGCGACCGGCTTCAGGCTCAGGCGCGTGCCCTCGGCGATCGCCATGTTGAAGCGCGTGACCGTGCGCGCTTGGCCCAGCGGCAAGCGAAACTCGGGCACCATCTTCTTCAGGTGGCGCACCGCGAAGTTCACCAACTGGCCTTTCCAGAAGCCCAGCAGGTCGCCCATCGAGGCCAGCACCACGTGGCGCACGGCGGTGCTGTCGATCGCCTCTTCGAGCGTGTGGGCGAAGTTCTCGAGCACGACGATGGCGGTGGCGCCGCTGTCCTTCAACTGGTGCGCCAGCTCACGGGCGGTGTACAGCGGGTTGACGTTCACCACCACGCAGCCGGCACGCAGGATCGCGCCGATCGCCACCATGTACTGCGGCAGGTTGGGCATCATCACGGCGACCCGGTCGCCCTTGGCCAGGCCCTTGTCCTGCAGCCAGGCCGCCAGCGCGGACGACAACTCATCGACCTCGCGAAAGCGCAGCCGGCTGCCCATGCAGCACGACGCATCGCGCGCGGCATGGCGGCGCCAGGCGTCTTCGAGCAGCGCGACGACCGACGGGTAGCGTGCCGTATCGATGCGGGCGGGCACCCCGGGTGGGTAGTGGGCCAACCAGGGGCGCTGGGCGGTGGTGGCAGAAGGGGCGTCGGCCAGGGCGAGGTCGGTCACGGGCGAGTCCAGAAAAGTCGGAGGGTGAGCGTTGCCGTTTCATGCTGCGGGCGCCTGCGGCAGCCGGCTACGGTAGTTGTCCCAACGCAGCAGGCCCGGCTGTCGCCGGGGTGACAAGCGGGGTATCGAACAAGGCCTGCATCAGCGCCCGCTCGCGTTGCTCGATCAGCGCCAAAAACTCGGTGGCACCGTTCATCGCGCCAAAAGTGTCGAAGCCGCGCTCGAGAAAGGTCTGCAGCGAGCCCAGGCCGGCGGCGCGGGCGGGCCCGCGCATCAGCTTGAGGCTGTGGCGCAGCAAGCGGTGGCGGGTGTACTGGTCCAGGTGAGCGCCGAGTGTCATCACCAGGTCGACCTGGCGCTGCCGGTCGCCCGACCGGCCCACGGTCTGCCATGCGTGGTGGTAGGCCTTGGCATCGATCTGCTCGCTCGGCAGCGCGCGCGCCATCGCGCTGTCCAGCGATTCGGACAAGGCGTGCAACTCGGCCAGTGCATCGACCGTGGTCACCACCTCGCTCGGGAACAGGCGCACCAGCGCCGGCACGATGCGGGCGAACTGGGCGTCACGCTCGGCGAAGTCCTGTGGGCCATACAGGTCGTCGAGAAAGAAGCGGGCCGCCGCGCCGTAACGCGCATGGGCCAGCAGGTCGGCATGGCTGCGCGAGAAACGCTCGCGTTGGTAGGCCTTGAGCGCGCGCACCCGCGCCGCCCACACGGGCTCGGCCGCGCGGGCCATTCGCTCGGATTCGACCTGCTGCAGGTGGCCCAGGATGCTGGCCGCCAAGGTGGCGCTGGTGCCGTCGCTCTTGCCCATGATGCTGTGAGCCTATCGCAGCTGCCTGATGATTTGGCGCAAAGCCCGAACAACACCTAGTGGCCCGGCTCTAACGGGCCGGTCCCGATGCTGGCGTGGTGGTGTGACACTCGACAGATGATGCCGCCCACACTGCCCGGTTGACCCATGCTGGCCCGTTTGCAACAACTGATGGTCTTCGGCTGGTTCGCCGCCTTGCTGGCCGCCGCCGTTCTGCCTTGGCGGGCCGGCCACCCGGTCGTGGCGCTCGTATGCGTCGCGCTGGTGCTTGCCAGCCACCCGTTCTGGTTGCTGGTGACCTTTGCGCTGATGCGCTGGCACAACCGGCAGGATGGCGCGCCGCCCGCCAGTTGGCGCCAATGGTGGGCGGCATGGTGGGGCGAGGTGCGCATGGCGCCGCAGGTGTTCGGCTGGCGCCAACCCTTTGCCTCGAACGCCGAGCAGGACTTCCTGCCCGCCGGCGCGCGCGGTCACGCCGGTGTCGTGCTGGTGCACGGTTTCGTCTGCAACCGCGGGCTGTGGACGCCCTGGCTCGCGCAGCTGCGGGCGGCAGGCGTGCCCTTCGTCGCGGTCAACCTGGAGCCGGTGTTCGGCTCGATCGACGACTACCCGGCGGTGATCGAAGCGGCGGTGCGCAAGGTCGAGGCCTGCACCGGCGAAAGGCCGCTGCTGGTCGGGCACAGCATGGGGGGCCTGGCGATCCGCGCGTGGCTGGCCCGGTATGCGGCCGATGCGCGGGTGCGCGGCGTCATCACGATCGGCACGCCGCACCGCGGCACCTGGCTGGCGATGCTGTCGCAGTTCGGGCACAACACCCGCGAGATGCGGCCGGGCAGCGGCTGGCTGCAGCGGCTCGAGGCGGCCGAGCCGGCCTCACGCCGCGAACTGTTCCTCTGCATCTACGGCCATGGCGACAACATCGTCTTCCCGGCCTCGAACGCTTTGCTTCCCGGCGCCCGCGCGCTGCACATCGCCGGCACGGCGCACATCGACCTGCTGCACCGGCCCGAGGCGCTCGCCGCGCTGTGGCAGGCGCTCGGTCGGCCGGGGCCGCGAGACGGCGCCTGAGCCGCGGGCCGGGCGGCTCCACAGGCCCGACGTTGCCAGCCACAGCGGTGTCAGCGCCAGCCACAGCAGGCCGCGGCCATCGGCCACCTGCGCCTGCAGCAGCCCCAGCAGCCAGGTCGACAAGGCCAGCGCCCACGCCATCCAGAGCAACGCCCGCGAGGCCTGGCTGGACCAGGCGGGGTGGATGCGCCGGCCGAGCTGGCGCAAGGTGAGGTGGCCGCCCACCAGCGCGGCGGTGGCCAGCAGCGCGCCGCCGAGCCAGGCGCCCAGCCACGGGCGCAGCGGGAACATCGGGTCGAACGCCGGCATCGACAGCAGGCCCACGCCCACTGCGGTGGACAGAGCCAGGAACAGGGCCAATCCGTAACGACGACTGATGTCAGGTGTCATGCCGACCTGTTTCTTGGGTGAGGCGATCTTGCGATCGAGAAATCCAGTGTCGCGTCGGCATGCCGCCGGCACTATCACCCCCTTGGGGGATTACCCGAGGGGGTTCAGCTGTCGATCTCGCGCAGCAGCGCCTCGGTCGGCGCCAGGCCCAGGTTCAGCAACTGGGCGATGTCGCGCACATCGTCTGGCACCGCCGGGTTGTCCCAGCCGTGGGCGGTGTGCCGCGCCAGGCGGATCGCCAGCATCACGTTGCGCACCTGGCTCGCGCTTTCCTGCCGGTCGTCGGTGATGCGCACCAGCAGTTCGGGCAGGCGCCAGGCCAGCATCAGCGCGTGCTGAACCTCGGTCAGTGGCACCCCGAGCAGCGCGCGCTGGGCGGCAACGCTGCGCAGCGTCGGGTCGGCCTTCTGGCGGTAGGCGATGTCGAGTGCCAGGTGCGGCGCGTGCAGCCACAGCAGCATCTCTGCAAAGTCGTGCAGCAACGCGGCTTCGTGGATCACCGGCGCGTCGTGGTCGAAGCGGTGCACCGCGAAGCTGAGGGCGAACTTGCCGGCGCGGTGTGCGCGCTGCAGCACGTCCTGCAACCCTTGCAGGGCCTCGGGCTGGTCGGCCAGGTGTTGTTCGACCGTCGGCTGCGGGCCGAAGTCGCGAAAGAAGGGGGTGATGCCGATCAGCACCAGCGCTTCGGTCGCCGTCTCGACGTCGGTCAGGCGGCGGCCGCTGTTCTTCAGGCCGGCGGTGTAGGCCAGCAGCTTCAGCGTCATCAACGGGTCGGCCGAAATCACGTCGGCCAGCATGCGGGCGTCGACCGCGTCCTCGTTGCCGCGCAGGTCTTCCAGGGTGTTGGCGGTGCTGGCCAGCACCGGGATCTCGGCCTGCTGGAAGTAGCGCACCCAGCCGGCCACGTCGAGCGGCGTGCGGCGAGGCGAAAACAGCGAGGCGTCAGGGGCGTTCATCGGGGCCGGAATCCGGCTGCAGGGAGCAGCCCGGTTGTCGGTTTTATCGGCCGACCGGCACCAAAGTTGAGCCGGCCGGCGACCCTGGCAAACCAGGGCCCCGGCCGGTGGGGCGGATCGGCGCGCGATGCGCGCCGATCACAGGCGGGACACGTCGAGGCGGCCGACGTATTCGCCGTTGACGAACAACGCGCCTTCGGGCGCGCCGGCTTCGGCACAGAACTCCACCTCGGGCAGCGGGCTGGGCTCGGCCGGGCGAGCCACGGGCACGGCGAGTTGCCGTGCGAACCAGGCGAGCCAGACGCCAGCGCGGCGCAACTGCCGGGCAGCGAGGCGGCGTGCCGGGTGGGCGGCAGCCACGGGGCGCCAGGGCGCGGGGCCGTGGGCGACTTGGGGAACGTAGAGCGGGCGATGCATGATGGTTCTCTCCGGATCGGGCTCCGCCAAGCCGGTTGGCGGTGTTGCCCTGGGGACGATTCAGGGGCCGTGTCGTTCGGCTTCGGCGTGGCGCAGTTCGCGCCGCAGTTCATGGCGACCTTGCTGGCGCTGGGCCTTGGTGCCGATGCCGTGGCTGCCTGCGCGCCGCATGCGCGAAGGAGCCACCAGCGGGTTGCGAGGTTTGGCGGTGGCAATGACGAACTTCATGGGGTGCTCCTTCGAGGCAGGGAACAGATCGATCGCTGAAATGCAAGCGGCCCGGGTGGTGAACCAACCCGGGCCGTTGTGCTGCGGTGTGCCGCTGAAGTCAGTGCGACTTCAGCGTGGACCTTGGCGACGACGGTGGCGGGTTGACAGTGCCTGACCTGCCGTACCGGTGACCGACGGGGCGGACAGGCGGGCGAGTTGGGCGCTCGGGGTGTGCAGCATCAGCATTCCAGTGGGGTGGCAGGGCCGGCCAAGAACTTCGGCCGGGGCGGGGGTTGCTCTTCTTGTGTATGGGACCGCGTCGCTTGAGCGTGTTCGAGGCGGCTGCTCATCTCCCTGAGCTGACGCAAATGATAAACGATTGATTATCTTGCGCAAGTGGTTTTTATCAGTTGAGCATCCACAAAGCAGGGGACACGCTGGCGCTGCACCGCGTTGCGGTGCGGGCGCCACAGCGGCGGGGCTCAGCGCTTCTTCTTCAGTGGGGCGACGCCGCTCTGGGTCTTCAGCCAGAGCGAGTGCACGTCGTCGGCGGGCACGGTGGCAGGCGCCGGCTTGGCCGGGCGCAACACGCCGGGGGCCACCATCGTGGGCGCTGCGACGGGGGCGGGGGGCGCCAGTGGGGCCGCCGGCGCGGCGGGCGCTGCCACCGGCATCAACACCTCGCCCAGCAGGTCGAGCAGCCGGGTGCGGGCCCGCTGCGGGTGGCGCCGGTAGTAGGTCAGCACCAGGCCGACGATGAAACGTTCGTCGTCGTCTTGCGGCAGGGGGGCATCGCTGCTGGCCTCGGGGGCCGCGGCGGCACCCAGTGCGGCTCGGCCGCCGCCCTGCGGCTGGTCCATCCAGCCATATGGCTTGTGGCAACACTGTTCGAACTGGCGCGCCAGGCGCTCACCGATTTGCCGCGAGCGGCCCTTGATCTGGCTCCAGTAGCTGGGTTGAATCTGCAAGCGTTCGGCGAATCGCCGTTCAAGGCCGCGCAGGGTGGCGGCATCGGGGTGCTTGACGGTGCTGCGAACGAATTCGTCGAACAACAGCAAAGCGTTGTCGAGCCGAACCGCCGCCACGTCGCGGGGAAACTCCATGGCGCTGATGATAAAGCCGCGTTGCCCCGGACATGGGGTCAAACCGCTTGCCCGCAATGGGCGGGGCGGGCTCCAATGCACCCAAGGACTGAAATCAGGAGCCGCATCGATGAACTTCCGCCCCCTCCGGCCGATCGGCCTGATCCCGCTGCTGGTCGCCTCGCTCGTCGGGCTCGTTGCCGTGCCCTTCGACGCCATCGCCGCCGAGCGCGCGATCGAGCGCGAGGTGGTCGTGCCGGCCACGCTGGACCAGGCCTGGGCCGCCTGGACCACGCGCGAAGGCATCACCAGCTTCTTCTCACCCGGCGCCGAGATCGATGCCCGCGTCGGCGGGGCCTTCCACATCTTCATGGACCCGAGCGCCGCGCCGGGCGAGCGTGGCGCCGACGACATGCGCTACATGGCGCTGCAGCCGATGAAGATGATCTCGTTCGACTGGAACGCGCCGCCCAGCCTGCCCGAGGCGCGCGCGCAGCGCACCTTCGTGATCGTGCGTTTCGAGCCCGTCGGCGACAAGCAAACCCGCGTGACCCTGCACCACACCGGCTGGGGCACCGGCGGCCAGTGGGACCAGACCTACGCCTACTTCGACAAGGCCTGGCCGCGCGTGCTCGACAACCTGCGCAAGCGCTTCGAGAGCGGCCCGATGGACTGGGCGCCCTGGCTGGCGCAGCTGAAAGCCTACAAAGACAAGGCGGCTGCCGAAGCAGCCGCCAGCGCGCCGGGCAAGTGAGGGCCCCCAGGGCCGGCTTGTCGCCGACCCGCCCCCAGGGGGTCAAGGAACTCGGGAGCGGCCCGTCGTTCCTTGAGGCGTCAATCGTCGGTCGCCGCCACCTTGTGCTGGCTCGTCAGCTGCTGCTGCACGGTCGGCGGCACCGCCTCGTAGTGCGACAGGCTGAGCGTGTAGCGGCCCTGGCCGCTGGTCAGCGCATTGAGCCGGTTCTGGTAGCTCATCAGCTCGGCCAGCGGCGCTTGCGCCCTGACCAGCATCAGCCCGGCCATCTGCGCATCGGTGCCGGCCACCTGGGCGCGGCGTGACGACAGGTCGCCGGTGATGTCGCCGGTCGAGGCCTCGGGCGCGGTGATCTCCACGTTGACGATCGGCTCCAGCACGATCGGCCGCGCTTCCAATATCGCCGCCACCACCGCCTTGCGGCCTGCGGTGACGAAGGCGATTTCCTTGCTGTCGACGCTGTGGCTCTTGCCGTCGTGCACGGTGACCTTGATGTCGACCACCGAGTAGCCGGCGATCACGCCGCTGGCCAGCGCCTCGCGCACGCCTTTTTCGACCGCCGGGATGAAGGTGTTGGGGATCGCCCCGCCCTTGACCTCGTCGGCGAACTGGAAGCCGCTGCCGCGCGGCAAGGGCTCGACGCGCAGGAACACCTCGCCGAACTGGCCGGCGCCGCCGGTCTGCTTCTTGTGGCGGTGGTGGCCCTCGGCCTTGGCGGTGATGGTCTCGCGGTAGGCCACCCGCGGCGGGCGCGTGTTGACCTCGAACTTGTGCACGTCGCGCAGGCGGTCCAGCAGGATGCGCAGGTGCAGGTCGCCCAGGCCGTTGACGATGGTTTCGTTGGTGGCCGCCACGTGCTCGACCTTCAGGCACGGGTCTTCGTCGACCAGCTTCTGCAGGATCTCCCACATGCGCTGCTCGTCGCCGTGGCGCTTGGGCTCGATCGCCAGCCCGTGCACCGGCACCGGGAAGGCCAGCGGCTTCAGGTGGATGTGGTCGTCTTCGGCGGCGTCGTGCAGCACGGCGTCGAAATGCAGGGCGTCGACCTTGGCGACCGCGCAGATGTCGCCCGGCACCGCCTTCTGCACCTCGACATGGTCCTTGCCCTGCAGCATGAACAGGTGGCCGACCTTGAATGGTTTGCGCCCGTCGCCCACGTACAGCAGGCTGTTCGGCGTCACGGTGCCCTGGTGCACGCGGAACACGCCCATCTTGCCCACATATGGGTCGACGGTGACCTTGAACACATGGGCCAGCACGTGCTGGGTCGGGTCGGGCGTGGCCTGCATCGGCTGGGCGTCGGGCCCTTCGCCGCGCAGGAAGTCGGGCGGGTTGGCTTCGCTCGGGTTGGGCAGCAGGCGCACGATCACGTCGAGCAACTCGCGCACGCCGGCGCCTGAGCGCGCCGAGACGAAGCACACCGGGATCAGGTGTCCCTGGCGCAAGGCCTCTTCGAGCGGCGCATGCAGCTCGCTGGCATCGACGTCGCCGTCGTTCAGGTAGCGCTCGACGAAATCGCCATCGACCTCGACCACCTGCTCGACCAGCGCGCGGTGGGCGGCCTCGACCGACGAGAAGTCGGCCGAGCCTTCGCGGTTGTAGAAGCAGTCGACCACCTGCGCGCCGCCGGCCGACGGCAGGTTCAGCGGCAGGCATTCCTTGCCGAAGGTCGCCTGGATCTGCTCCAGCACGCCTTGCAGGTCCACGCCGGGGGCGTCGATCTTGTTGACGATGATGATGCGGTCGAGGTGCCGCTCGGCGGCGTGCTGCATCATCCGCAGCGCCATCGGCTCGATGCCGGTCGACGCGTTGATCACGATGGCCGCGGTTTCCACCGCCTCCAGCGCCGGCAGCGACTGGCCGACGAAATCGGCCGCCCCCGGGGTGTCGATCAGGTGGATGCGGGTGTCGGCATGCGTCAGGTGCATCACCGACGAATTCAGCGAGTGCTGCAGCCGGCGTTCGAGCGGGTCGTGGTCACTGACCGTGCTGCCGCGCTCCAGGCTGCCGGGGGCGCCGATCATGCCGGCCTTGACGAGCATCGCCTCGGCGAGCGATGTCTTGCCGGCGGCCGCGGGGCCGACCAGCGCCAGGGTTCTGATGGCGGCGATCGCAGGGTGGGTCGCCGACACGGCGCCAGAGGCCGTTACACCGGCGGCCGTGGCCCCGGCCGCCGGAAGATCTGGGCTTGACATGGTGGCTCTCCTCTCAAGGAAACGAAGGGCCGCTCCCGAGTTCCTTGATCCCCTCGGGGGCGGGCTCGGCTTGCCGAGTCCTGGGGCTCTCGTGAGTCAACGAAGGGGCGCCCCCGAGGTGACTCACGCCCTCGCGAGGCGGTGGCTGCCAGGCAGCCGCCTGGGGCCCCTCATTCACCCGTTCGCGGCACGAAGTCGCCGCTGCTGGGGCGGGCCGTCAAGTGAGTCCAGCCTACGCCTGCGCGCAGCCGGGCGCAAGCGACTGAACACCGAGAAGAAAAACGCCCGGCGCGGGCCGGGCGTTGGAAATCGATACCGCGGGCCAGGCCGCGGTGGCGGGGGCGCGCGCTACTGGAACGCCACCTCGGCAAAGCCGCGCAGCTTGCGACTGTGCAACTGGCCGACGCTCGATTCGCGCAGCAGCTCGAGCGCGCGCACGCCGATGCGCAAGTGCTGGTCGACCCGCTCGCGGTAGAAGTGGTTGGCCATGCCCGGCAGCTTGATCTCGCCGTGCAGCGGCTTGTCGCTCACGCACAGCAAGGTGCCGTAGGGTACGCGGAAGCGGAAGCCGTTGGCCGCGATGGTGGCCGATTCCATGTCGAGCGCGATCGCCCGGCTCTGGCTGAAGCGGCGCTCGGGGCCCGGGTGCGGCAGCAGCTCCCAGTTGCGGTTGTCGGTCGACGCGACCGTGCCGGTGCGCATGATCTTCTTCAGCTCATAACCCGACAGTTGGGTGACCTCGGCCACCGCGTGCTCGAGCGCCAGCTGCACCTCGGCCAGCGGCGGGATCGGCACCCACAGCGGCAGCTCCTCGTCCAGCACATGGTCTTCGCGCACATAGCCGTGGGCCAGCACGTAGTCGCCCAGCTGCTGCGTGTTGCGCAGGCCGGCGCAGTGGCCGAGCATGATCCACGCGTGTGGTCGCAGCACAGCCACGTGGTCGGTGATGTTCTTCGCATTGGCCGGGCCGACGCCGATGTTGACCATCGTGATGCCGCCGTGGCCCTCGCGCACCAGGTGGTAGGCCGGCATCTGCGGCAACCGCGGCGGCGGGTGGCCGGCGCCGGCTGCGGGCAGGCCGACGCGTGGCGTCACCACGTTGCCCGGCTCGACGAAGGCGAGGTAGTCGCTGTTCGGATCGCCCATCCACAGGTGACCCAGGCGGATGAACTCGTCGATGTAGAACTGGTAGTTCGTGAACAGCACGAAGTTCTGAAAGTACTCGGGCGCGGTGCCGGTGTAGTGGCGCAGCCGGTGCAGCGAATAGTCGACCCGCGGCGCGGTAAACAGCGCCAGCGGGTGCGGGTCGCGCGGGGCTGGCTCGTAGGTGCCGTTGGCGATGCCGTCGTCCATCGCGGCGAGGTCGGGCAGGTCGAACAGGTCGCGCAGCCGCATGCGCCGCTCGGGCGTCATCGTGCCTTCGAGGTGGTCGGCCTCGGCGAGCGAGAAATGCACGGGGATGGGCTGCGTGCCCAGGCCGATGTCCAGCGTCACGCCGTGGTTGCGCAGCAGCAGGCGGAACTGCTCGCGGTAGTAGTCGGCAAAGAGCTCGGGCCGGGTCAGCGTGGTCTCGTAGGTGCCCGGGCCGGCGACGAAGCCGAAGCTCAGCCGCGTGTCGGCGCGCGCGACCGTGTCGGTCTGCACCCGCACGCTGGGGTACCAGGCGCGCACGCGGCTCGGCGGCTCGTGCCCGGCGACGTAACTCTGCAAATGGTGGCGCAGGTGTTGCACCTGGCCCTGGTAAAGCGCGGCCACCTGGGCCAAGGCAGCGTCGGGGTCGTCGAAGGTCTGGCGGGGGGTGAAGGGGGCTTCGGTCATGCACCATTCTCGCGCCACCGCGCGACGGCTCGGCACGCGCGGCAACGGGTAAATTCGCGTAAAGGGCGCACCGCCCGGTCGCCCGCTGCCGCATCCTCGTGCGTTGCCTGAAGTGGTGGCACCGTCGTCGCCGCTCGTCTTTCGAGGAGAACGCATTGAACCGCCAAACCTGGGCCGCGCTGGCCGCCACCCTGACCCTGATCACCCCGCTGGCCAGCCATGCGCAAGCGGCCGTCGACCCCGTGCCCGCCCCTTCATTGGCGCCGCCCGCGCCACCGGTCGAACCCACGGCGGCGCCGGCGCCGATGGCCCCACCGGCGCCGGGGGAAAAGCCGCAACGCCTGCCGCACGACAAGTTCGCCCAGGTCGACACCAACCGCGACGGCGTCATCAGCCGTGACGAAGCCGCCGCGGCGCCGCAGCTGGCCGGCAAGTTCGACGAGATCGACACCGACCGTGATGGCCGCGTGGCGCCGGCCGAGTTGAAGGCCTACGCCAAGACGCACCGCGGCGGCGCCAAGGGCGCCTTCTCGAAGATGGACGGCAACGGCGACGGCGTGATCACCCGCGACGAAGTGGCCGCCAACCCCAAGCTGGCCCGCAAGTTCGACGCGGCCGACCTGGACCACGACGGCCGCGTGACGCCCGACGAAGCCCGGGCGGCCAAGAGCAAGTAAGGCGCCCGCCACGGCCGCCAGGCACCTGGGCGGCCGGTGACGAAAGTCGCTTGACGCGCGGCGCGGTGTCGAGACCGCACCCTCCGGCCCAGAGGGGCGGCCGCAGCGCCGCCCACCCCCGCACGCCCTTTGCCATCCAGGCCAAGGCGGACATTGGCCGCATTTCCCCCCACTTTTATGGGCTCGTGCGGCCGCGCGGCGGGCCTATGATGTACTCACCATGATCTCGATGCAGGGTGTTCCTTCGGTCCTGATCGCCAAGAACCAATCCTGGGTTCGTAAGCAGGCGCAGGCGTTGGTGCGCCACCTGCCGGCGAATGTCGAGCGGGCCGACCTGATCCAGGTCGGGCTGATCGCCGTCGCGCAGGCTGCCGTCAGCTTCGAGTGGGAGGGCGACCGCGACACGACGGAAGCCCAGGAGGCCTTCGTGCGCTACGCGCGCATGCGGGTCAAAGGCGCGATGCTCGACGAGCTGCGCCAGATGGACTACCTGAGCCGCGGCGAGCGGCGCAAGATCAAGGTCATCCAGATCGCCCGCGAGCGCCACCGCCAGACGCACGGCGCCGAGCCCAACTACACCCAGCTGGCCGCGGCCACCGGCCTGGCCGCCGACGAGATCAGCTCGCTGATGCAGGCCGACCAGATGGGCCGCCACCAGGTCAACCTCGACGCCGACGAGAGCGACGAAGGCGGCGACCACGGCCACCGCTTCCACCCGGCCACGCCGCAAGAAGAAGTCGAGGCCCGGGTCGACACTGGCATCGTGATGCGCCGGCTCGAAAGCTTCTTTGCCGACCTGCCCGAGCGTGAGCGCATGGTCATCGACGCCTACCTGGGTGTCGGCCTGACGCCGCTGGAGGTGGCCAAGTCGCTGAAGGTCACGCCGTCACGCGTCTCGCAGATCTACCACTCGGTGGTGCGCCGGGTCGCGGTGCATTTCGGCAACGTGCCGAGCCGCGCGACCGACCGCTACCCCGACAAATCGTCGGAAGAGTTTGCCGAGCTGATGCGCCAGCGCGAAGAGCAGCTGCACCGCACGCCGCAAGACGCCTGGGACGAAATGATGGAGCAAGTGCTCACCCAGCGTGGCCGCGACAAACCGCCGCCCAGCAGCGGCGAAGACGACTACATCGAGATCACGCCGACCACGCGCTGGGGCTGATGCGCCTCGCCGTCGGCGGGTGATTCATCGCAGACGCGGTCGCGGCCGGCGGCCTTGGCGGCGTACAGCGCCCGGTCGGCTCGGCCGATCAGGCTGTCCACCGAATCGTCGGGTCGGCATTCGGCCACCCCGAGGCTGAGGGTCACCGCCAGCCCGTGGCGCCATGGCGCTGCGGCGGCGGCTTGGCGGATGCGTTCGGCCAGCTCGTGCGCGGCATGCAGGCCGGTGGCGGGCACCAGCAGCAGAAACTCTTCGCCGCCCCAGCGCGCCAGTCGGTCCGAGCCGCGCAGCTGGGCGCCCAACAAGCTCGACAGCGTGACCAGCACCTCGTCGCCGGCGGCGTGGCCGGCGCGGTCGTTGATCTGCTTGAAGTGGTCGACATCGATCAGGATCACCGACATCGGGTGCACGCCGCGCCGCACCAGTGCGTGGTTGGCGGCCAAGTGGTCGGCGATCGCGCGGCGGTTGAGCAGGCCGGTCAGCGGGTCGGTCGACGCCACCTGGTGCATCACCTCGACCGTCGCTTCGCTGCGGTAGAAATCGGCTCGCAGGCGGGCGATGGCCAGCAGCACGAAGACGTAGATCACCTGCGCAATGGCCAGGTTCTGCATCATCGGCTTCAGGTAGCCGGGCCAGTGCGGCATGTCGCCTGCGGCCAGGTGCCCCAGCACGACGCCGGTGCTGGCGAGGTACAGCACCGCCGAAAACGCCAGCGCCGCCCGCAGGCCCAGGAAGACGAACGCGGTGCCGTAGCCCATCGGCAGCCAGAACAGCGTGGTCAGCAGCTGGTAGGGGTCGGGCTCGGTGGTGGGGCTGGAGAACAGCGCACCGTTCAGCGTCGACAGCAGGTAGGCGTTGAAGGCCAGCACCGCGGCCACCCGCGCCCAGTCGGCGCGCTGCGGCCACCAGGTCAGCACGCCGGCGCAGGCGCCCAGCGTGACCATCAGCGCCGGGTAGCCGCGGCGGTCCCACGGCGCGAGGTCACCGCTGCGGGCTTCGAGCACCCAGATGATGCCGATCGCCACGCAGCCCGCCAGCAGCAAGGCGCGCAGCATCTTGCTCTCGCGGTTCAGCGTGGGGTGGGAGGGCGGGGTGTTCATGTCGATCCGGCGCAGGGCAGGGCACCCGCGGGCCGGGTTCGTGGGCGGAATTCTGGGTCGCGCCTCAGGCCCGCGGTGGGCCGATGAGCGGCACAAAGCGCCGCCAGACTTCACTGCCCCCGGGCGGCCGGGCGGCCGGGCGAGAGGCGTGCGCCCGGCCGTGCTCAGATGACCTGGGCGCCGTCCACGCGTTGCAGCTTCTCGCCGTAGTCGCCGTACTCGCCATCCAGCGTGCAGACCATCACGTGGATCGGCCACTCCAGCCGGGCCAGGCGGTTGACGATGTCCTGCTGGCGGTTGCGCTGGCGTGCCCACCAGGTCAGCCTGAGGCCCAGCACATAGGTGTGGGCGCTCGGGTCCGATGGCAGCTCGCGCCGCACCAGGTAGGCGGCGTCGATGCCGTCGCGGTCGACCCGGCCCAGCAACTGCTGGACGGTGGCCAGCGCGTCGGCATCCAGCCCGTGCGGCCGCACCAGGTGCTGGGTGCTCAGCCGGCTCGCCTCTTGCTGCCGCCGGGTGTCGAACGCATCACGCTGGCGCCAGCGCTCGGCAAAGCTTTCGGCGCGGGTGTCGTCGCCCCGCTGCTTGAAGAAGCTGAACGCGCGCTCGCAAGCCGGCTTGATCGCGTCGGCGTCCAGCGCCATCGCGCGCTCCAGCAAGGCCAGGCCGTCTTCGTCGTCCTTGTCCAGGCGCAGCACGCCTTCGAGGTACAGCGCCGCGGCGCGGTCCGGGTGCTGGGCGTTGTAGCCGGCCAGCGCCTCGCGCCAGTCGGTCTCGGGCTCCAGCTGCACCTGCAGTTGCAGGCGCTCGAGCTCGTCGTCCGGGCTGCGTTCGGCCTGCGCGCGCAGGGCGGCCAGGCGGCTGCGCCGGGCCTGGATCTCGCCGTGGCGTTCGCCCCAGGGCTGGGTGACGCGTTCGGCCCAGGCGGTCTGGAAATGCTCGTGCAACTTGGGCAGTTGTGCCCCCAGCCACGCCTCGGCGGCGGACGGGCCCTGGCGTGGCCGCGGCTGGGCCTGCATCGCCTCGGCCTGGCCGGGCAGGGCGGCCAGGCGCGCTGCCAGCGCCGGGTGCGTGTCGGCCAGGCTGGTCTCACGCGCCAGGGCCTGGCTCAGCCAGCGCTGGGCGTTGTCGGTGGCCAGCTCGGTCCCGGCTTCGGCAGCCCAGCGCGCCAGCAGGTCGCGCGGCGGCTGCGGCTGGTCGGGGATGCGATCGAGCGTCTGGTTCAGAAAGCTGTCGTAGCGCGGGCTGGCGAGGTTGACGCGCTTCAATGCGTCCGCGGCGGCTTGCGCGCCCACCAGGTCGACCGATGCGCGGTCGGCCTGATATTCGTTGGCCCGCGCCAGCACGAAGGTGTAGGCGTTGAAATACGGCGCGTACCAGCCGATCAGCCGCTGCAGGCCGCGGCCGGCAAAGCCTTGCCACTGCTCGGCATGGTGCTGGATCGTGCCCCAGCTCAGGCGCAGGCGGTAGATGAAGGCGCCGAAGCGGCTGTGCGAGCCGGCCAGGTGGCCGTATTCATGTGCCACCACCGCCATCGCCTCGTCGGGCGACATGCTGTCGAGCAGTGGCAGGCCCAGCAGCAGGTAGTTGCGGGGAAAGCCGATCAGGCCGAATAGCGGGCGCTGGACCATCGCGGCGTTGATCTGGTCGATCAGCAGCACGTGGTGCACCTTCGGGCCACCGAGCCGGCGGCGCATGTCGTCGATGGCGGCGAACAGCGCGGGCGCCTGTGCGGCGGTCAACTCCAGGCCCTCGGGCGGCGGCAACCGGACGAACAGCGCGCGCAGCGAGTTCTTCAGCAAGAACCACAGCGGGATGGCCAGCAAGAGGAGCAGCTTGCCGAGCTTCAACAGCAGCAGCAAGGCCTTGCCGCCGGTCAGCAGCGTGGCGACGGCCACGCCAGCCACCAGCAACAGCAGCCCCAACCCGGCCACGCCGAGCACCAGGGCCAGGATGCCGAAGCCCAGCAAGGCCAATGCCGCGACCTTGATCGCGTAGCTGCGCGGGTGCTCGGTGCTCTCGCGCTCGAGCCGGCCCACCATCTGGGCAAAACGTTCTGCGTCCATCCATCCCCCCATGCGCGCCTGTGCGGCGCTGTCCTGGCGGGATTGTCGCGTTTGCCTCGGCTGGCCGGAGCGGGGAAAGCCCGGCCCCGGCGGCATCCGTCACATGCTGCGTCGGTACTGGCCGCCCACCTCGAAGAGGGCGGTGGTGATCTGGCCCAGCGAGCACACGCGCACCGCGTCCATCAGCACCTCGAACACGTTGCGGTTCTCGATCACCGCGGTTTGCAGGCGCTGCAGCATCGCCGGTGATTCGCCGGCATGCTGGGTGTGGAAGTCGGCCAGGCGGGTCAGCTGGCTCTGCTTTTCCTCGTCGGTCGAGCGGGCCAGCTCGATGTGCTCGGGCACCGGGTCGCCATGCGGGTTGCGGAAGGTGTTGACGCCGATGATCGGGTACTCGCCGGTGTGCTTCTGCATCTCGTAGTGCATCGACTCTTCCTGGATCTTCGAGCGCTGGTAGCCGGTCTCCATCGCGCCCAGCACACCGCCGCGCTCGGCGATCTTCTCGAACTCGGCCAGCACCGCTTCTTCGACCAGTTCGGTCAGCTCTTCGATCACGAACGCACCCTGGTTCGGGTTCTCGTTCTTCGCCAGGCCCCACTCGCGGTTGATGATCAGCTGGATCGCCATCGCGCGGCGCACGCTCTCTTCGGTCGGCGTGGTGATCGCCTCGTCATACGCGTTGGTGTGCAGCGAGTTGCAGTTGTCGTAGATCGCGATCAGCGCCTGCAGCGTGGTGCGGATGTCGTTGAACGCGATCTCCTGCGCGTGCAGGCTGCGGCCCGAGGTCTGCACGTGGTACTTCAGTTTCTGCGAGCGCTCGTTGGCACCGTAGCGGTCGCGCATCGCCACCGCCCAGATGCGGCGCGCCACGCGGCCGAGCACGGTGTACTCCGGGTCCATGCCGTTGCTGAAGAAGAAGCTCAGGTTCGGTGCGAAGTCGTCGATGTGCATGCCGCGCGCGAGGTAGGCTTCGACGAAGGTGAAGCCGTTGCTCAGCGTGAAGGCCAGCTGCGAGATCGGGTTCGCGCCGGCCTCGGCGATGTGATAGCCGCTGATCGAGACCGAGTAGAAGTTGCGCACGTCGTGGTGCACGAAGTACTCGGCGATGTCGCCCATCACCTTGAGCGAGAACTCGGTCGAGAAGATGCAGGTGTTCTGGCCCTGGTCTTCTTTCAGGATGTCGGCCTGCACCGTGCCGCGCACGTTGGCCAGCACCCAGGCGCGGATCTTGGCCGCTTCGGTGTCGCTCGGCTCGCGGCCGTTGTCGGCGCGAAACTTGTCGAGCTGCTGGTCGATGGCGGTGTTCATGAACATCGCCAGGATCGTCGGCGCCGGGCCGTTGATCGTCATCGAGACCGACGTCGTCGGGCTGCACAGGTCGAAGCCCGAGTACAGCACCTTCATGTCTTCGAGCGTGGCGATGCTGACGCCCGAGTTGCCGACCTTGCCGTAGATGTCGGGCCGTGGCGCGGGGTCGGCGCCGTACAGCGTGACCGAGTCGAACGCGGTCGACAGGCGCTTGGCCGGCATGCCCTCGCTGACGAGCTTGAAGCGGCGGTTGGTGCGGAACGCATCGCCCTCGCCGGCGAACATGCGGGTCGGGTCTTCGCCTTCACGCTTGAAGGCGAACACGCCGGCGGTGTAGGGGAAGCTGCCGGGCACGTTGTCCAGCATCAGCCACTTCAGCACCTCGCCGTCGCACTCGTAGCCCGGCAGCGCGACCTTGCGGATCTTCGAGCCCGACAGCGTGGTGTGGACCAGGCGGGTGCGGATCTCCTTGTCGCGGATCTTCACCACGTAGTCGTCGCCGGCGTAGGCCTTCTGCATGTCGGGCCACTGCGCCAGCAGGTGGCGTGCGTCGGCACCGAGCTGGCCTTCGCGCTGCTGCGCCAGGTTCAGCACCGCGTCGCGTGCGTTGGTCTTGTCGGGGTTGGCTTCGGTCAGCATGCGCGCAGTGGCCTTCAGCTGCTGCACCTCGCGCGCCAGGCGCGACTGGGCACGCGCACGGGCCTTGTAGCCGCGCACCGAGTCGGCGATTTCGGCCAGATAACGCACACGCGCCGACGGCACGATCGGCGTCTGGTGCGTGCTGTGGCGCGTGGCCACCGGCGGCAGCCGGCCTTCGCTCAGGCGCAGGCCCACCTGGCCCAGGCGCTCACGAAGGGCCTGGTACAGCGCCGTCACGCCGTCGTCGTTGAAGCGGCTGGCCATCGTGCCGAAGACCGGCATCTGGTCCGGCATCACCGTGAAGGCCTCGCGGTTGCGCTGCACCTGCTTGCTGACATCGCGCAGCGCATCGGCCGCACCCTTGCGGTCGAACTTGTTGATCGCCACGAACTCGGCGAAGTCGAGCATGTCGATCTTCTCGAGCTGGCTGGCGGCGCCGAACTCGGGCGTCATCACGTACATCGGCACGTTGACCAGTGGCACGATCGCCGCGTCGCCCTGGCCGATGCCCGAGGTCTCGACGATCACCAGGTCGAAGCCGGCCGCGCGGGCGGCGGCGATCACATCGGGGAGCGCGGCCGAGACTTCGCTACCAGTGTCGCGTGTCGCGAGCGAGCGCATGTAGACGCGCGAACCCTGGCTCCACGGCGAGATCGCGTTCATGCGGATGCGGTCGCCGAGCAGCGCACCACCGCTCTTGCGGCGCGACGGGTCGATCGAGATCACCGCGATGCGCAGCGCGTCGTCCTGGTCGAGGCGAAAGCGGCGGATCAGCTCGTCGGTCAGGCTCGATTTGCCGGCGCCGCCGGTGCCAGTGATGCCCAGCACCGGGGCCGGGTGGGCCTTGGCCGCGTCGTGCACGGCGGCCACCAACTCGGCATCGGCCTTGCCGTTTTCGAGCGCGGTGATGAGCTGGGCCAGCGCGCGCCAGGCGGCTTCCGAGTGGCCCTGGATCGCCTTCACAGTCTTCGGCGCATGCACCGACAGATCGGCATCGGCGCGCATCACCATCTCGCCGATCATGCCGGCCAGGCCCATGCGCTGGCCGTCTTCGGGGCTGTAGATGCGCACGCCTTGGTCGGCCAGGGCGCGGATCTCGGCCGGCACGATCACCCCGCCGCCACCGCCGAAGACCTGGATGTGCGCGCCGCCGCGGGCGCGCAGCAGCTCGACCATGTAGCTGAAGTATTCGTTGTGGCCGCCCTGGTAACTGGAGACGGCGATGCCCTGCGCGTCTTCTTGCAGCGCGGCGGTGACGACCTCGTCGACCGAACGGTTGTGGCCCAGGTGGACCACCTCGGCCCCCATGCCCTGCAGGATGCGCCGCATGATGTTGATGGCGGCGTCGTGGCCGTCGAACAGCGACGCGGCGGTGACGAAGCGCACCTTGTTCGTCGGGCGGTAGGCGGCCAGGGCTTTGTACTCGGCGGACAGGTCGGTCATGGCAGGACTCGCGGGTGGACGGTGACGGGGCGTCTGGTTGACGTTTACGTAAACGTCAATTGTGCATGATGCCGGCATTCGGCAAAAGTCAGTCTGACACTGCTCGCCCAGGCTTGCTCGGGGTTTTCCCCGCTGCGCGCCGGGCCATGCCGCCGGCTGCTACGCTCGCGCCCCATGAGCTTCATGGCCATCGACATCGGGAACACGCGGCTGAAGTGGGCGCAGTACGCCTCGCCCCAGCCGGGCGCAGCGCTGCTTTCACACGGCGCTGTGTTCCTCGAGACCATCGACGAGATGGCCGAGAAAGAGTGGAAGACGCTGGTGCCGCCGCGCAGCATGCTGGGCTGCGTCGTCGCGGGCGAGGCGGTGCGCCGCCGCGTCGAAGAGCAGCTCGAGCTGTGGGACCTGACGCCGCGCTGGGTCGTCTCGTCGCCGCACGAGGCCGGCGTGACCAACGGCTACGACCACCCGGCGCGGCTCGGCGCCGACCGCTGGGTGGCGATGATCGGCGCGCGTGGCCATGTGCTGGCGCGCGGGCCGGCCCGGCCGGTGCTGGTGGTGATGATCGGCACCGCGGTCACGGTCGACGCGCTGGACACGCAGGGCAAGTTCCTCGGCGGGCTGATCCTGCCCGGCCACGGCATCATGCTGCGCGCGCTCGAAAGCGGCACCGCCGGCCTGCGCGTGCCTACCGGCGAGGTGATGCGCTTCCCGGCCAACACGTCCGACGCGCTGACCAGCGGCGGCACCTACGCGATCACCGGTGCGATCGAGCGCATGCACCGCCACCTGGCCGAGCACTGCGGCGAGCCACCGGTGATGCTGGTCACGGGCGGCGCGGGCTGGAAGGTGGCGCCGCACCTGGACCTGCCGCACGAGTTGATCGAATCACTGATCTTCGACGGCCTGCTGCACATCCAGTCGCACCGCCTGGCCCTGTGACGGCTTGTGGGGCGCGACGCCCCCCCGGTGACGAATCTTGAGGATACGGGTACCGCGGCGTGCCAGGATCTTCGGCTCTGACCAACCATCGAGGTATGCCGATGCGCTTGCCGCTCTCGACCGTGTTCACGGTCATCGCCCTGGCAGCCCCGGCCAGCCGCGCCGCCGGCCCGTTCACCCTCAACGACACCGGCCAGGCCCGCTGCCTGGACGCCGGGGGCGAACTCGGTGGCGACTGCGCCGGCAGCGGGCAGGACGGCGAGTTCGGTCGCGATGCGAGCAAGCCCTTCGACGGCGATGGCCACGCCGGCTTTCGCTTCGTGCGCGTCTGCGGCAATGGGGACGAAGCCGGCCAAGGCGGCTGCCCGGCCGAACCCGTGCTCGGCATCGAGCCGCAACAGTGGGCCTGCACGCGCGACCGTGTCACGGGGCTGACCTGGGAGATCAAGACCACGGACGGCAGCGTGCGCGACATGGCGCGGCAGTTCACGGTGGTCGATGTCCACGAGCCCAGCCCGCTGGCACTGCTGGATGCGCTGAACGGCGCCGCCATCTGCGGCATGACCTCGTGGCGCTTGCCCGGCACGCTTGAACTGCATTCGATCGTCGACCATTCCCGCCCCCGAGGCGAGGGTGGTCTGGCCATCGACCAGCGCTATTTCCCGAATACCCAACCCAACGACTACCACAACGCCTGGCCGGCCGACAGTTGGCGCACCGCGATCGACTTCGGGCGCGGCTTTGCCCACGCGAGGATCGGTATCGAGCCCCACTACCTGCGCGCCGTCTCGTCGCCCAAGCGCCCACTGCCGGCGCCTCGCTACCGGCCGTTGGGCGACGGCAGCCAGGTCGAAGACGGGTACACCGGCCTGATTTGGGCGCGCTGCCCCGTTGGCACCACCTGGTCGACCGGCGCGTGCGTGGGGACACCCGCCTTGTTCACTTGGCGCGAGGCGCTGGCCTGGGCGGCCGGCCAGCCAGGGTGGCGTGTGCCCAATGCCAAAGAGGCGATGAGCCGGGTCGGGGCGCAGATCCTCGATCGCCCGGCGAACCCGTACTACGAGGCGTTCCCCATCCGGTCTGAAGGCGCGCAGTGGACCTCGACGCCGGCGCCGCGTGAGGCGGGCCGGGCGTTCCAGTTCGTCAACGGCCACGATGTGCTGTCGCAGAGCCTGCTCACCGAGGCCGTTCACCGCCCTGGGACGCTGCTGCTGGTGCGCGATACGCGTTAAGGCAACGCTGAACAAGTCCCTCGCGGGCCGCGCAACTCGCGCAGCGCCGTCACGGCGTGGCAGCCGATCGAGTCACTGGTCTTTGGCGACCCGCCGCACATCCAGCTGCACCGCCGGGCCGGGTGGTGGCGCTGGGTCGTCGGCCCTGGGCAGGGCGTCGCGCAGCGCGGCCAGCTCCAGCCGGATGGCCGCCATCTCGCGCCGCATGTCGTGCAGGATCTCGTGCTCGATCCGGCGCTCGCCGGTCTCGACCCAGCGTGACGCGATCGCCGCGGTGACCAGCGTCAGCACCCCATAACCCAGCAGCACGACGAAGACCGCGAAGATGCGTGCGGCCGGCGTGGTGGGCACCAGGTCGCCGTAGCCGACCGTGGCGGCGGTGGTGAACGCCAGCCACAGGCCGGCGCCCAGGTTCGGCGTGGTCGGTTCGATCCACCAGAAGCCCACGCCGCAGGCGCCCAGCACCAGCACCGACACCAGCAGCAGGTAGCCCAGGCCGCCGCGGGTGATCAGGTGCTGGATCGCCCAGACCATGCGCCACAGCGTCACGAACGCCACCGTCAGGCGCAGGGCCAGCGCGGCGGCCGAGTGGCTGCTGGCCGGCAGCCACGCGGCGCTGGACAGCCCGACGATCAACAGCAGGTCGAGCGGGTTGGCCCGCACATGACCGGCCGGCGAGTGGGTGTGGCGGCTGACGCTGCGCAGCGCCAAGGCCACCACCAGCGCGGCCACAGCGTAGACCGCCGCCGTCCACGCCGGCGGCGCCGCCTGCATCAGCTGCGCATAAAAGGCGGGGATCGTTGCCAACAGCGCCAGCAGCACCGGCCAGCGCCAGAGGCGTTCGCTGCGGGCGGCCGCCGTGTTGTCGCGCGGCGCGCGCAGCAGCCACCACCCGTTGGGCGATTTGGCAAAGCTGTGGCTGTCCAGCGCCAGGTGACCCCAGTTCATCTCGCCAGCGTAGCCGGCCAACAGGCCACCGGCTTGACCGAGATCATCTCGCCGGGCTCAGCCCTTGAGCTTGAGCATGTGCGCCACGACCCCGGCGATGCTCTGGTCGACCTCCAGCGCCTGCTTGAACTGCTCGCCCACCAGCAGCGCGCCCATCCAATCTTTGGCCGCCACGGTCTGCTGCCAGGCACTGGTTTCGGTCGCGCTGACGACCAGGTCGCGCAGCGCGGCCTTCTGCACATCGCTGATGCCGGCGGGGCCGAACACGCCGCGCCAGTTGGCCAGCTCGATCGGCAGGCCCTGCTCGCTGAGCGAGGCAATGCCGTGCAGGCTGCGCCGAGACGACACTGCCAGCGCGATCAGGCGCTTGGCTTCGATGTCGGCCTTCAGCTCGCTGTAGCCCGAGATCGCCACCTGCGCCTTGCCGCTGTCGAGCAGCGCGAGCGACTCCTTGGCGGCGGTGGCGGGTTCGTAGCGCAGGCGGTCGGTGTCCAGCCGCATCTGGCGGATCATCATGCCGGCCAGCATGTGGTCGACACCGCCGAGCGAGCCGCCGGTGAAGACGACACCACCCACGCCGCGCTGCAGCTCGGCGGTCAGCGCCTTCAGGTTGGCCAGCTTCGAGCCGGCCGGCGCCACCAGCGCCAGGTAGTCGTTGGTCAGTCGCGCCATCGGCGTCACCTGGGCCAGCGTGACCTTGGGCTGCGACGCGGCGATCGCGCCGACCATCACCATGCCGCCGACCAGCAGTGCGGCGGGGTCGTTGTTGAAGCGTTCGACGAAATCGGCCAGGCCGATCGTGCCGCCCTTGCCGCCTTTGTTTTCGTAGACCACCTTCTGCACCAGGCCCGCGGCCACCGCCGCATCGCCCAGCGCATGGCCGGTCTGGTCCCAGCCGCCACCCTCGCCGCCGGGCACATAGATGCGCAGCTGCGGCAGAGGCGCGGGTTTGCCGTTGGCCGCGCGAGCGGCCAACGGACCCCAAGCCGTGGCGGCCAGCGCCAGGCATTCACGACGTCGAACCATGGGAAGCCTCCACAACCGAGCTCGAAGTGAGGAGCCCAGTCTGTGTGATCAGACTGTCAATCGGCTGGCACGACCCTGCGGGTTTTCAGGGGGCCGGCCGGCAAGGCTTCACAGGATATAGCGTGACAGGTCTTCGTTGCGTGCCAGCTCGCCCAGGCGGGCCGAGACGGTGTTCGCATCGATGGTCACCGTTTCGCCGCTGCGCTGCGGCGCGTCGAAGCTCAGCTCGTCGAGCAGGCGCTCCAGCACGGTGGACAGCCGGCGGGCGCCGATGTTCTCGGTGCGCTCGTTGACCTCGTAGGCGATCTCGGCCAGCCGGTGCACCGCGTCGGGCGCGATCTCCAGCGTGACGCCTTCGGTTGCCAGAAGCGCCTGGTATTGCTGGATCAGGTTGGCCTGCGTGCCCGAGAGGATGGCCTCGAAATCGGCCACCGACAGCGCCTGCAGCTCGACCCGGATCGGGAAGCGCCCCTGCAGCTCGGGGATCAGGTCGCTCGGCTTGCTGAGGTGGAACGCGCCCGAGGCGATGAACAGGATGTGGTCGGTCCGCACCAGGCCGTACTTGGTATTGACGGTGGTGCCCTCGACCAGCGGCAGCAGGTCGCGCTGCACGCCCTGGCGCGAAACGTCGGCGCCCTGGCTGTTCTGGCGCGAGGCGACCTTGTCGATCTCGTCGAGGAAGACGATGCCGTTCTGCTCGACGTTGCTCAGCGCGCGGCCCTTCAACTCGTCTTCGTTGACCAGCTTGGCGGCCTCTTCGTCGGTCAGCGCCTTCAACGCGTCGGCGATGCGCAGCTTGCGCGTGGTCTTGCGCGCCTGGCCCATCTGGGCGAACAGGCCTTGCAACTGCTCGGCCATTTCTTCCATGCCGGGTGGGGTCACGATCTCCATGCCCGGCTTGGCCTCGGCCAGCTCCAGCTCGATCTCCTTGTCGTCCATCGAGCCCTCGCGCAGGCGCTTGCGCATCGTCTGGCGCGCGGTCGAATCGGCGGCCTTGTCGTCGTTGCCGCTGCCGAAACCAACGTTGCGCGGCGGTGGCACCAGCACGTCGAGCACCCGCTCTTCGGCCGCGTCCTCGGCCCGCATGCGGGCCCGGGCCAGCGCGGCGGCGCGCTCTTGCTTGATCGCCACCTCGACCAGGTCGCGCACGATCGAGTCGACGTCCTTGCCGACGTAGCCCACCTCGGTGAACTTGGTCGCCTCGACCTTGATGAACGGCGCATCGGCCAGCTTGGCCAGCCGGCGCGCGATCTCGGTCTTGCCGACACCGGTCGGCCCGATCATCAGGATGTTCTTCGGCGTGATCTCGGCCCGCAGCCCGGGCTCGACATGCTGGCGGCGCCAGCGGTTGCGCAGCGCAATCGCGACCGCGCGCTTGGCGTCCTGCTGGCCCACGATGTGGCGGTCCAGCTCGGAGACGATTTCGCGGGGCGTCATGCTCATTCGAGTATCTCGATGGTGTGGTTCTGATTGGTGTAGATGCAGATCTCGCCGGCGATCTCGAGCGAACGCTTGACGATGTCGGGCGCGCTGAGCTCGCTGTGGCCGAGCAGCGCGCGCGCCGCGGCCTGCGCGTAGGGGCCGCCGGAGCCGATGGCCACGATGCCCAACTCGGGCTCCAGCACATCGCCGTTGCCGGTGATGATCAGCGAGGCTTGCCGGTCGGCCACCGCCAACATGGCCTCGAGGTTACGCAGCACCTTGTCGGTGCGCCAATCGCGCGTCAGCTCGATGGCGGCGCGCACCAGGTGCCCTTGGTGCTTGTCGAGCTTGGCCTCGAAGCGCTCGAACAGCGTGAAGGCATCGGCCGTCGCGCCCGCAAAGCCGGCCAGCACCTTGTCGTGGTGCAGCCGGCGCACCTTGCGCGCGCTGGCCTTGATGACGGTGTTGCCCAGCGTCACCTGGCCATCGCCACCCAGCGCCACCTGCCAGCGCCCGTCGGGCAACTGGCGGCGCACGCTCAGGATCGTCGTGCCGTGATAGGAGTCCATGGAATCAGTCTTCTTCAAATCGAAAGTCGAGCATGCCACGACAAGATGGCGGCACAGCGATGCCCTTCAAGGGTGATGTCTTTTGGCGGCGCTCCGCAGGAGCCGCCGCACTTCAAGTGGCGTGCGCGGATCCGGCTTCGCCGGGCCGCTGCGCGAGCCCCCTTGGGGGGCAGCCTCGGGAGAGGCGTGGGGGCTAACTTTGTCGTAGTTGCATGGCGACGTGTTCGCTGATGCCCATCGCGTGGAACATCAGCGCCACCAAGCGGTTCACGTCGGTGAACGTGATCTGGCGCTGCTCGGCGCGCTTGGAGATGACCCAGTTCAGCAGGTCGCCGGCGGCGACGAAGTCGACCCGGATCAGCAGCGCGCACGAGATGCGCACCAGCTTCGAATCGCCCAGCCGCTGGTCCAGGTGTTTGAGCAGCGCGGTCTGGTCCCCCGCCAGCTGGCCCGAGATCTCGAGGCTGGTGACCTCGACCTCGCCGCGGCCGTCCGGTGCGTCCATCACCGAGGTGACCACGTCGCCGACCGACGACAGGATCGCCGAGCGGGTGTTGGCCGACGGGCCGCTGACGCGCACCGTGCACTTGGTCGGCTCCCAGCTGGGCGGCGACACCTCGTAGGTCACGCAGTAGTCGATCGCGACATCGTCGAACTGGTCGGGCCGGTTGACCAGGCGCAGCGCGTCCAGCCGTGCCAGCCAGAAGGCCGGGTCGGCATCGCGCACGCCGACCGGCGCGGCCTCTTGCAGCACGTCGAACAGCTTGTCGGCCGCCAGCCAGTGCATCGTCAGCTTCTCGCCGGCCCATTGCTGGAACTGATGGCGCAGTTCGGCCGCGGCGGCCGGTTCGATGCGCTTGAGCTGGGTCCAGTCCAGCACCCAGGGCATCGACATCTGCAGCAGCTGCGACGACAGCTGGGCCAGCCCGTCGTGGGTCAGCAAGGGGTCGCAGACCCAGCCGATCTGACTGCTGGCCTCGGCGGCAGTGGTGCCGCTGGCGGCGCGCTGCGCGGCGGCGGCATCGGCCAGCAGCTTGGGCAGCGAATACCACTGTGGCGGCGAGCGGTGGCACTGCTCGGCGAAGCTCATCGACAGCGAATCGAAGCGCTGCTGCTGGCCGGTGGCGCGGTACAGGTCGAACAGCACCAGCCAGGTGTCTTCGTGGTGCTGGCGCGGCGCGCCGTGGCTGGTCAGTTGCACCAGCACGTGCTCGCTGTGCGCGAAGTCGGCGTTGGCGAACGCGATCACCGCTTCGTCCAGCTCCGGGTCATGCTTGATCTCGCGCACCTCGACCTCGGGCAGGTCGGTGATGCGGCCGATCGGCAGCCGCGCTGCCGGCGCCGGCGCAGGGGTGGCTGGCGCAGGGGGCTCGACAGCGTGGGTCGAGGCGGGGGCCGTCGGGGCGAAGTCGAACGCCAGCGGCGGCAGCTCGCGGGGCGCCGGCGGGGCCGGGGTGGCGACGGGGGCCGCTGCCGGCGTGGGGGCCACGGGCGGCGCAGCGGCCGGGCGGGGCGCGGGCGCCGCCCGCGGCTCGACCACGCCGCCGCCGCCAACGGCGCCACCAACGGCGCCCATCGGCGGCAAGGTGATCGGGCCACTGCCGTCGGCGCGCAGCTCGAGCGGGATCGTCGCCTCAGGGTCGATCGGGTGCGTCAGCACCGGCGGCGGCACCTTCAGGTGCGGCGGGCCGAAGCCGGTGTTCGGCCCCGGGCTCGGGGCCGGCGCGGCCGCTGCCGGCTTGGCCGGCGGGATCGGGGTGAAGGCCATCGGCCGCGAGGCCGACAGCGGCGCCACGCCGACCATCTGCTTCTCGATCGCGTCGATCTTGGCCTTGACGGCGCCGTCGGCCAGGCTGGACGGGCGGCTGGCCCGCACGTCGACCTCGTCGAGGTTCGAGTTGGCCAGCGCCGCCGCCTGCTCGGGCGTCAGGCCCTCGCGGCGGATGCGGCGCAGCATGTCCAGCTCGCGCTTGCGGACGAAATCGTTGCGCCGCTTGCGCTCGATCATCGCCTTCAGCTCGGCCCGATCGGAATCGGCGAACTGGCTCAGGCGGCTGTCTTCGACCTTCTGGATCAGGTCTTTGGCCGGACCGGCGACCTTGCGCACCACGCGGCGCAGCAGGCCACCGCTTTCACCGTCGTTGTCGTTGGACATGGCGGCCGGCTCAGGCTTGGGCTGAAGGTGAGGTCGGGCAGGACAGGGCTCAGTCCCCGAACATCTTCTGCTTCATCTCGCGCCGCTGCTGCGCTTCGAGCGACAGCGTGGCGGTCGGGCGGGCCAGCAGGCGGCCCAGGCCGATCGGCTCGCCGGTCTCGTCGCAGTAGCCATAGTCGCCGGCCTCGATGCGGCCCAGCGATTGCGAGATCTTCTTCAACAGCTTGCGCTCGCGGTCGCGGGTGCGCAGCTCGAGGGCGTGTTCTTCTTCGATCGTCGCGCGGTCGGCTGGATCGGGCACGATCGAGGTGTCTTCGCGCAGGTGCTCGGTGGTTTCACCGGCGTTGGACAGCAGCGCGTCTTTCTGTTCCTGCAGCCGGCTGCGGAAGAACTCGAGCTGCTTCTCGTTCATGTACTCGGACTCCGGCATCGCCAGCAGTTCGGCTTCGGTCAGGTCGCGACCGGCCTTCGTCTTCCAGGCATTGGCGAGCTTGGGGTCCGCCTTGGTGGCACTCTTCACGGCATTCATCGGTTCTGGATAGGTCTTTGTCGCCTGTTTCGCGGGGGCGAAACGGTCGGTGAAGCTGGCGGTGGAAGGGGTGGGTGCGTGAGCCCGGGACGGCGCGGCCGGAGCGGGTATCTTGGCCGGTGCTGCTTTGGCCGCGGGGGCTTTGGCAGGCGCTTCGGCGACGGATTTCACGCTCGCGGCTTTTGCCGTTGCTGCCTTGGGGGTGGCCTTCGGGGCAGCGTCGGGCTTGGTCGCGCTTTCCTTGGCTGGGGCCGCGCTTTTCGCCGGTGTCTTGCTCACGTCCGTCTCCTCACCACATGGCATGGGATATGGCGGTTATACCCCTTGGGCGGGGGCGCTTGTGGTGCAACCGCCACGGTTTGGGCGCGCGGATTGTAGCCACGTGATGTGCCCCTGGCTGACCCGGTTCAAACCAGGCAGCCCTCCAGGCCTTGCAGCAGGATGTCTTTCGGCAGATCGATGCCGATGAACACCATCTTGCTGGTCTTTTTTTCGCCCGGCGCCCATTTGGGGCCGAGATCGCTGCCCATCAGCTGGTGCACGCCCTGGAAGATGACCTTGCGGTCGCTGCCCTTGAGGTACAGCACGCCCTTGTAGCGCAGCATCTTGGGGCCGTAGACCTGCACGATGGCGCCCAGGAAGTCTTCGAGCTTGGCCGGGTTCAGCGGCTTGTCGGCGCGGAAGACGAAGGACTTCACGTCGTCGTCGTGGGCGTGGTGGTGCGGGTGGTCGCAGTGTTCGCCGTGCTCGTGGTCATGACCATGGTCGTGATCGTGCCCATGGTCGTGGCCGCCATCGTCGTTGAGGAACTCGGGGTCGATGTCGAGCTTGGCGTTGAGGTTGAAGCCCTTCAGGTCGAACACGTTGGCCAGCGGCACATCGCCGAAGTTGACCCGGCGCTGCGGCGCCCGCGGGTTCATGTGCTTCAGGCGGTGCACCAGGTCGTCGACCGCGACTTCATCGACCAGGTCGGTCTTGCTGATGAAGATCTGGTCGGCAAAACCGACCTGGCGGCGCGCCTCTTGGCGGCTGTCGAGCTGCTCGTTGGCGTGCTTGGCGTCGACCAGGGTCAGGATCGAGTCGAGCAGGTAGCTCTCGGCCACCTCGTCGTCCATGAAGAAGGTTTGCGCCACCGGGCCGGGATCGGCCAGGCCGGTGGTCTCGATCACCACGCGTTCAAAGTCCAGTTCACCCTTGCGCTTGCGGGCGGCCAGGTCGGCCAGCGTCGAGCGCAGGTCTTCGCGGATCGTGCAGCAGACGCAGCCGTTGCTCATCTGGATCACCTGCTCTTTGCTTTCGGTGACCAGGATGTCGGTGTCGATGTTCTCTTCGCCGAATTCGTTCTCGATGACGGCGATCTTCTGGCCGTGGGCCTCGGTCAGCACGCGCTTGAGCAAGGTCGTCTTGCCGGAGCCGAGGAAGCCGGTGAGGATGGTGGCGGGAATCAGGGACATGGTGGGGCGTGGTGGTGAAGGCGCTGCATCGCGCGGGCCAGACAAAGCAAGGCAGCCAGCCCCGGGCGACGATGCCCCAGCCTGCCAGGGGCAGCCGGGGCATGGACTCTGGGGCAGCAACCATGCCCTGTCAAGCGACAGGGGCATGGCCCGCCGTCGCCTGCAATTGGGGGCGACCGCCCCCATTTTCAACCGCCTGCTTCACCCCACACGCCGGGGGTTCATGCCGGCCTCAGGGCTTGGCGGCGTAGACGTTGCCGTTGGCCTTGTAGCGGGCGATCGAGGCCTTCAGGTCGGTGTATTCGGCGCAGGGCAAGAGGCAAACCTTGTCCAGCGTGGCCAGGCGGGCCTCTGCCTGCGGCAACTGGTTCAGCACCAGGTACAGCTCGCCCGAATACTCCAGCGCGCCCTTGTGCTTGGGGTCGATGCGCAGCGCCTCGTTGTAGTACTGCTCGGCGGCGGCGTAGTCGGGCACCTTGGCCTTGCGGTGGCTGTAGCCCATCAGGTTGTTCCAGTCGGCGCTGCTGCGGTCGTCGACCTTCTTCAGCTCGTCGATCGCCGCGACCCACTTGTTCTGCTGGATCAGCTCGCGCGCGCCGGCCAGCTTGTCGGGCGCAGCGCTGGTGGTGCTGGGGCCGGTGTCGGCCGCCTGGGCGCTCAAGGCCAGCGTGGCGGTGGCGAGGGCGGCCAGGGCCAGGCGGGCGGTGGTCAGGCGAACGGTGCGGGCGAAGTCGGTCATCGTGGATCCTCTGGTGTGAAGTGGCGCCACCCTTGGCGCTCGCTGGCACCTACGGGGGGCGCCGGCGTTTGGACGCAGCGGATGCAGAAAAATCTTCGTCGGCCCGTCACCAGAGTCACCAGAGCTTGGCGCAGGCGCCTTCGGCCAGGAAGGGTTGTGTCGGGGCTGCGGGTGGCGGCGCGTCGGCCGGCTCCAGGCTGACCGCCAGCCGGTCGACCTTGGCGAAGATCGCTTCGGACGCCGCCGGCAGCTGCAAGGTGCCAGGGCCCGGGCCGGCCGGCAGCGCACCGACCGGGATCGCGGGCCCGCCGTCCTTGCCCAGGGCCCACAGGCGCGCCACCTGGCCGGCGGGCAGCTGGTAGGTCGGCTGCAGCCATTTGATCGTCAGCACCTGGCCCTGCCGGCGCGAGCTGGCCAGCACCAGCGCGTTGCCCTGGCTGTCCGACAGGATGCCGACGTAGGCCGCCGGCAAGCCCGGCCCGGCCGCTTCGAGGCCGACCTTGGCGGCCCAGGGCGGCTGCCAGCGCAGCGCGGCCACCGCCAGCACCGCACCGGCCAGCACGCCCAGCACCAGGCCGGCGCCGGCCGGGCCGCTGCGTGGGCCGACCGGCAACCAGCGGCCCCACCAGCCGGCGGCCTGTCGTTGCGACGCCGGGGCCGGCGATGCCTGGCCGAACAGCCGTGTTTCGATGTTCGCCCAGACGGCGTCGCGCGGCGCGGCCGCGGGCACCGCCTCGGCCAGCCGGGCCAGCCGCTGCTGCCAGGCCTCGACCACCGGCCGTGCCTGCGGCGCCTCGCGCAGCACACGCTCGAAGCGGCGCCGGGCGCGGCCCCGCAGCGTGCCGACGGCGTAGTCGCGCGCCAGCGCCTCCAGCCGGGGGGGATGCAGGTAGTTCATCGCGCGCCCTCCGCTGCCGTGTCGTCGCCGAGGCAGGCCTTGAGCTTGTCCAACCCGCGCCGGACCCAGGCCTTGACGGTGCCCAGCGGTGCCGCCAGCGTCTCGGCGATCTCGCCGTGGGCCAGCCCGCGGTAGTAGGCCAGTGCCACCGCCTGGCGCTGCGGCGCGCTCAACGAGGCCATGCAGCGGTCCAGCCCCAGCTTGGCGATGCTGGCGGCCAGCAGCTGCGGCGGCTCGGCCGCCGGGTCGGCAGGCAGGTCCATCGTGTCGTCGTCCAGCGCATGGGTGCGGGCCATTTCTTCGCGGTGGGCGCGCAGGCCGTCGATGGCACGGTTGCGCACGATGTTGATCAGCCAGGTCATCGGGCTGGCGATCGCGCGCTGGTAGCCGCCAGCGTGCTGCCAGACGCTGACGAACGCCTCTTGCAGCACCTCTTCGGCCTGCTCGCGGCGCAGCGTGATGCGCCAGGCCACGCCCAGCAGGTGGGCGCTGGTCAGGCGGTACAGGCGGGCAAAGGCTGCGCGGTCACGCAGGGCAATGCGTGACAGCAACTGGGCCAGGTCGTCGGTCGGTTCGTCCACAGGGGCGCTCGGGCAGCAGCGGGGTGGGCCGCAGTGTAGGGGGCTGGGCCTGTCAAGGCGTTCAGGTATCCTAGGTCCCCCGCAATTGCCGGCACCCTTGTGTCCGATCCCCAGTCTCATCGCGCCCCGGCCTCGCCGAAAAAGGGCGCCCACGCTCACCGCGGCCCAGGCGGCGACCATGCCCCTGAGCGCAGCGACAAGCGCACGCTGTTCGAGCGCCTGGTCGAATTCATTTCGCCCGGCCCCGACTCCAAGGACGAACTGATCGAGACGCTGGCCGAGGCCGAGCACCGCGAGCTGATCGAGCCGCAGTCGCGCGCCATGCTCGAAGGCGTGATCCGCATGGCCGACATGGTGGCCGGCGACGTGATGGTCGCCGCGCCGCGGATGGACCTGCTGGACATCGACGCGCCCTACGACGAGTTGCTGGCCGTCGTGATCGGCACCGGCCACTCGCGCTTTCCGGTCACCGAAGGGTCGCGCGACAACATCATCGGCATCCTGCTGGCCAAAGACCTGCTCAAGCTGCAGCGTGCGCCCGAGCTGAACCTGCGCACGCTGCTGCGCCCGGCGGTCTTCGTGCCCGAAAGCAAGGGCCTGAACGAGCTGCTGCGCGACTTCCGCACCAACCGCAACCACCTGGCGATCGTGATCGACGAGTTCGGCACCACCGCCGGGCTGTTGACGATCGAAGATGTGCTCGAAGAGATCGTCGGCGAGATCGAGGACGAGTTCGACGACGCCGCCGCCGCCAGCGCCGCCGATGCGGTCTACACGCTGGCCGACGGCAGCCACCGGGTGGCCGGCGACGCGGCGATCGCGTCGGTCAACGAAGCCTTCGCGGTTGCGCTGCCGCAAGACGATTTCGACACCATCGGTGGCCTGATTGCCCACGAGCTGGGCCGGGTGCCGCGGCGCGGCGAATCGGTCGAGGTGGCGAACCTGCGCTTCTCGGTGATGCTGACGCGCGGTGGTGCGGTGCGCTGGTTCAAGGTCCAGCGCCTGCCCAAGCCGGCCGACGCGGCCGACGCCGACGCGTGAAGCGCCCGGGGTTCTGGCCGCTGGCGATGCTGCTCGCCGGCGGGCTGCACACGGCGTCGTTCGCGCCGCTGGGCTGGTGGCCGCTGCAGATCGCCGCGCTGGCCGGGCTGGCCTGGAGCGTGCGCGAAGCCACGCCGCGGCAGGCGGCCGGGCGCGGCTTCTGTTTCGGCGTGGGCTGGCTCGCGTCGGGCTGGTGGTGGCTCTACATCAGCATGCACGACTACGGTGCCATGCCGGCGCCGCTGGCCGCCGCGGCGGTGGTGGTGCTGGCGGCGGCGTTGTCGCTCTACCTGGCCGCGGCGATGGCCTTGTTCGCCTGGCGCCGCCGTGGCCGGCCGGTGCCCGATGCGTTGGGCTTTGCCGCCTGCTGGCTGCTGGCCGAGCTGGCGCGCGCCCAGTTCTTCACCGGTTTCCCATGGATTGCCTCGGGCTACGCGCACAGCGATGGCGCGCTGGCGGCACTGGCGCCGTGGGTGGGGGTGTACGGCATCGGCGCGGTGGCCGCGCTGCTGGCGATGACCTTGGCGCTGGGGTGGCACGCCCGCACACGCTCGTGGGCACTGCTGGCGGCGGCGCTGGCGCTGCCGATCGTCGCCTGGCTGGCACCCCATGAATTCACCGAGCCCGCCGGCACGCTGCGTGTCAGCCTGCTGCAGCCGAACGTGCCGCAAGACCTGAAGTTCGACGCCGACCGCATCGTCGGCCAGATGGCGGCGCTGCAGGCGCAGCTGCAATCGGCGCAGGGCGACCTGGTCGTCACGCCAGAGTCGGTGCTGCCGATCCCGAAAGACCAGCTTGACCCGGCCTACTGGCGCCAGCTGACCGACCCGTTCCGCAGCGGGCCCCGATCGGCGCTGATCGGCACCTTTCTGGGCAACGAGCAGGACGGCTATGTCAACTCGGTGGTCGGCGTGTCGGCGGCCGGCGAAGGCTACAGCTACGGCAAGCGCCACCTGCTGCCGTTCGGCGAATACGTGCCGCTGGGCTTTCGCTGGTTCGTCGAGCTGATGCAGATCCCGCTCGGCGACCAGGCCAACGGCCGCAGCGAGGCGCCGTTCGCCGCCGGTGGCCAGCGCCTGCGGCCGCTGATCTGCTACGAAGACCTGTTCGGCGAGCACATGGTGACCAGCGCCGGCGACGGCCCCGAGGCCGCGACGATGCTGGTCAACGTCAGCAACCTGGCCTGGTTCGGCCGCCACATGGTGCAAGACCAGGACCTGCAGTTCTCGCGCCTGCGCGCGCTCGAATTCCAGCGGCCGATGGTGCGTGCCACCAACACCGGGGCGACCGCGGTGATCGACCACCGCGGCCGCGTGACCGCGCGGCTGCCGGCAGAAACCGCCGGCACGCTCGACGCCGAGGTCGAGGGCCGGCGCGGCGTGACGCCCTATGCGCGCTGGCTGGGGGCCCTGGGCCTGTGGCCGCTGTGGCTCATCGGCCTGGTCGGCTGGGGCGCCAGCCGACGCCTCCACCTCACTGGTGGATCACCATCGAAATATCGCTGACCCAGCCGCCGGTGGCGCCGTTGTTCAGGCGGCCCTGCACCTGCAGCGTGTGGCTGCCCACGTCCAGCCGCACCGGCAGCGTGATCGACGGGCGCACCCAGCCGTCGAAGCCCGCGGTGCCGTTGGCGCCGCAGAAGGCATCGGCCGTGCCCACGGTGGGGGCGACCGCCACGCCGTCGACCATCACGTCGAGGTCGACCCAGGCGGTGCTGTTGCCGGCCGGAGCGTCGACCGAGCACTCGGCCGAGAACGTCATCACGTAGGTCGCGGCCGCGGTGATGTTGAAGGTGCGCGAGGTGGCGCCGTTCGTTGCCAGCGGCACAAAGGCGGTCGCTGCGCTGAAGGCGAAGTTGGCCGGGTAGGTGCCCGAGATGATGACCTTGGCCTGGGCCGCGGCGGCGAGGGCGAACAGGGCGGCGGCACAGGCGGCCTGGTGACGGAACTTCATGGAAGGTTTCTCCTTGGGTTTGTGGTTTCGCGCCGCCCGATCCCATCGCCGGCGGCGTCGCCACTGTCTCCGGGTTGGGGCCCGGTGCCGATCCCCAGGCCCAGGGAATCCGCCCCCTAGGACAGGCGGCTCCTAGAATCCCCAGTTTTCATCGCTCGAGCTTCCATGCTGACCTTCCAGCAACTCATCCTCCGCCTGCAGGACTACTGGGACGCGCAAGGTTGCGCGCTGCTGCAGCCCTACGACATGGAGGTGGGCGCGGGCACCAGCCACACCGCCACCTTCTTGCGCGCGCTCGGCCCCGAGCCGTGGAAGGCCGCCTACGTGCAGCCCAGCCGCCGGCCCAAGGACGGCCGCTACGGCCAGAACCCGAACCGCCTGCAGCACTACTACCAGTACCAGGTGGTGCTCAAGCCCGCGCCGGCCAACATCCTGGAGCTGTACCTCGGCTCGCTCGAAGCGCTCGGCTTCGACCTGAAGAAGAACGACGTGCGCTTCGTCGAAGACGATTGGGAGAACCCGACGCTCGGTTGCTGGGGCCTGGGCTGGGAGGTCTGGCTCAACGGCATGGAGGTGACGCAGTTCACCTACTTCCAGCAGGTCGGCGGCATCGACTGCAAGCCCGCGACCGGCGAGATCACCTATGGCCTGGAGCGGCTGGCGATGTACCTGCAAGGCGTGGAGAACGTCTACGACCTGCAGTACGCGCCCGGCATCAAGTACGGCGACGTGTTCCTGCAGAACGAGATCGAGCAGAGCACCTACAACTTCGAGCACTCCGACGTCGAGTTCCTGCTGACGGCGTTCAACGCGCACGAGAAGCAATCGAAGTACCTGATGGAACAGCAGCTCGCGCTGCCCGCCTACGAGCAGCTGCTGAAGGCCGGCCACAGTTTCAACCTGCTGGACGCGCGTGGTGCGATCAGCGTGACCGAGCGCGCCGCCTACATCGGCCGCATCCGCAACCTGGCTCGCGCTGTCGCACAAAGCTATCTCGCCAGCCGCGCCCGCCTGGGCTTCCCGATGGCGCCCAAGGCCTGGGCCGACGAAGTGCTGGCCCAGCTCGAACAGAAGGACGGCCCGAAGCCATGACCGCCCAAAACCTCCTCGTTGAACTCTTCGTCGAAGAACTGCCGCCCAAGGCGCTGAAGAAGCTGGGCGAAGAATTCGCCGGCACGCTGGCCGCCAGCCTGAAATCACAAGGCCTGGCCGCCGCCGATGCAGCCCTCACGCCGTACGCATCGCCGCGCCGCTTGGGCGTGCAGGTGGCCGGTGTGGCGGCCAAGGCCGCCGACCGCGCGGTGCAGCAAAAGCTGATGCCGGTGGCCGTGGCGCTGACGGCCGACGGCCAGCCGACGCCCGCACTGCTGAAGAAGCTGGCCGCGCTCGGCGCCGATGCGTCGGCCGTGCCGCAGCTCAAGCGCGCGATGGACGGCAAGGCCGAAGCGCTGTTCCTCGACAGCGTGGTGCCCGGCGCCACATTGGCCGAAGGGCTGCAGAAGGCGCTCGAAGAGACGCTGGCCAAGCTGCCGATCCCGAAGGTCATGACCTACCAGTTGGCCGACGGCTGGACCGACGTCAAGTTCGTGCGCCCGGCGCACGGCCTGGTTGCGCTGCACGGCGCCACGGTGGTGCCGGTCAGCGTGCTGGGCCTCACCGCCGGCCGCACGACGCAGGGCCACCGCTTCGAAGCGCTGACGCCGCAGATCGAGCTGGTCGATGCCGACAGCTACGCGGCGCAGATGGTCGAGCAGGGCGCGGTGATCGCCGGCTTTGCCGAGCGCCGCGCCGAGATCGTGCGCCAGCTCGACGCAGCGGCCGCTGCGCGCGGCCTGAAGCCGATCGACGACGACGCGCTGCTCGACGAAGTGACTGCGCTGGTCGAGCGGCCCAACGTGCTGGCCTGCCAGTTCGAATCAGAATTCCTCGGCGTGCCGCAGGAATGCCTGATCCTGACGATGAAGGCCAACCAGAAGTACTTTCCGCTGCTCGATGCGCAGGGCAAGCTGACGAACCAGTTCCTGCTCGTCAGCAACATCCGGCCCGAGGACGCGAGTGCGGTGATCGGCGGCAACGAGCGCGTCGTGCGCCCGCGCCTGGCCGATGCCAAGTTCTTCTTCGATCAGGACCGCAAGAAGACGCTCGAGTCGCGCGTGCTGGGGCTGGCCAAGGTGGTCTACCACGGCAAGCTCGGCTCGCAGGGCGAGCGCGTGCAGCGCGTGATGGCGATCGCGCGTGCGATCGCCGCGCAGCTTGGCAACGAGAACCTGGCGGCCCAGGCCGACCGCGCCGCGCTGCTGGCCAAGGCCGACCTGCTGACCGACATGGTCGGCGAGTTCCCCGAGCTGCAGGGCATCATGGGCGGCTACTACGCCCGCCACGACGGCGAGCCCGAGGCGATCGCGTTCGCGGTCGAAGACCACTACAAGCCGCGCTTCGCCGGCGACGAGCTGCCGCGCAACGACGTGGGCCTGGTGGTGGCGCTGGCCGACAAGCTCGAAACCCTGGTCGGCCTGTTCGGCATCGGCCAGCTGCCCACCGGCGACAAAGACCCGTTCGCACTGCGCCGCCATGCGCTGGGCGTGATCCGCATGCTGGTCGAACGCGCGCTGCCGCTGGGGCTGGACAGCCTGATCGCCGCCGCGGTGCCGGCCTTCGGCAGCCTGATCAAGGACCCGAGCGCCGCGCTGCAGACCTTCTTCGCCGAGCGCCTGGGTGGCCAGCTGCGCGAGCAAGGCTACACGGCCCAAGAGGTCGACGCGGTGCTGGCGCTGGCGCCGCAACGCCTGGCCGATGTGAAGAAGCGCCTGGACGCCGTGCGGGCCTTCGCGGCGCTGCCCGAAGCGGCCGCGCTCGCGGCGGCCAACAAGCGCGTCGGCAACATCCTGAAGAAGGTCGAGGGCGAGTTGCCGACCGAGGTGCGCGACAGCCTGCTGGCCGAAAGCGCCGAGCGCGCGCTGTTCGACGCGATCAACGATGTGCAGCCGCGCTCGACCGCGCTGTTCGACAGCGGCGACTACACCGGCTCGCTGCGCGAACTGGCGGCGCTGCGCACGCCGGTCGATGCCTTCTTCGACAGCGTGATGGTCAACGCCGACGACCCGGCGCTGCGCGCCAACCGCCTGGCCTTGCTGGGCCGGCTGCATGCGGCGATGAACCGCGTGGCCGACCTGTCGCGCCTGGCCGCCTGATCCGCCCCGAGCAGGCTCCCGAAAGGCAACCACCATGCAGGTCCCCAAGCTGATCATCGTCGGCCGCGATGGCATCCTGAACCGGTTCCGCGAGGACCACGTGAAGGAGCCGTCCGAGTGGGAGCCGATCCCGGGCGCGCTGGAGGCGGTGGCCAAGCTCAACCATGCCGGCTGGCACGTGGTGGTGGCCACCAACCAGGCCGGCATCGGCCGCGGCATGATCGACATGTCGGCCGTCAACGCGGTGCACCTGCACATGATGAAGATGCTGGCCACCAAGGGCGGCCGGCTCGACGCCGTGTTCTTCTGCCCGCACACCCGCGACGACGGTTGCGATTGCCGCAAGCCGCTGCCGGGCATGATGCACGACATCGCCCAGCGCTACGGCGCCGATCTGTCGCAGGTGCCGATGGTGGCCGACACGCTGCGCGACCTCGAAGCCGCGCAGGCCGCCGGCTGCCCGCCGCACCTGGTGCGCAGCGGGCGCGCCAGCCTGGTCACCGAGGCCGAGCTGGCCCAATGGGCGGCGGCGGTGCCCGGCACGGTGGTGCACGACGACCTGGCATCGTTCGCGAGCCATCTGCTGCAACAAGAGTTGGCGGCGCGCTTCGCTGTCTGACCGATCCTTTCTTTCTTCATGCAACGTCTCGGCTGGACCCTGCGCTCGGCATTGTTCTTCGTGTGGTTGGCGGTCACGGTGGTGCCCTGGGCCACCTTCGTCGTGCTGATGTCGATCTTCGTGCGCGGCACGCCGCTGTACTGGGTCTGCGCCCGCTGGCTGGCCACGGCGATCTGGGGCGCGCGCATCATCTGCGGCGTGAAGTGGCGCGTGCAGGGCATGGACAACGTGCCGACCGCGGCCGACGCGCGCGCCGCCGTGCTGCTGGCGCCCAAGCACCAGTCGACCTGGGAAACCTTCGCCTTCCCGATGCTGATGCCGCACCCGCTGTGCTACGTGTTCAAGCGCGAGCTGCTGTGGATCCCGTTCTTCGGCTGGGCCATCGGCAGCCTGGACATGATCCACATCGACCGCAGCAAGCGCGCCCAGGCCTGGACCAAGGTGGCCGAGCAGGGCAAGCGCTACATGGAGCAGGGCAACTGGGTCATCATGTTCCCCGAGGGCACCCGCACGGCGCGCGGCGAGCAGGGCGTCTACAAGTCTGGCGCCACCCGGCTGGCCGCGGCCACCGGCACCCCGGTGGTGCCGATCGCGGTGACCTCGGCGCGCTGCTGGCCGCGCAAGAGCTTTCTGCTGCGGCCCGGCGTGATCGACGTGTCGATCGGCCAGCCTATCGCGACCGTGGGTCGCGAACCGGACGAGCTGATGCGCGAGGTCGAAACCTGGATCGAGGCCGAGATGCGGCGCCTGGACCCCGAAGCGTACAAAGCTTGAACATCCGCCCCCTGAATTCGTAGCACGGCGCGTGCCCACTGCGCCCACGGGCCCCTAAAATGCGCGCTCATGTCGCGCAGGTCCGCCGCCGAAACGCCCGAGCAGCTGTCGCTGTTTGACGCCGAGCCGCCGCCCGTCGCGGCAGCCCCTGCGGCGCCGCGCGCCCACCCCTTCGACAGCACCCCGCCGGCAGCGAGCCCCGCGCCGGCGCCCGTGGCTGCTCCTTCCGCCCCGATGACGCACCGCCACCCGCGCGCCGACCGTGAGATTCGCCTCGGCGAATGCCAGGTCGCCTATCTGCTGCGGCGGGCGCGGCGCAAGTCGATCGGCTTCACCGTCGGGCCCGAGGGGCTCGCGGTCAGTGCGCCACGCTGGGTCGGGCAAGGTGAGATCGAGGCGGCGCTGCGCGAGAAGTCGAGCTGGATCCTGCGCAAGCTCGTCGAGCAGCGCGACCGGCAGCGCCGCGTCGAGGCGGCGCGGGTCGAATGGCGCGATGGGGCGACGCTGCCCTTTCTTGGCGAGACCGTGATCCTGGTGTTGGACCCGCGGGTGGCTGGCGCGGTGCTGAACACGTCCGCCGAGGCCTTGCCGGGGGTGCCCAAGCTCACGCTGCACATCGGCCTGCCGCAGTCGGCGCAGGCCGCGCAGATCTGCGATGTGGTGCAGAGCTGGCTGCAGCGCCAGGCCCGCCGCATCTTCGAAGAGCGCTGCGCGCATTTCGCGCCGCAGCTCGGGGTGCGGGTCGCGCGGCTGCGCCTGAGCTCGGCGCAAACGCGCTGGGGCAGTGCGTCGGCCGACGGCTCGATCCACCTGAACTGGCGGCTGGTGCACTTCGGCCTGCCGGTGATCGACTACGTGGTCGCACACGAGCTCGCCCATCTGCGCGAGATGAACCACAGCGCCGCGTTCTGGGACGTGGTGCGCTCGGTGATCCCCGACCTCGAAGACCGCAAGGCGCAACTGCGCGACCCGGTGCTGCCGGTGTTTGCCTAACGTCAAGAAGTCCGCGAACGAGCGCCGAAACCGCACACTCTGCGGGATTTGGGGCCGCACTCCCGTGTATCTCTCAAGATGCTTCCCCCCAATGGGGGATGGTTGGTGCCCGGCATCACAGGCACAGTTCACCCATTCGCTGTCATCACGTGTGAGCGAAAAGGGACGGTCCAGGGAGGATCGAACGGCGAAACCGTAGACCCGAGGGGCCGGTCGGCAATGTCGACCGGCCTTTTTTTATGGCGCCGCCGTCGCTGTGTCGGTGGCGCCGAAGCGCCAGATGCCATCCGCGTCGCGTTGCGCGCGCAGCTGACCGCGGCTTTGCAGCGCATGCAGGTGCGCCAGCGATTCGCCCATCGCGAAGGTGGTTTGATGCCAATCAAGCGGTCGGCGAAACAGCACTGGCAGCAAATCAGCGGCGCTCCTGGGTCGTTCGCGGCAAGCGGCCAATGCGTCGGCCAGGCGGTCGTCGTGGTGGGCTTCGAGTTGCGCGATGCGTGCCTGCAGGCCCTTGAAGGGTTTGCCATGCGACGGCAGCACCAGCGTGTCGGCCGGCAGCGTCAGAAAGCGCCGGATCGACTGCAGGTACAGCGGCAGCGGGTCGGCCTCGGGTTCGAGGTCGATCACGCTGACGTTGGTCGAGATGCGCGGCAGCACCATGTCGCCCGAGATCAGCACGCCCAGGCCGCGCGAATACAGCGCGATGTGCTCCGGCGCATGGCCGTAGCCGGCGATCGCCTGCCATTCGTGCAGGCCGATGCGCAGCGGCTGGCCGTCCATCAGGCGGTGGTAGGCGCTCGGTACCGAGGGCACCATCGATGCGTAGTAGTTGCGGCGCTCGCGCACCGCCGCCAGCGCACCCGGGTCGACCAGCCCGTGGCTGGCGAAGAACTGCGCCGCGCTCTCGCCGCCGAAGCTGGTCGTCGATTGGCTGGCCAGCCGCGCGGCGTTCCAGTCGGTGGCGCTGACCCACAGCCGGCAGCCGTGGCGCTGACACAGCCAGTCGGCCAGGCCGATGTGGTCGGGGTGCATGTGGGTCACGATCACGCGCAGCACTGGCAAGCCGTCGAGCGCGGTGGCGAAGATCTGCTCCCAGGCCGCACGGGTCGTGTCGTTGGCGATGCCGCAGTCGACGATGGCCCAGCCTTCGCGGCCGTTCTCGTCGGTGTCCTTGAGCAACCACAGGTTGATGTGGTCCAGCGCAAACGGCAGGCCCATGCGCAGCCAGCGCACGCCGGGCACCAGCTCGATGGCCTCGCCGATGGCGGGCAGGCGGTCGCCCCAGGGGTAGTTCAACGCGCTCTCGCTGGGGCTGCTCATGGGAGGTGGGGCTGGCGACGCGAGTCGCGTAGACTGACGTTTACGTTAACGTCAAGTCTACCCATGGCTGCACCCGCGCGCTCGAAGACGGCGCCCGCCACCCCGGCGGACGCTGCGCCCACCTTCACGATCACCGAGCTGGCGCAGGAGTTCGACATCACGCCGCGCGCGATCCGCTTCTATGAGGATGTGGGCCTGCTGGAGCCGGCGCGCGCCGGCCGCAACCGTGTCTACACCCACCGCGACCGCACGCGGCTGAAGCTCACGCTGCGCGGCAAGCGGCTCGGGCTGTCGCTGCAAGAGGTCAAGCAACTGGTCGACATGTACGAGTCGGGCAGCGACGAGCGGCCGCAGCTCGAGGCCTTCCTGGTGGTGCTGGGCGACCACCGCCGCCAGCTCGAGCAGCAGCTCGAAGACATCCAGGTCACGCTGGCCGAGATCGAGCAGCACGAGGCGCGTTGCCGCTCGCTGATCGGGGCGATCAAGGTACCGGCCAAGGCGCCGGCCAAGACCACCGCCGCGAAGCCCTCGGCGCGGGCCCGTGCCGCGAAGGCGCCCGCGCGTTCGGCCGGCTGACATGACCCGCGCATCCAGCCCGCGCCGCATCGTCGCCATCGGCGGCGGTGGTTTCTCGGTCGAAGACTACGGCCTGTGGCAAGAGCGGTACCTGCTCTCGCTCGTGCGGCCCGGCGTGTCGGGCCGCGCGCGGCCCAAGGTCTTGTTTGTCGCCACCGCCAGCGGCGACCGCGAGCTGTACCAGCTGCGGTTTCTGCGCGCCTTCTCGAAGCTCGACTGCGAACCCGACTGCCTGGCGTTCTTCCCCTTCGACATGAGGCGCGACTACGCCGCGGCGGTCCGGGAGGCCGACCTGGTCTTCGTCGGCGGTGGCAACACCGTGGCGATGGTGGCCGTCTGGCGCGAGTTCGGCTTCGACGCCGCGCTGCGCCAGGCCTACGAGGGGGGCACCGTGCTGGCCGGCATCAGCGCCGGCGCCAACTGCTGGTTCGAGCGTTATGTCACCGACAGCGTGCCCGGCGGCGGCGTGCGCGAAGGCCTGGGCCTGCTGCCCGGCACCTTCTGCCCGCACCTGGACAGCGAGCCCTGGCGGCCGGCGGTGCTGGGCGCCGAAGCCGGCCCGGCCTGGGGCGCCACCGAGGGCGTGCTGGTGCAGTTCGACAACGAGCGCGCGGTGGCCGCCTGGCACGACCGGCCGGCCGATCGCACCCCGGCGCCCAACTGCCGCCGCTGCGCCGAGCCCGGCGCCGACTGGGACGATTGGGCCCCCGAAACGCTACGGTAAGCCGGCCCCGCTATGATTGACGTTTACGTAAACGTCAATTGAGCGTCATCAGGCCTCAGGGCCCGAGCGAGGCGGCTGGCCGCCTTCGTACACTGGCGCCAACTTCTGCTCCCACTGCCCGCCCATGTCCACTCAGCTGACCGAACTGTTCGACAACAACCGCCGCTGGGCCGAGAAGACCGAAGCGCGCGAACCCGGGTTCTTCACCCGGCTGCTCAACCAGCAGACGCCGCAGTACCTGTGGATCGGCTGCGCCGACAGCCGGGTACCGGCCAACGAGCTGGTCGACCTGCTGCCGGGCGAGCTGTTCGTGCACCGCAATGTCGCCAACGTCGTCGTGCACTCCGATCTGAACGCGCTGTCGGTGATCCAGTTCGCGGTCGACAGCCTGAAGGTGCAGCACATCATCGTCGTCGGCCATTCGAACTGCGGCGGCGTCAAGGCGGCGCTGCATGGCTCGCGCGTGGGCCTGGTCGACAACTGGCTGCGCCATGTGCAGGACGTGCGGCACCAGCACCGCGCCTGGCTCAACCAGGTCGACCCGGCGCTGCAGGTCGATGCGCTGGTCGAGCTCAATGTGCTCGAACAGGCCCGCAACGTCTGCACCACCACGGTGGTGCAAGACGCCTGGGGCCGCGGCCAGACGGTGGTGATCCACGGCTGGGTCTACGGGCTGCACAACGGCCTGCTGCAAGACCTGTCGATGACCGTGGCCGGCGCGGCGGATGTGGACCCCGCCTACGAGGCCGCACTGGCCGGCATCCGCACCCGTTACGCCGTCACGGCCTGATCCCACCGGGGGCGCCGCCGATGTTTCCGCAGCAGCTCACCGACAGCCGCGCCTTCGACATCGCCGACGCGATGCTCGATGGCTTCAACAAGCACTACCGCCTGTTCCGCGAGGCCAGCCGCAGCGCGAAGCAGCGCTTCGAGCAGGCCGACTGGCACGGCCAGCAGCGGGCCCAGCGCGAGCGGATCGAGTTCTACGACCGGCGTGTCGAAGAAAACGCCGAGCGGCTGCAAACCGAGTTCATGGCCAGCAGCCTGTCGATGGACGTCTGGCAGCAGGTCAAGCTGCACTACATCGGCCTGCTGATCAACCACCACCAGCCCGAGTGCGCCGAGACCTTCTTCAACTCGGTGACCACGAAGATCCTGCACCGCAGCTACTTCCACAACGATTTCATCTTCGTGCGCCCGGCCGTCTCGACCGAATACATCGAGAACGACGAACCCGCCGCGACGCCGACCTACCGCGCCTACTACCCGACACGCGAGAACCTGCGCGAGACGGTGCTGCGCATGGTCACCAACTTTCAGCTCGCGCGCGAGTTCGAAGACCTGGGGCGCGACGCCGACCACGTGCTGGCGGCGGTGTTCAAGGCGCTGGGCGACTTCCGCCCGCGAGCGAACTTCCAGATCCAGGTGCTGTCGAGCCTGTTCTACCGCAACAAGGGCGCCTATGCGGTGGGCAAGATCGTCAACGGCTTTTCCGAGCTGCCGTTCGCGCTGCCGATCCTGCACACCGAGCGTGGCCAGCTGGTCATCGACACGGCGCTGTTCGGCGAAGACGACCTGCTGCTGCTGTTCAGCTTCGCGCGCGCCTACTTCCTGGTCGACATGGAGGTGCCGTCGGCCTACGTGCAGTTCCTGCGTTCGCTGATGCCGCGCAAGCCGCGCTGGGAGCTCTACAACGCGATCGGGCTGCAGAAGCAGGGCAAGAACATCTTTTACCGCGACTTCCTGACGCACCTGCGCCACAGCTCGGACAAGCTGCGCATCGCCCCCGGCATCAAGGGCATGGTGATGCTGGTGTTCGACCTGCCGAGCTTCCCGTTCGTGTTCAAGGTCATCAAGGACTACTATCCGCCGCAGAAGGACACGACGCGCGAGCAGATCATGCGCAAGTACCTGCTGGTCAAGCAGCACGACCGCGTGGGCCGCATGGCCGACACGCTCGAGTTCAGCAACGTGGCTTTCCCGCGCTCGCGCTTCGAAGACGAGCTGATCGCCGAGCTGCAGAAGTTCTGCCCCAGCCTGCTCGAGATCTCCGACCGCGACGGCGATGGCCAGACCGAGGTGATCCTGCAGCACGTCTACATCGAGCGGCGCATGATCCCGCTCAACATCTTCCTGCAGGACGCGACACCGGCGCAGACCGAGCACGCCGTCATCGAATACGGCAACGCGATCAAGGACCTGGTGGCGGCCAACATCTTCCCCGGCGACATGCTGTGGAAGAACTTCGGCGTCACCCGCCACGGCAAGGTCGTGTTCTACGACTACGACGAGATCGAGTACATCACCGACTGCAACTTCCGCCGCGTGCCGCAGGCGCGCAACGAAGAAGAAGAGATGTCGGGCGAGGTCTGGTATGCGGTCGGCAAGCACGACGTGTTCCCCGAGACCTTCGGCCCGTTCCTGCTCGGCAACCAGGCGGTGCGCGAGGTGTTCATGAAGCACCACGCCGACCTGCTCGACGCAGGGTTCTGGCAAGGCCACAAAGAGCGCATCGCCGCCGGCCATGTGCACGATGTTTTCCCGTACGACCCCGAGCGCCGCTTCTCGGCACAGCGCCGGGGCAGTAGCGGCAGCGCCCGGCACGCCGCGCATTTCTGACCCTTCTGTAGACCTGAAAAGGAGCCCACCATGGCCGATTCCATCGTCATCGCTTCTGCCGCGCGCACGCCCATCGGCGGCCTGCTCGGCGACTTCGCTTCGCTCGCCGCCTGGGAACTGGGCGGCGTGGCCATCAAGGCCGCGGTCGAGCGCGCCGGCGTGCCGGGCGACGCTCTCAACGAGGTGCTGATGGGCAACTGCCTGATGGCCGGCCAAGGCCAGGCGCCCGCGCGCCAGGCCATGCGCCGCGCCGGCCTGCCCGATTCGACCGGCGCCGTCACGATGAGCAAGATGTGCGGCTCGGGCATGCGCGCGATGATGTTCGCCCACGACATGCTGCTGGCCGGCACGGCCGACGTGATGGTCGCCGGCGGCATGGAAAGCATGACCAACGCGCCGCACCTGATGTTCGCGCGCAAGGGCGTGAAGTACGGTGCCACGCAGATGTTCGACCACATGGCGATGGACGGCCTGGAAGACGCCTACGAGCGCGGCAAGGCGATGGGCGTGTTCGCCGAGGCCTGCGTGGCCAAGTACAACTTCACCCGCGAAGCGCAAGACCACTTCGCGATCGCCTCGACCACCCGCGCCAAGCAGGCCAACGAAGACGGCAGCTTCGACTGGGAAATGGCCCCGGTCACGCTGCCCGGCAAGGCCGGCGACACGGTGGTCAAGTTCGACGAGCAGCCGTTCAAGGCCAAGCTCGACAAGATCCCGGGCCTGAAGCCGGCGTTCAAGAAAGACGGCACGATCACCGCCGCCAATGCGTCCAGCATCTCCGACGGCGCCGCCGCGCTGGTGCTGATGCGCGAATCGACCGCTGCCAAGCTGGGCGCCAAGCCGATCGCACGCATCGCCTCGCACGCGGTGCATGCGCAGGCGCCCGAGTGGTTCTCGACCGCGCCGGCCGGTGCGATCGACAAGGCGCTGAAGAAGGCCGGCTGGACGCCGGGCCAGGTCGACCTGTGGGAGGTCAACGAGGCCTTCGCCGCGGTCACGATGGCCGCGATGGCCGAGTTCAAGCTCGCGCACGAGATCGTCAACGTGCACGGCGGCGCCTGCGCGCTGGGCCACCCGATCGGCGCCTCGGGCGCGCGCATCGTCGTCACGCTGCTGGGGGCGCTGCGCAAGCGCAACCTGAAGCGCGGTTGCGCGGCGCTGTGCATCGGCGGTGGCGAAGCGACTGCGCTGACAGTCGAGCTGTTCTGACGACATGCTGTCCACGCTCGGCATCCACGACCTGGCGCTGTTCACGCTGACGGTGCTCGTGCTCAACGCGACACCGGGCGTGGACATGCTCTACACCGTCAGCCGCACGCTCACCGGCGGCTGGCGGGGCGGGGTTGCGGCGGCGCTGGGCGTGTGCGCCGGTTGTGTCGTGCACACCGTCGGCGCGGCCTTCGGCCTGGCGGCGTTGATGGCGGTGTCGGCCTGGGCGTTCTCGCTCGTCAAGTGGGCCGGCGCGGCCTACCTGGTCTGGCTGGGCATCGGCATGTTGCGCCAGGCGGCACGGCGTGGCGAGGCCACCGCCGCGGCCGCGGCGCCCATGGCGCCGGCCGGCATGGGGGCGGTGTTCCGCCAGGGCATGCTGACCAATGTGCTGAACCCGAAGGTGGCGCTGTTCTTTCTCGCCTTCCTGCCGCAGTTCATCGTGCCCGAGGCCGAGCACAAGACGCTGGCCTTCCTGGCGCTGGGCGCCTGGTCGATCGTGCAGGGCATGTTGTTCCTGTTCGTGCTGGTCGCGATCACTGCGTCGCTGCGCCGGCTGGGCGGCTCGCCGCGGATGGCGCGCTGGCTCAACGCCGCGGGCGGCCTGTTGTTCCTCGGGCTGGCGGCGCGCCTGACCCAAGCTGAAGTGCATTGAATGACGAACACCGTTCTGATCGTGGGCGCCTCGCGTGGCATCGGGCTGGAGCTGGTGCGCCAGTACCTGGCCGATGGCGCGCGCATCTTTGCCACCGCGCGCAATGAAGCGGGCTTGAAGCAGCTGCGCGACGAAGGCGCCCGTGTGCTGAAGCTGGACGTGACCGACGCGGCCAGCGTGTCCGGCCTGGCCTGGCAGATCGACGGCGAGATCTTCGACACCGTGGTCGTCAACGCCGGCGTCTATGGCCCACGCACCAACGGGCTGCAGACGCCGACCGAAGCCGATTTCGACCAGGTCATGCGCACCAACGTGCTGGGCCCGATGCGCGTCATTCCGCAGCTCGTCGATGCCCTGGCCGAAGGCGCGAAGCTGGGCGTGATCTCGTCGCGCATGGGCTCGATGGGCCTGCGCAGCAACGGCAGCGGCTGGCTCTACCGCGCGTCGAAGGCGGCGGTCAATTCGGTGCTGAAAGACGTGTCGTTCGCGCTCGCCGGCAAGGCGATCTGCGTCGCGCTGCACCCGGGCTGGGTGCGCACCGACATGGGCGGCAGCGACGCCGACCTCGACGTGAACGACAGCGCGCGCGACCTGCGCCGCACACTGGCCGCGTTGACGCCGGCCGACAACGGCGCCTTCCTGAACCACGACGGCCAGCCGCTGGCCTGGTAAGAACTCGAACCGGAGACTGTTTCCATGTTGCTCAACGAAGACCACCGCGCGGTGCAAGACGCCGTGCGCGCCTACGTGCAAGACCAGATCGCGCCGCATGCCGCGCGCTGGGACAAGGAACACCACTTTCCCGCGGCCGAGCTGAAGGGCCTGGCCGAGCTGGGCTGCTACGGCGTGGCCGTGCCGACCGAGTACGACGGCGCCGGGCTGGACTACCTGGCGCTGGGGCTGATCCTCGAAGAGGTCGCGGCCGGCGACGGTGGCACCTCGACGGTCGTCAGCGTCAACAACTGCCCGGTCTGCTCGATCCTGATGGCGTTTGCCAACGAAGAGCAGAAGCAGCGCTTCCTGAAGCCGCTGGCGCGCGGCGAGATGCTGGGCGCGTTCTGCCTGACCGAGCCGCATGTGGGCTCCGAAGCCGGTGGCTTGCGCACCACTGCCGTGCGCGATGGCGACGACTACGTGCTGAACGGCGTCAAGCAGTTCATCACCAGTGGCAAGAACGGCGATGTCGCGATCGTGATGGCGGTGACCGACAAGGCCGCCGGCAAGAAGGGCATCAGCGCCTTCGTCGTGCCGACCCACACGCCGGGCTACACGGTGGCGCGCATCGAAGACAAGATGGGCCAGCACAGCTCGGACACCGCGCAGATCCTGTTCGAGAACTGCCGCGTTCCCGCCGCCAACCGCCTCGGCGACGAAGGCCAGGGCCTGAAGATCGCGCTGTCGGGGCTCGAAGGTGGCCGCATCGGCATCGCCTCGCAAAGCGTGGGCATGGCGCGCGCCGCGTTCGAGGCGGCGTTGAAGTATTCGAAGGAGCGCGTGGCTTTCAACCAGCCGATCTTCGAGCACCAGGCGATCCAGCACAAGCTGGCCGACATGGCCACGCAGATCGAGGCTGCGCGCCAGCTGATCTGGCATGCCGCGAGCCTGAAGGACGCGGGCCAGCCCTGCCTGAAAGAAGCCGCGATGGCCAAGCTGTTCGCCAGCGAGATGGCCGAGCGCGTCTGCTCGATGGCGATCCAGGTGCACGGCGGCTACGGCTACGTCAGCGACTTCCCGGTCGAGCGCATCTACCGCGACGTGCGCGTGACGCAGATCTACGAAGGCACGTCGGAAGTCCAGAAGATCCTGATCGGCCGCGCCCTCGCGTGAGGCCGCAGCCCGCCCGGGCGCCTGTTGCGGCGTGGGTCGGCGCAACCGGCTCGCTGTCGGCCCGCCTGGCCCGCGCACACCCACCGTTCAGCGTGCGCGTGCTGCACCAGGGCCGCGCGCCCGCGTGGCCCGGCGAACACGACTCGCTCGGCCTGCCCGCGCACACGCCGCTGCTTGCGCGCGAAGTGATCCTGTGCGGCAACGGCACGCCACTGGTCTTCGCCCGCTCGGTGACCTCGATGCAAGCCGCCCACGGCGCCTGGCGCGCGATCCAGGGCCTGGGCACGCGGCCACTCGCGCACCTGCTGTTCAGCCGCAGCGAGATCCGCCGCACGCCGCTGCAGTGGCAATGGCTGCCGATCGCCGACCCCTCGGCCCGCGCGATCGCGCGACAGTGGCAAGAGGCCACCGAACAACCACTGCCCGCACGCGGCCTGTGGATGCGCCACTCGGTCTTCCACCGCGCCGGTCAGGCGCTGCGCGTGGCCGAGTGTTTCATGCCGAACTTGGTCAACGAATGGCCGCCGACCGATTGAATTCTGAGCGCGCGCAGCGCCGCTCATGATCAAGTGGCGTGCGCGGATCCGGCTCTGCCGGCCCGCTGCGCGAGCCCCCTCGGGGGCAGCCCGCCGGAGCGGGCGTGGGGGCTCCACTAGAACGGGACGACGTCCGTGGGGTACTTCCAGAAGTCCCGCAGCAGGTAGTTCATCGGCAGGTTCAGCGATGTGTTCTTCGGCGGGATCGGCTTCTCGAACCACTTCTCGTACAGCGCGTGCGCCTCGCGGCTGCGGATCATGCGCTTCATCTCTTCGTCGACGATGCGCTTGAAGGTCGGGTCGTCCTTGGGCAGCATGATGGCCAGCGGCTCGATCGTCAGCGGTTTGCCGACGACCTTGAGCTTGCTCGGGTCGGGGCGGCTGGCGATCAGGCCGTACAGCAGCACGTCGTCCATCACGAAGCCATCTGCCTCGCCCTTTTCGACCATCTCGACCGCCTTTGCGTGGTCCGGCGCTTCGAGCACATTGATGCGCAGCAGCCGCTCGCGGTTGGCCTGTTCGACCGCCTTCATCGGCGTCGTGCCCTTGGTCGAGACCAGCTTCTTGCCTTCGAACTGGTGCAGCTCTTCGATCATGCTGTCGGCACGCACCATGAAGCGTGAGCCGGTGATGTAGTGCGGCACCGTGAACGCCACCTTCTGCCGCCGCTCGGCGTTGTTGGTGGTCGAGCCGCATTCGAGGTCGGCCTCGTGCGACTCGATCATCGCGATGCGGTTCGCCGGGGTGGCCATCTTGAAGGTGACGGGCATCGTCTTCAACCCCAGCTCCTTCTTCACCGCCTCGGCCAGTTTCAGGCACACGTCGACCGCGTAGCCCACGGGCTTCTTGTCGGCGTCGAGGTACGAGAACGGGGTGGACGACTCGCGGTGCGCGATCACCAGCGCGCCGCCTTGGCGCAGTTTGTCCAGCACGGGGGCTGCGGCCTGGGCCGGCGCGACCACCGCATACATCAGGGTGGCCAGGCCTGCCCAAAGGGCCAGGCGGGGTGTTGCTGTCATTGTGGGTATCCCTCGGCAAAAAGCCCGTCGATTTTCCCAGTTACCACCCTGAAGGCCGCCCACGGATTTCACGCTCGGGCCGTGCCTGTTCACGAATGCCGCAGTTTGGGCGTATCTTCGCGCTGATGAAAGCGCCGATCGATTTCTTTTTCGACTTCTCATCGCCGTACTCGTACATCGCCAACGAGTGGATCGACGCGCTGGCCGCCCGCCACGGCCGCACCGTGCGGCGCCACGCGATCCTGCTGGGGGTGACCTTCAGCGCCGCCGAGCTGAAGAGCCCGGTGTCCTACCCGATCAAGCGCGACTACTCGTTTCGAGACTTTCAGCGCTCGGCTGGTTTCGAGCGGGTGCCTTACGTGCAGCCCCAGACCTTCCCGATCCCGACCCAGAACGCCGCACGGGTGTTCTGGTGGCTCAAGGACCGCGAAGGCGAAGACGCCGCGGCGGCGTGGGCCCGGGCCGGCTTTCGCGCCTACTTCACCCGCGGGGTGTTGCTCAACGACCCGGTGGCGCTGAAGACGCTGGCCGCCGAAGCGGGGCTGGACGCGGACGCTGCCGAGCACGCCTGGAGCGACCCGGCCTGGAAGGACCGGCTCAAGCGCGCCAACGACGAGGCGATCGCCGCGGGGGTCTTCGGGGCGCCGTTCTTCGTCATCGATGGCGAGCCCTTCTGGGGCAACGACCGCAAGCCGCAGATCGAGCAGTGGCTGGTGTCGGGCCCCTTCTGACACCAGACCGGCCGCCCATGCGCGCACCGCCGATCCACCCGGGCTGACGCGATGTCGATCCAGGTGTGGCGCCGGTTGCTGATGGCCTTGCTGGCCGTTACCGTGATCACGCTGGCCTGGAACCGCTGGGGCATGGAGCACCGGCTGGTCATCGATGCCCACAGCCGCTGGGCCGTGCAGGCCACCGACGACCGCGAGCTCGACGGCGGCAACAGCGTGGCCCAGCTGCACCGCGACGGCCAGCGCCTGCGGCTGGACTGCCAGCTCGGCCAGGGCTACCAGTACCCTTTCTGCGAGCTGCAGTTCACCCTCGGCGCCCCGCCGCAAGGGCTGGACCTGTCCGACTTCGACACGCTGGAGCTGACGATGAGCGCCCGCTCGGCTACCGCCGAGGTGCCGGTGCGTGTCTTCATCCGCAACTTCAACCCGCGCTACAGCCGCGAGGGCGACGAGGGCTCGCTGAAGGTGCACGAGATCGCGTTCACGCCGTCGCACTACCCGGGTGGGCTGGCCTTTCCGCTGGCGCGCATCGCGGTGGCCTCGTGGTGGGTCGACGAGCACCCGCTGCCGCTGGAGCTGTCGGGCCAGGAGCTGACCCACGCGACCAGCCTCGCGGTGGCCACCGCCGGCAAGGTGGAGCCCGGCCTGCAGACGATCAGCGTCGAGCGCATCGCGCTGCGTGGCAAATGGGTCAGCGCCGGCACCTTGGGGCTGGGCCTGGTCGGCATGTGGGGCGGCACGATGCTGGTCTGCCTGGTGCTCGACGGCCTGACCGCGCGGCGCCGGCTGCAGCACAGCACCGCGCTGCAGGCCTCGCTGCGCAAGCTCAACGCGACGCTGCAGTCACAGGCCGAGAGCCTGGCGCAGCAGGCGCGGCACGATTCGCTGTCGGGGGCGTTGAACCGCCACGGCCTGACCGAGGCGCTGCTGGGCCAGACCCGGCAGCGCCACACCCGGCTCTTTCCGGCAGCGCTGATCTTCTTCGACATCGACCACTTCAAGCGGGTCAACGACACGCTGGGCCATGCGGTCGGCGACCAGGTCATCCGCGGGCTGGCCGAGCTGGTGCGCCAGCATGTGCAGCGCAACGACCTGCTCACGCGCTGGGGTGGCGAAGAGTTCGTGCTGCTGTGCCAGGACACCCCGGTGGCCGAGGCGGTGGGCGTGGCCGAGCGGTTGCGCCAGGCCATGGCGGCCGCCACCTGGCCGCACGGCTTGAAGATCAGCTGCAGCTTCGGCGTGGCCGAATGGCGGCGCGGCCAAGAGCTCGACGCCGCGATCGCGCGCGCCGATGCGGCGATGTACCAAGCCAAGCAGGCCGGGCGCGACCGGGTGGTCTGCGCCGAGCCCTCGGCCTGAACCCGCAGGCTCAGTTCGTCGTCAGCTCGCTGATCGCGATCACCTTGCGCGTCGTCGCGGCGGTGCTGGCAGCGGGCGCTTCGCCGGCGGCAAAACGCTTGAGCAGCTCGGGCTGCTGCGCTTTCGCAGTCGCCACGTTGGCCAGCTTCACATGGCCGTAGCCGCGGATGCGCTCGGGCAGCTTGGCCAACGCGACGGCGCTCGCGTGGTTGCGCGCATCCAGCGCCGGCAGCAGCGTGTCGCGCAGCAGGGCCTCGTACTCGTTGGCCAACGCGCGCTCCATCTTGCGCTCTTCGGTGTGGCCGAACGGGTCGAACCAGCGGCCGCGAATGCGGCGCACCTTCGCCAGCGCGCGAAAGGCGCTCATCATCCACGGGCCGAAGGTCATCTTGCGTGCGCGGCCATCGGGGCCGGGGCGCGACAGCAGCGGCGGCGCCATGTGAAAGCGCAGCGAGCCGGCATCTTCGAACTGCTCGGCCAGCGCCGCCTGGAAGCTGCCGTCGGTGTACAGGCGTGCCACCTCGTACTCGTCCTTGACTGCCAGCAGGCGCGAGAACTGGCGCGCCACCGCCTCGGTCAGCGGCGTGCCAACGATGCCGGCCTGGGCGGCCACGGCCGACTCGCGCGCATGCACCGCGTCGACCAGCGCGCGGTAGCGCGCGGCCAGCGCGGCGTCCTGGTAGTCGGTCAGGAACTTCACCCGTCGCTCCACCAGCCCGGCGGGGCCGAACAGCAGCCCGGCACCGGCATCGACCACCGGCTGCGCACCGGCCAGGCGCTGCAGCGCGGCCGGGTCCGCAGCGGCCAGGCGGCCGATCGCGAAGGCGACCTTGTTGCCGTCGATCGCGACACCGTTCAGCTCGATCGCGCGCAGCAGCGCCGCCTCGCTGACCGGCACCAGCCCGCGCTGGAAGGCCGCGCCGAGCATCACGATGTTGCTCGGCATCGTGTCGCCCATCAGCTGTTGTGCCAGGTCTTGCGCATCGAGCGTGCTGACCTGCTCGTCGCCGGCCGCGTGGCGCAGCTTGGCCAGCAGCGCACGCGCCTGCAGGCTCGCGTCCGGGTTGCGCACAAAGGCCGCGGTGGCGATCTCGTGGGTGTTGGCCAGCACCACGGTGCGGCCGTGCTTGACGGTGCCCAGCGCATCACCCGAGGCGCCCACCACCAGGTCGCAGGCCAGCAGCACGTCGGCCTGCTGGGTGTCGATGCGGACCTGGTTCAGCAGGTCGGCCGTGGGCGCCACGCGCACGAAGCTCAGCACCGCGCCGCCCTTTTGCGCGAAGCCCATGAAGTCGAGCACCGAGCTCTGCTTGCCTTCGAGGTGGGCGGCCATCGTGATCAACGCGCCGACCGTGACCACGCCGGTGCCGCCGACGCCGGTGACCAGCATGTCGAACGGGCCGGTCCAGTCCCAGGGCTTCGGTGCGCCGATGCGCGTGATCTCGGCCGCGAGATCGGCCGGCGTGAACTTCGCACCGGCCTTCTTCTTCAGCACCGCGCCTTCGATCGTCACGAAGCTGGGGCAGAAGCCGTTGACGCAGGAGAAGTCCTTGTTGCACGAGCTTTGCTCGATCTGGCGCTTGCGGCCCCAGTCGGTCTCGACCGGGATCACGCTCAGGCAGTTCGAGGCCTGGCCGCAATCGCCGCAGCCTTCGCACACCGCCTGGTTGATGAACACGCGGCGCGGCGGGTCCGGGAACTCTTTCTTCTTGCGGCGGCGGCGCTTCTCGGCGGCGCAGGTCTGGTCGTAGATCAGCAGCGTCACGCCTTCGATCTCGCGCAGCTCGCGCTGCACCGCGTCCAGCTCGGTGCGCGGGTGGAAGGTGGTGCCGCTCGGGAACTGGCCGTGGTGGCCGTCGTACTTCTCGATCTCGTCCGAGACGATGACGACGCGCTTGGCGCCCTCGGCCTCGACCTGACGCGCGATCTCGGGCACGCTGGTCGTGCCGTCGACCGGCTGGCCGCCGGTCATCGCCACCGCGTCGTTGTAGAGCAGCTTGTAGGTGATGTTGGTCTTGGCCGCGATCGCCTGGCGGATCGCCAGCAGGCCCGAGTGAAAGTAGGTGCCGTCGCCCAGGTTCTGGAAGACGTGCTTTTCTTTCGTGAAGCGCGAGTGAGCGGCCCAGTCGACACCCTCGGCGCCCATCTGGATCAGGCCCGAGGTGCCACGCTCCATCCAGCTGGCCATGAAGTGGCAGCCGATGCCGGCCAGCGCGCGCGAGCCTTCGGGCACCTTGGTGCTGGTGTTGTGCGGGCAGCCCGAGCAGAAGTAGGGCTGGCGGCGCACTGCGTCGGCCTCGTTGCTGAGCAGCGCGGGCATCAGGAAGTCGACCACGCGGTCACGCCGGTCCAGCGCCGGGTTCAGCCGCGCCAGCCAGTCGGCCACCGTGGGCATGATGCGCGAGGGCCGCAACTCGCCCAGCGGCGACAGCAACGGGGCGCCTTCGGGCGTGGTCTTGCCGGCGATGCGCGGGCGTTGGCCATCGGGCAGGCCGTACAGCAGCTCCTTGATCTGGCGCTCGACGATCGGCCCCTTCTCCTCGATCACCAGGATCTCTTCGAGGCCGCGCGCAAAGTCGAGCATGCGGGTCGGCTCGAGCGGGAACACCAGGCCGACCTTGTAGACGCGCACGCCGGCCGCGGCCAGCGCGTTCGGGTCCAGGTCGAGGCGGCGCAGCACCTCCATGAAGTCGTAGTGCGCCTTGCCGACGGTCACGATGCCCAGCGTCGCGGCCGGGCTGGCGACGATGTGCTTGTCGACCGAGTTGACCTTGGCGAAGGCGCGCACCGCGTCGAGCTTGGCGGCCAGGCGTTCTTCAAGGCCGAGCGACGGCAGGTCGACCGAGCGCACGTGCAGCGAGCCGACCGACGCAGGCGGCTGGTGCTCGACCGGCAGCACGAAGTCCAGCGGCATTGCGTCCAGGTCCACCGTCATGCCCGACTCGACCACTTCGGAGATCGCCTTGAAGCCGACCCACGCACCCGAGAAGCGCGACAAGGCCCAGCCGTACAGGCCGAACTCGAGGTACTCGGCCACGTTGGCCGGGTGCAGCACCGGCATGTTCCAGGCCTGCATCGCGACATCGCTCTGGTGCGGCATCGACGAGCTGACGCAGCCGTGGTCGTCGCCCGCCACCACCAGCACGCCACCGAGCGCGCTGGAGCCGTAGACGTTTCCATGCTTCAGCGCGTCGCCCGAGCGGTCGACGCCGGGGCCCTTGCCGTACCACATCGCGAACACGCCTTCGACGGTGCGTTGCGGGTCGAGCGCCACGCGCTGGGTGCCCAGGCAGGCGGTGGCGGCCAGGTCTTCGTTGATCGCCGGCAGAAAGTTCACCTTCGCCTCGGCGAGGAACTTCTTGGCCTTCCACATTTGCTGGTCGACCATGCCCAGCGGGCTGCCGCGGTAACCCGAGACGAAGCCGGCGGTGTTCAGCCCCGCGGCTTCGTCGAGCCGCTTTTGCATCAGCGGCAGGCGCACGATGGCCTGGGTGCCGGTCAGGAACACCGCGCCCCGGGCGGCGGCCAGGTTGTCGGTCAGCGCGTAGTCCCGCAACGGGGCGCGCAAGGCAAGGGCATCGGTCATACGGCACCTGGCGGCAGGCAAAGAATTGCGCTGATTCTCGTCCCGGGCGGCGAAAGTGTTGTTCTCGATGTTCGCCAGTTTGGCCATATTTGGGTTGGTTCATTCCAGAATGGGCACAATTCAGAAATGATTGAACTCGATCGAACCACCCGGCGGCTGATCGACACCTTGCAGCGCAAGGGGCGGCAAAGCGCCCAGCAACTGGCCGAGGCGGTCGGCATGTCGGCCACGCCGGTCTGGCGCCGGCTGAAAGAGCTGGAGCAAAGTGGCGTGATCCGCCGCGAGGTGGTGCTGATGGACCGCGAGAAGCTCGGCCTGGCGATCTGCGCCTGGGCCTATGTCTCGCTGGTGCGCCACACCGATGGCGCGGTCGAAGATTTCGAGCGCCTGGTCGCGTCGAGCCCCGAGATCATGGAATGCGCCAGCATCACCGGCGAGGCCGACTACGTGGTCAAGGTCGTCGTGCCGGACATGAAGGCCTACGACCGCTTCCTGCAAGAGCGGTTGTTCAAGCTGAAGGGCGTGGCCAGCATCCGCACCAACGTCGTGCTGCGTGAGGTCAAGTACGAGACGGCGTTGCCGTTGCCGCCGGCCTGAGCGGCCGACGAGTCAGCGCGCCGCCGCAGCGGGCCGGGGGCCCGGGAATTTCGACGTCAAGGGCAGTGGCAGGACGTTGGCGGTGGTCAGGCGCAGAATTCGGCGCCCCCCCATCCGCCCGGAGCGCCCACGATGCCCAGCGACCCATGGCTTCAGCACCTGCGCACCAGCGCGCGCGCCAACCGGCTGGCGAATCACCGCCTCGCTCTGGCGATGGCACCGTTGAGCGATGAAGAGTTCAACGCCCCGCGCGTCAGCTTCTTCCCCAGCCTGGCGGCCACGCTGAACCACATCCTGGCGGTCGACATCTACTACATCGCCGGCATGCGCGGCGAGGCCGACATGGCCGCGCAGTACGACGCGTTCGTGCCGTGCCGCAGCGTGGCCGAGTGGGCGCGGCGCCAGGCCACCAGTGACGACCGGCTCATCGCGCTGTGCGACGGGTTGGACCCGGCCGCGGCCGCCCGCACCGTGCCGCTTGACCGCCGCGATCACGTCGATCGCAACTCGATGGGCAGCACACTGGCCCACGTGTTCATGCACCAGACGCACCACCGCGGCCAGGTGCATGCGATGCTGGCGGGCACCTCGGTCGAGCCACCGCAGCTCGACGAGTTCTTGCTGCCGGCCGACGCCGTCTACCGCGTGGCCGACATGGCCGCCTTGGGCTGGACCGAGGCCCAGCTGATGGGCGACGCGGCGCAGAGCCCTGGCTGAGGGCCGCGTCGGCTCAGGCGGGGGCGCGCGGCCTCACTGCGGCGGCTTGCGCAGCATCGTGTCCAGCGTATCGACCATCGGCACCCAGTCCGAGTCGCTCTTCCACGCACTGCGCAGGAAGGTGGACTGGGACGGGTTCCAGAACGGCGCGTCGCACAGCAAGACCTCGCCGGCCAGCGGCGAATGCTGGGCCACGAAGCGTTCGATCGATTCGCTGTCGTCGGCCAACCCGAGTTGGGCGAACAACTGCTCCAGCGTGTGCGCGGTTGTGTCCATGAAGCCTCCGGTTGATGGGGGTGTGTGGGGTGTGGGGGTGTGCTGCGCCGTGAATAGAGCGCGTGTTGCGGCTTGTTGCGTCGAGTCACGACTCGGCCATCCACAAGGCTGAGGGAGAATGTTAAGTTCCGCCCCGCATTTTCGACCTTGTTGGTTGTCCAAGGCCCTGTTGTGAGACTCGTGATTGACGGTGCTGCCGGCTGGCGCGCCGCCCCTGAATCAGGCCGGACGATGTGGAAGAGGTGCTGCGCATGACAGAGCCTCAGCAAGCCACGCTCCCGGCCCCCACCCCTGCCTGGCACCCGCGTTGGCGCGCTACGCCGGCGGGGGCGCAGCCGCGTGCCGGTGCCGCGGGCCGCGAAGCCGCTGCGGCGGCCCTGCCGGTGACCTGGATCAACCTGTTCAAGGCGCTGGCGTCGCAGCTGATCCTGTGGCACCACATGGCGCTGTACGGTCCGATGTGCGACGTGGCCTATGTGTTGGCGCCGGCGCTGCTGGACACGCTGAACCAGCATGCGCGGCTGGTCGTGCAGGTGTTTCTCGTGACCGGAGGTTTCCTGGCCGCCGGCTCGTTGTGGCCCACGCCGGGGGCGCAGCCCAAGGTCGGCTGGCTGGACGTGCCCGCCCAGCTGTGGCGCCGTTACCAGCGCCTGGCCAAGCCCTACCTGCTGGCGATGCTGGCGGTCATCGTGGCGGCCTGGCTGGCGCGGGGGCTGATCGAGCACCCGACGATTCCCGCGGCGCCCGAGCCGGGCCAACTGGCCGCGCACATCGTGATGGCGCAGGACGTGCTGGGCATCGAGTCGCTGTCGGCCGGCTTCTGGTATGTGGCGATCGACTTCCAGCTCTATGCACTGCTGGTGCTGTTGGCGGCCGCACTGCGCGGCCTGCCGGGGCGAGCCTGGCAGCGGGCGGCCACGTCGGTGGGCGTGGTGGTCGGGCTGGTGCTGGTGTCGCTGCTGTCGTGGAACCTCGATTCGTCGCTCGATGCCTATGCGCCGTATTTCGTCGGCGCCTACGGGCTGGGTGTTCTGGCGCGCTGGGTGCGCGGGCTGCGTGCCGCGCGCGAGCCGGCGGTGTTGGGGCTGATGCTGATCGTCGGCCTGGCGCTGGTGGTCGAGTGGCGCACCCGCATCGCGCTGGCCGGCGCCACCGCGCTGCTGCTGTGCGTGTTGCCCGAGCCGGCGGCCGTTCGGCGCTGGCCGGCGCGTGCGGCCCAATCGGTGCTGGCCTTCTTCGCGCAGATCTCGTACCCGGTGTTCCTGTTCCACTACGCGGTGATCCTGGTCACCGGCGCGGTGGTCTACAACCAGTGGCCCGAATCGCCTGAGGCGAATGCGGTGGGCATGGTCGTCGCCTGGTTGGCCAGCCTGGTGGTCGGCACCCTGATGCACCGCGTGGTCGAGCGGCGCGGCTGAGCGGCCGCAGCCCTCAGTTTTCAGCCGTGGCTGCGCAGCGCCTGGGCCACGTCGGCACGCAGGGCGCGCAGCGCGGCCAGCTCGGCATCCGGCGCTTGCAGCGCGCTCCACAGCAGCCTTGACACGCCGCTGGCGGTCGCCTCGATGTCGATCGGCGGCTTGGCGCCGTCGGCGCCTTGCGCCACCGCCTCCCACAGGATGTGCTCCATCGGCCCCAGTACCAGCGGTCGCAGCAGGCGCAGCGGCAGGTCGGTGCGGAACTCGCCGCTGGCCTGGCCGCGGGCGAGCAGATCCATCAGCGGCGCGGTGTAACGGCGCTGCAGCGGTTGCAGCGTGCCGCTGAAGTCCTGGCCCTTGCTGCGCCCTTCGGACAACACCAACGCACACAGCCCGGTGCCGTGGATCAGGAACAGCCGCAAATGGGTGCGCACGAACCAGTCCAGTTGGGCCCGCGCCGGCTCTTCGCGCGGCAGGCCCGCCTCGATCGCCGCAATGATTTCGTCGTACCAGTCGGTGATGACCCGCTCGCACAGCGCCCGCTTGCCGCGGAAGTATGTGAACACCGTCGCTTCGGAGACGCCCAGGCGCTGCGCGATCTCGGTCGTCGTCGCGCGCTCGTAGCCCTTTTCGGCGAAAACCTCGCGGCCGACGCGCAAGATGTCGCGGATGCGCTGCTCGCTCTTGGCGCTCGCCGGCTCACGTCGGGCAGGGCGGGGGGCGGCAGGGGCGCGGCGGGTCGGCATTTTTTGAGTATCACTCAACAATTGCTTGCGACGCAAGCGCTGCACTGGTAGATTTCGCCCCTGTTGCGCTTGGTCGGGTGCTGAACTGGTAGCGCCTCCAGGCATTGTTGAGACAAGCTCAATTCATTTGCAGGAGACGTCGATGTTCGAATCCACTTTCTCGTTCCCGCTGGGTGAGGACATCGCCGCACTGCGCGAAGCCGTGCGCGACTTTGCGCAAAACGAGATCGCCCCGCGCGCGGCCGAGATCGACAAGGCCAACCTGTTCCCGGCCGACATGTGGCGCAAGCTGGGTGAGCTGGGCGTGATGGGCCTGACCGTGCCCGAGGAATACGGCGGCACGCAGCTGGGTTACCTGGCCCACATGGTGGCGATGGAAGAAATCAGCCGCGCCAGCGCGTCGGTGGGCCTGAGCTACGGCGCGCACAGCAACCTGTGCGTGAACCAGATCAACCGCAACGGCAGCGACGCGCAGAAGAAGAAATACCTGCCCAAGCTGATCAGCGGCGAGCATGTGGGCGCGCTGGCGATGAGCGAGCCCGGCGCCGGCTCGGACGTGGTCAGCATGAAGCTCAAGGCCGAGCGCAAGGGCGACCGCTATGTGCTCAACGGCAGCAAGATGTGGATCACCAACGGCGGCGATGCCGACACGCTGGTGGTCTACGCCAAGACCGACCCCGAGATGGGCGCGCGCGGCATGACCGCCTTCATCATCGAGAAGGGCTTCAAGGGCTTCACCAAGGGTGAGCACCTGGACAAGCTGGGCATGCGCGGCTCCAACACCTACCCGCTGTTCTTCGACGACTGCGAAGTGCCGGCCGAGAACGTGCTGGGCGTCGAAGGCCAGGGCACCAAGGTGCTGATGAGCGGGCTGGACTACGAGCGCGTGGTGCTGTCCGGCGGGCCGCTGGGCATCATGGCGGCGTGCATGGACGCGGTGGTGCCGTTCATCCACGAGCGCAAGCAGTTTGGCCAGGCGATCGGCGAGTTCCAGCTGATGCAGGGCAAGGTGGCCGACATGTACTCGACCTTCCAGGCCTGCCGCGCCTACGGCTACGCGGTGGCGCAGGCCTGCGACCGCGGCGACCACGCCCGCACGCTGCGCAAGGACGCGGCCGGCGTCATCCTCTACACCGCCGAGAAGGCCACCTGGATGGCCGGCGAGGCGATCCAGGCGCTGGGTGGCGTGGGCTACACCAACGAGTTCCCGGTCGGCCGGCTGTGGCGTGATGCGAAGCTGTATGAGATCGGTGCCGGCACGAGCGAAATCCGCCGCATGCTGATCGGCCGCGAGCTGTTCTCGGAGACCTGCTGATGGCCACGCTGGCATCCAAGCTCAATCCGCGCTCGGAAGAGGCCAAGGCCAACGCCGCCGCGATGCGCGCGCTGGTCGACGACCTGAACGCCAAGCTCGCGAAGATCGCCGAAGGCGGCGGCGAGGCGGCGCGCGCCAAGCACCTGGGCCGCGGCAAGCTGCTGCCGCGTGAGCGCGTCGAGATGCTGCTCGACCCCGACACGCCGTTCCTCGAGATCGCGCCGCTGGCCGCGCTGGGCATGTACCCCGAGAAAGACGGCTCCGACGCGGCCCCGGCCGCCGGCATGATCGCCGGCATCGGCCGCGTCGCGGGCGTCGAGTGCGTGATCGTCTGCAATGACGCGACGGTCAAGGGCGGCACCTACTACCCGCTCACGGTGAAGAAGCACCTGCGCGCGCAAGAGATCGCGCAGCAGAACCGCCTGCCTTGCGTCTACCTGGTCGACTCGGGCGGCGCCAACCTGCCGAACCAGGACGACGTGTTCCCCGACCGCGACCACTTCGGCCGTATCTTCTACAACCAGGCCAACCTGTCGGCCCAAGGCATCCCGCAGGTCGCGGTGGTGATGGGCTCGTGCACGGCCGGTGGCGCCTACGTGCCGGCGATGAGCGACGAGACCATCATCGTCAAGAACCAGGGCACCATCTTTCTGGGCGGCCCGCCGCTGGTGAAGGCTGCCACCGGTGAAGTGGTGAGCGCCGAAGACCTGGGCGGTGGCGATGTGCACACGCGCCTCTCGGGCGTGGCCGACCACCTGGCCGAGAACGACCTGCATGCGCTGGCGCTGGCCCGCCAGGTCGTCGGCAGCCTGAACTGGAAGAAAGACGTGCCGGTGGCGCTGCGCACCCCGCAGCCGCCGAAGTTCGCCGCCGAAGAGTTGTTGTCGGTGATACCCACCGACACGCGCAAGCCGTTCGACGTGCGCGAGATCATCGCCCGCGTCGTCGACAACTCGGAGTTCGACGAGTTCAAGGCCCGCTACGGCACCACGCTGGTTTGCGGCTTCGCGTGGATCGAGGGCATGCCGGTCGGCATCGTCGCGAACAACGGCATCCTCTTCGCCGAGAGCGCCAACAAGGGCGCGCACTTCATCGAGCTGTGCTGCCAGCGCAAGGTGCCGCTCGTCTTCTTGCAGAACATCACCGGCTTCATGGTCGGCCGCAAGTACGAGAACGAAGGCATCGCCCGCGCCGGCGCCAAGATGGTGACGGCCGTGGCCTGCGCCAACGTGCCCAAGTTCACCGTGATCATCGGCGGCTCGTTCGGTGCCGGCAACTACGGCATGTGCGGCCGCGCCTACAGCCCCCGCTTCTTGTGGATGTGGCCGAACGCGCGCATCTCGGTGATGGGCGGCGAGCAGGCCTCGTCGGTGCTCGCCACCGTGAAGCGCGACGGCATCGAGGCCAAGGGCGGCCAGTGGAGCGCCGAGGAAGAAGAAGCCTTCAAGGCGCCGATCCGCCAGCAGTATGAAGTGCAAGGCCACCCGTACTACGCCAGCGCCCGGCTGTGGGACGACGGTGTGATCGACCCGGTCGACACCCGCCGCGTGCTCGCGCTGGGCCTGTCGGCGTCGTTGAACGCGCCGATCCCCGATGCGAAGTTCGGCGTGTTCCGGATGTGATCGGCATGAGCTGCGTCGAGACGGTCCATGCCTTGTGGCAGCGCTTCGAAGCGCGCGATTGGGCCGGCGCACGCACGCTGCTGCGTGACGACGCGAAGCTGCATTGGCCGACCTCGGGCGAGCACTTCGACGATGCCGATGCGGCGATCAAGGTGCAGGCGATCTACCCCGAGGGGTGGGCCATCCGCGTGATCGAGGTCAACGCGCTGGCCGATGGCCGCGTGCACTCGGCCATCGAGGTCACGCACGGCGAGCACCGTTTCTTTGCCAACTCGCTGTTCCGCTTCGATGGTGCGCTGATTGCCGACATCACCGAATACTGGGCCACCTTCGAAGCGCCGCCGGCCTGGCGATCAGCGGAATCGATCGGGGCGTATCGGCGTGATTGAACATCTTCGCCATGGTTGGTGTGGGATCGGGCCGACGGCGTGCTCTGCTCCGCTCATGTCCCCCGCCGCTGGCCTGCGGCCATCGTCTCCTCCTTTACTTCGCTGCGCAGAACACCCCATCGTCCCGATCTGGCACCGTGTATTGCCTGGCGATGCGGGCCTGAAACGCGCCCTGCTGAGGGGATGGGGTGACGGGCGCAGCGAAGTAAAGGAGGAGCGTCAGGCAAGGCCTGGCGCGGGGGACATGAGCGGAGCCCGTCGCCCCGTCCCCTCGGCCCTCTCAAACCTCAACCAGCCATCGTCATGACCGCCACCCTCAACATCAAACGCCCAACGCCCCACGTCGCTGAGGTCTGGCTCAACCGCCCCGAAGTCCGCAACGCCTTCAACGACGGCGTGATCGCTGAGCTGACGGCAGCCTTCCGCGCATTTGCGGAAGACAAGGAGCTGCGTGCCGTGATCCTGGCCGGCGAGGGCAAGGCCTTTTGCGCCGGCGCCGACCTGAACTGGATGCGTGCGATGGCCGATTACTCATGGGAGCAGAACCGCGCCGATGCCGAAGGCCTGGCCGAGATGTTGTGGGCGATCTACAGCTGCCCGGTGCCGGTGGTCGGCCGCATCCACGGCGATTGTTATGCCGGTGGTGTCGGCCTTGCGGCGGTGTGCGACATCCTGGTCGCGGCCGAGGGCGTCAACTTCTGCCTGAGTGAAGCCAAGCTCGGCCTGTTGCCGGCGACGATCGGCCCTTACGTCGTGCGGGCGTTGGGTGAGCGTGCCTCGCAGCGCTACTTTCTCACCGCCGAGCGTTTCGACGCCGCGACCGCCAAGTCGCTGGGCTTTGTGCACGAGTGCGTCGCGCCGGACCTGCTCGACCAGCAGGTGCAAACCATCGTCGCCGCGCTGGTGGTCAATGGCCCGGCCGCGGTGAAGGCCTGCAAGCGCCTGGTGCAAGACCTGGCCGGCCAGCCCATCACGCCGGCGCTGCGGGCCGACACCGCCAAACGCATTGCCGACATCCGCGCCAGCGCCGAGGGCAAGGAGGGCGTGCAGTCGTTCTTGCAAAAGCGCCCTGCGGCGTGGTTGTCATGAGGCCCCCACGCTCCTTCCAGTCGCTGCCCCCCGAGGGGGCTCGCGCAGCGGACCGGCAAAGCCGGATCCGCGCACGCCACCGGAAGTGCGGCGGCACCTGCGGTGCGCCTGTGGGCGGAACCCGATGATGGATTGGAGCCTGCCGCCCTCGATCACCCAGACCGTCGCCGGCCTGGATGCGATGCATTTGCTCGCGCTCGCGGCGGCGCTGGGCTGGGCAAGTGGGTTGCGCATGTACGCAGTGGTCTTTCTGACCGGCCTGGCGGGCGCCGTGGGTTGGATCACGCTGCCGGCGGGCCTGCAGGTGCTGCAGCATCCGGCCGTGCTGGCGGTGGCGGGGGTGATGGTGTTGGTCGAGTTCTTCGCCGACAAAGTGCCGTGGGTTGATTCGTTGTGGGACGCCGTGCACACCTTCATCCGCATCCCCGCTGGCGCCGCGTTGGCGGCGGGGGCGTTCGGTGCCGACGCTGGCGCATGGAGTCTCGTGGCTGCATTGATGGGCGGCGGCCTGGCCGCCACGGCGCATGCGGCCAAGGCGACCACGCGGGCGGCGGTCAACGCGTCGCCCGAGCCGTTCTCGAACATCGGGTTGTCGCTGCTCGGCGACGCGACGGTGCCGGTGATGCTGTGGCTGGCGTGGTCGCACCCGGTGCTGTTCTTTGTGGCGCTGGCCATTGCCCTGGTGGTGATGGCCGGGCTGATCGTGCTGCTGTTCAAGTTCGTTCGTGGCCTGGTGGGCCGCTTGCGCCAACATTTCGGTGCCGCCCCGGTGCGCGCCTGAGGGAGACATGATGTTCAAGAAGATCCTGATTGCGAACCGCGGCGAGATCGCCTGCCGCGTGGCCGAGACCGCGCGCCGCCTGGGCGTGCGCACGGTGGCCGTGTACTCGGACGCTGATGCGAATGCGCAGCACGTGCGCGCCTGTGACGAGGCGGTTCACATCGGCGGCAACGCAGCGAAAGACAGCTACCTGCAGTGGCAGCGCATCCTCGATGCCGCCAAGGCCACGGGTGCGCAGGCCGTTCACCCCGGCTATGGCTTTCTGAGCGAGAACGAGGCCTTTGCCAACGCCTGCGCCGCTGCCGGCGTGGTGTTCATCGGCCCGCCGGCGTCGGCGATCGCGGCGATGGGCAGCAAGTCGGCCGCCAAGGCGCTGATGGAAAAGGCCGGTGTGCCGCTGGTGCCGGGTTACCACGGCGACAACAACGAGCCGCAGTTCCTGGCGGCCCAAGCCGAGCGCATCGGCTACCCGGTGCTGATCAAGGCCAGCGCCGGCGGCGGTGGCCGCGGCATGCGCCGGGTCGACAAGGCCGAAGACTTCGTCTCGTCGCTGGCCTCGTGCCAGCGCGAGGCCAAGGCCAGCTTCGGTGACGACCACGTGCTGGTCGAGCGTTATGTCACCAAGCCGCGCCACATCGAGATCCAGGTTTTCGGCGACACGCAGGGCGACTGCGTCTACCTGTTCGAGCGCGACTGCTCGGTGCAACGCCGCCACCAGAAGGTGCTGGAAGAAGCCCCCGCGCCCGGCATGAGCGAGGCGCGCCGCGCCGAGATGGGGGCGGCCGCGGTGGCGGCGGCCAAGGCGGTGGGTTACGTCGGTGCCGGCACGGTCGAGTTCATCGCCGAAGAGGTGGGCGACGGCGACCTGCGCTTCTACTTCATGGAGATGAACACCCGGCTGCAGGTCGAGCACCCGGTGACCGAGGCGATCACCGGTTTCGACCTGGTCGAGTGGCAGCTGCGCGTGGCCGCCGGCCAGCCGATGCCAGCCAAGCAGCACGAGCTGAAGATCCACGGCCACGCGATCGAGGCGCGCATCTGCGCCGAGAACCCGGATGCGAACTTCCTGCCCGCGACCGGCACGCTGTCGGTGCTGCGCTGGCCCGAGCATGTGAGCTTTCGCCGCAACGCCGATGCGCAGCAGTGGCACGACCCCGCCGCCGTGCGTGTCGATGCCGGTGTGCGCGAAGGCGACGCCATCAGCCCGTACTACGACTCGATGATCGCCAAGCTGATCGTCTGGGGCGAGAACCGCGCGCAGGCGCTGGCCCGGCTCGATGCGGCGCTGCGCGACACGCACATCGTCGGCCTGAACACCAACGTGGCGTTCCTGCGCCGCGTCGCCGCCAGCCCGTCGTTCGCCACCGCCGACCTCGACACCGCGCTGATCGAGCGCGAGCGCGCCGTGTTGTTCGACGCACCGGGCCTGTCGCTGCCGCTGGCTGCCGCCGGCGTGATCGCGCAGGTGCTGGCGGCCGAGGCCGCGCTGGCGTCGGCCGACCCCTGGTCGCACCGCAATGGCTGGCGCATCCACGGCGGGGCGCGCCGCCGCATCGACCTGCAGGTCGGCAACGAGCAGCATGTGGCCACGCTGGAGCGGCTGCACGACGGTGCCCTGCGCCTGGTGCTGGGCAACGAGAGCTGGCCGCTGGCCACCCGCGCGCTTGGTGGTGATCGTTACGACGTGACGCTGGGTGGCGAGCGCCACACGCTGGCCGTCTACCTGCAGGGCGAACGCGTGGCGGTGTTCGGCGCCGGTGGCACCCGCGAGCTGCAAGAGATCGACCCGATCGCCCATGCGGGCGAGGGCGCTGGCGGCGCCGGCCGGTTGACCGCGCCGATGCCGGGCAAGGTCATCGCCTTCCATGTGAAACCGGGCGATGTGGTCACGGCCGGCCAGGCGCTGGCGGTGATGGAGGCGATGAAGATGGAGCACACCATCAGCGCGCCGCGCGCCGGCACGGTGGCCGAACTGATGTACGCCGTCGGGGACCAGGTCGCCGAAGGCGGCGAACTGCTGCGCCTGTCGGAATGATCGGAGTGATGTGATGAGCCTGCCGTCCAGAGTCAAGATCGTCGAAGTCGGCCCGCGCGACGGGCTGCAGAACGAGAAGCAGCCGGTCGCGGCCGAGCACAAGATCGCGCTCGTGCATGCGCTGCAGGCCGCGGGCCTGCGCGAGATCGAAGTCACCAGCTTCGTCAGCCCGAAGTGGGTGCCGCAGATGGCCGACAACGCCCAGGTGATGGCCGGCATCGCCCGCCAGCCGGGTGTGCGCTACTCGGTGCTGACGCCGAACATGCAGGGCTTCGATGCCGCGGTGCTGACGAAGCCCGACGAGATCGTGGTCTTCGGCGCCGCCAGCGAGGCCTTCAGCCAGAAGAACATCAACTGCTCGATCGCCGAGTCGATCGAGCGCTTTGCGCCAGTGGCCGAGGCCGCGCGCGCGGCCGGCATCAAGGTGCGCGGCGCGATCTCGTGCGCGGTCGGTTGCCCCTACGAGGGCGAGATCGCTCCCGAGCGGGTCGAGCTGGTCGCGCGGTTGATGAAACAGATCGGCGTGCAGCATGTGGGCGTGGCCGACACGATTGGCGTCGGCACGCCGAACAAGGTGCAGCGCGCGCTCGAAGCGGCGCTGAAGCACTACCCGATCGACGAGGTCAGCGGCCATTACCACGACACCTACGGCCAGGCGCTGAGCAACGTCTACGCCAGCCTGCAAGTCGGCATCGCGAGCTTCGACACCAGTGTGTCGGGCCTGGGCGGCTGCCCCTATGCCAAGGGCGCCACCGGCAACGTGGCGACCGAAGACGTGGTCTACCTGCTGCACGGGCTGGGCATCGAGACCGGCATCGACCTGGACAAGCTGATCGACGCCGGCGTGGCGATTCGCAACGCGCTGGGCCAGCCCACTGGCTCGCGCGTGGCCAAGGCGCTGCTGACCAAGCGCGGCTGAGCCGCGGGCCGGCCGAGGCCACGGCCTTCGCGGGGGCATGCACGCGGGCAAGACTTTTGGGGATACTGCGCGGCCTTCGCCCCAGACGAGCCGACCATGCGCCAGACCACACGCCTTGCCTTGTCATTGATCACCGCGGCCGCGCTGGCCGTGGCGGCGGGCTGTGCCTCGCCGCCGCCGGCCGCGAAGGTGCCCGAAGGGGGCTTCAGCTTCGCGCTCTGGGGCGACATGCCGTACAAGCGCAACGGCGACGACCCCGGGCTGAACGCCATCATCAACAGCCTCAACGCGGCCGACATCGCGTTCTCGATCCACGACGGTGACGTGAAGGACGGCAGCTCACGCTGCGACGACGTCGTCTACGGCGAGGCGCTGGCGTTGTTCAATCGGCTGAAGGCGCCGGCCGTCTACACCCCCGGCGACAACGAGTGGACCGACTGCCACCGCCTGAACAACGGCGGCTACGACAACCTGGAGCGGCTGGCCCACTTGCGCCGTGTGATGTTCGGCCGCCCCGAGAGCCTGGGCCAACGGACGATGCCGCTCGAGCACCAGGCGGCGCCGTATGTCGAGAACCTGCGCTTCGAGCGGCAGGGCATCGTCTTTGCGACCTTCAACATGCCGGGCAGCAACAACAACCGGGTGCTGGACGACGAAGAGTGCACGTTCAAGAGCGCGCGCAAGGCGGCGGACTGCGCGACCGACAACGCCGAATACGAAGCGCGTGATGCCGCCAACATCGCCTGGCTGCGCGAGAGCTTTGCGCAAGCCAAGAAGCAGGGGGCGCGTGGCGTCGTCACCGTGTTCCAGGCCGACCCCGGCTTCGACCTGCCCGAGACCGACGACGACGAAAGCCAGGCGCCGCGCTACAACGGCTACCGCCGCTTCATGGACGCGCTGATCGCCGAGACCGAGAGTTTCAAAGGGCGCGTGCTGCTGGTGCATGGCGACACCCACTTCTACAAGGTCGACATGCCGGTCTACCGCCAGCGCAAGCAGCTGACCAACCTGACCCGCATCGAAACCTTCGGCAGCCCGTCGCTGCACTGGGTCAAGGTGACCGTCGACCCGGCCGACCCGCAGCTGTTCGACATCGAGCCGGTGATCGTTTACTGAGTGGTGCCCGCTGTGGGCGCTCTCCGCGTGGCCAGCGCACGGCCGCTCCGAAGCGGCCGCGCACCCTCTCGGAGGGTGGCTGCGGTACCCCGCAGCCGGGTGCTCTGTCTATGGCCGGCCGATCATCAACGCCAGGCCCGCTTCACCCTGCGGCGCCCAGGTCAAACCGAGGTACATCGGGCCGATGCCGGTGTCGGCACCGAGGTAGAGGCTGGCGCCGCCGCGCAGGTCACCCAGCGACACCTGGCGCCGGCTGGCCCAGGCGTTGCCGGCTTCGAGCGACGCGCCGACGAAGAAGCCGCGGGCGAACACCGGTGGCTCGGCCAGCCGCATGTACCAGTTCAGGCGGCCGAACAACACCGCATTGCCGGCGAGCTGGTTGGGTTGGTAACCCGACAGGCGCTGGAAGCCGCCGAGTGAATACTGGCCGACGATCGCGTCGGCGCGCGCATCGGACATCTCCATCAGCCCGAACACATTCAGCGTCTGCGCGCCCCAGCTGTAGGCGCCGCTGACCTGGCCTTCCAGGCGCGACAGGCTTTGGCTGCCTTCATGGTGCCGGCGACCGAACTGGGCCTCGCCTTCCAACCGGTAGCCGAACTGCGGGAAGTTGGCGTAGTCGAGCTGATCGACCACGACATGGGCGCGCACGGCGGTCTCGTTCCAGGTCTCGGCGCTGGTCGGGCCGGCGTAGTCGGCGGCCAGCAGCGTAGGCTCGGTGCGGCCGATCTGGTGCGTCAGCCCCAGCCGCAGCTCACCCAGGCTGCCCCACGGCTGGCCCAGGTCGACGCCGACGCGGCTGGTGCTGCGACGCAGCTGGCCGATCTCGCTACCCGCATCGGGCCGGTACAGGGACAGCACGCGCCGCTCGGCCAGGCCCCAACCGGCGACGAACCAGTCGTTCCACAGGCCGATGGTCCAGTTCAGCGGGTGGTAGATCTCGCTGTAGAGCTGCGGCACCTCGCCGATCTGCAGGCGGTTGCGCCATTCGGTGCCAGAGGGTGTCAGCCAATGCCGGTTGTGGCTGATCTTGATGTTGAAGGCGCTGTGGCCACCGAAGTCGGTCGACAGGTCCAGCCCCACGCGCAGGTAGTTCGGGCCCCAGGGCTTGTCTTCGAGGTCGAAGACGACGCCGGTGGCGCCATTGGTGGTGTCGACCAGGCGGTAGTCGGCCCGCACATAGTCGCCGCTGGCCGCCAGGTGGCGGGCGTCGCGCGCGGCCTTGTCGGGGTCGAACGGCTGGCCGGGCTGCGATTGCAACTGGCCCTCGAAGCGTGAGGGGTTGGTGACGCTGGTGCCTTCGAACGCGACGAAGGCCAGCTGTGGCGACGGCACCGTGCCGGTGTGGCGCGCGGTGCGCCAGGCCGCGTAGTCGCCCGCGGGCAATGCCAGCTCGGCCAGCTGCGGCTGCAGCGCATCGGCCCCTTCGGTGCCGATGCGGATGAAGTCGGCGGCGCGGTTGAAATCGCCCGAGGTCAGCGCGCCCAGGTCGGGCGCAATCAGCAGGTCCCGGGCCAGCAGCGTGGCCAGGCTGCGCTTGACGTTCTGCTCGGTCAGGATGTTGATCATCTGTGCCGTCAGCCCGAGCGCCGAGCTGAGGGTCTCGCGGCCGGCCAGCGGCGTGCCGATGTTGACGGCGATCACGATGTCGGCCCCCATCGCGCGGGCCACGTCGATTGGCACGTTGTTGACCAGGCCACCATCGCCCAGCACATGGCCATCGACCTCGATCGGCGGGAACACGCCGGGCACGCTCATGCTGGAGCGCAGCGCGGTCGCCAGATCGCCTTCGCCCAGGATGACGGCCTCGCCCGTCTCCATGTTGGTGGCCACCGCGCGGAAAGGGATCGGCAGTTTGTCGAAGTGCGCGGTGGACCGCACCGCCAGCGTCAGCCGCCGCAGCAGGGTCTCGAGCCCGCGGCTGGAGACGGCGCCCTGCGGCGCACGGAACGAGCCCTCATCGTCGATGCCGAGCTCGATCGCGCTGGCGATCTCGAAATCTTCCTCCTTGCGCCGCTGGCTCAGCTGCTGCCGGCTGACGCGGGTGGCGAAGAGCTTGTTCCAGTCGATGCGCCTGAGCTCACGCTCGATGTCGTCGGCCTTCATGCCGCTCGCGTACAGCCCACCGACGATCGCACCCATCGAGGTGCCGGCAATCACGTCCACCGGCACGTGCTCGCGTTCGAGCACCTTCAGCACGCCCACGTGGGCCAGGCCGCGCGCGCCGCCGCCCGACAACACCAGGCCGATGCGCGGGCGGCCGAGCGGCGGCGCGGCCTCTGCCGCCGCCTGCGCGCACGACAGGCCGGCCGACAGCAGGCCTGCACAGAGAAGAAGCAAGACGCGCCATTGCATGGGCGCGGATTGTCGCCCGGGGTCTGGGGCGGTACCTGCCAATGAAAAAGGCCACCTCACGGTGGCCTTGTCGTCGATTCGAGCAGGGCGCTCGGGCGAACGGTGTCGCCGGTGTGCGGCCCGCAGGCCGCACGTCCGACTTACATGTCCATGCCCATGCCGCCCATGCCGCCCATGCCGCCAGGCATGCCGCCGGCCGGGGCATCTTCCTTCGGCGCTTCGGCGACCATCGCTTCGGTGGTCAGCATCAGCGACGCGACAGAAGCGGCGTTCTGCAGCGCGGTGCGGGTCACCTTGGTCGGGTCCAGGATGCCCATCTCGATCATGTCGCCATACGTGTCGTTGGCGGCATTGAAGCCGTAGTTGCCCTTGCCGGCCAGCACGGCGTTCACGACGACGGAGGCTTCGCCACCGGCGTTGTAGACGATCTCGCGCAGCGGGGCTTCGATGGCCTTGAGCACCAGCTTGATGCCGGCGTCTTGATCGGCGTTGTCGCCCTTGATCGTGCCAGCAGCTTGGCGGGCGCGCAGCAGCGCGACGCCACCACCGGCCACGATGCCTTCTTCAACGGCGGCACGGGTGGCGTGCAGCGCGTCTTCGACACGGGCCTTCTTTTCCTTCATCTCGACTTCGGTGGCAGCACCGACCTTGATGACGGCCACGCCGCCGGCCAGCTTGGCCACGCGCTCTTGCAGCTTCTCGCGGTCGTAGTCGCTGGTGGCTTCTTCGATCTGGATGCGGATCTGCTTGACGCGGGCTTCGATGTCGGCAGCGGCACCGGCGCCGTCGATCAGCGTGGTGTTTTCCTTGCCCACTTCGACGCGCTTGGCCTGGCCCAGGTCAGCCAGCGTGACCTTCTCGAGCGACAGGCCCACTTCTTCGGCGATGACCTTGCCACCGGTCAGGATGGCGATGTCTTCCAGCATGGCCTTGCGGCGGTCGCCGAAGCCCGGGGCCTTGACGGCGACGACCTTCAGGATGCCGCGGATGGTGTTGACCACCAGGGTCGCCAGCGCTTCGCCTTCGACTTCTTCGGCGATGATCAGCAGCGGACGGCCCGACTTGGCCACTTGCTCCAGCGTGGGCAGCAGGTCGCGGATGTTGCTGATCTTCTTGTCGTAGAGCAGCACGAAGGGGTTGTCCAACAGGGCAACTTGCTTTTCGGGCTGGTTGATGAAGTACGGCGACAGGTAGCCGCGGTCGAACTGCATGCCTTCGACCACGTCCAGCTCGTTGTTCAGGCTCTTGCCGTCTTCGACGGTGATGACGCCTTCCTTGCCGACCTTGTCCATCGCGTCGGCAATGATCTTGCCGATCGACTCGTCGGAGTTCGCCGAGATCGTGCCGACCTGGGCGATTTCCTTGCTGGTGGTGGTGGGCTTGGAGGCCTTCTTCAGCTCTTCCGTCAGCGACAGCACGGCCTTGTCGATGCCGCGCTTCAGGTCCATCGGGTTCATGCCGGCGGCCACGTACTTCATGCCTTCGCGCACGATGGCCTGGGCCAGCACGGTGGCGGTGGTGGTGCCGTCACCGGCGTTGTCGCTGGTCTTGGAAGCGACTTCCTTGACCATCTGCGCGCCCATGTTCTGGAGCTTGTCCTTCAGCTCGATTTCCTTGGCCACCGAGACACCGTCCTTGGTGACGGTGGGGGCGCCGAACGAGCGCTCGAGCACGACGTTGCGGCCCTTGGGGCCCAGCGTGACCTTGACCGCGTTGGCCAGGATGTTCACGCCTTCGACCATGCGGTGACGGGCGTCTGCGCCAAAGATGACGTCTTTTGCTGCCATGTTTGATTACTCCGAATTCAGTAGATGTGTGTTCGTGGACTTCTGTCGGCGGCCGGACCTGGCGACCCTTGACTTGACTTGGCTTGGCCAAGTCAGGCCTGCGACGAAAACAAATCGCTCAGGGCGATTTACTTCTCCACCACTGCAAAGAGGTCGTCTTCCTTCATGACCAGCAGCTCCTCGCCATCGACCTTGACGGTCTGGCCCGAGTACTTGCCGAACAGGACGCGGTCGCCGACCTTGATGTTCAGGGCCACGAAGTCGCCCTTGTCGTTGCGCTTGCCCGGGCCGACGGCCAGCACCTCACCCTGGTCGGGCTTCTCGGCGGCGTTGTCGGGGATGACGATGCCCGAGGCAGTCTTGGTTTCGTTTTCCAGGCGCTTGACGATCACGCGATCGTGCAACGGACGAAGCTTCATTGCATCTCCTTGGTGCGTTTGCAGTAAGACGGGGTGCCGAGTTCCAACGAAGTTGGCGCTCATTCACAAAAGGCGCTCACGAAACTGAGCGCCTAGCAAGGCTGCTCTGATCGCTGGCTGCTAGCACTCCAGCGATTCGAGTGCTAACAATGATTATAGGGATCGGGCTTCAGCTTTCAAGAGGCTGAGGGCACCTGGCTTTGCCAACCGGCGCCGCGCGCCTGCGCGCCCTATTCCTTGTCGTCCGGCGGCGGATTGGCGCCGACGCGATAGGCCTCGTTGGCCCAGGCGCCGAAGTCGTGCCCTTGGCAACGGGCGCTGCAAAAAGGCCGGTAGGGGTTGGCGGGCGAGAACAGCGCGGGCGCCCGGCAGTTGGGGCAGGGCACCATGCGCTTCTTGGCTGGCGACGACGCTGCGGGAGGCGGGGAGGGGTCTGACATGGTGTGGCGCTCAAGCGCACAGCGCGAGGTCGAAGGTGGCATCGCCGTGGTAGGCCTTGAGCCGGCCCTCGGCGTCGGCGCGCATCAAGCGCACCGAGACCATCAGCCGGTGGCCGCTGATCTCGGGCACCAGGCCCAGAGATTCGTCGATGCGCACGCGCAGCAGCTGATACGCCCGCCCAGGCGGCAGGCTTTGCTGATACTGGCCGGCTTGCGCGACCACGCGGTGCGGCACCCCGGCATCACGCAGCAGGTTCAGCAGCAACAGCAGCGCCTCGGCCAGTGGCACCAGGGTGTCCACCCAGTGGGTCAGGTCGTTTCGGCGTTGCTCCGGCGACAACTGCTGCCACGCGTAGTAGGCGGGCAGGTCGAACGAGCAGGTGCCGCCGGGGATGCTGATGCGGCTGCGGATGCTCATCAGCCAGTCGTTGGACACGAGCGTGTGGCCGGCCTTGCCGCTCAGGTGATTCAGGCCGGCGTGGGCATGGTCGATGCGGGCGACGATTTCGTCCAGCGCCGCTTCGGAGACGCTGGGGTTGCCGCGGTAGCTCTGCAACTGGGCCTTGTGGCGCTCCAGTTCTTTCAGCAGGTCGGACTTGAGGTCGGCGCGAGACGAGACATCCATGATCTCGAACAGCGTGACCAACGCGAAATGGTGATCGACCGCGGCATCGCGCGGCAGCAGGGCATGCAAGCGCGCGAACAGATGCTCCAGTCGCAGCATCGTGCGAATGCCTTCGTTGAAGGGATATTCGTAGAGAACCAAACCGTGTCGTCCTTGCTCGGCAGCCGTGCCCTGGACGGTTGAGTCCGGGGCGACACCGATTGTTTCACAGCGACTGCTGTTTCAAGGGCGTGGGGCCCGCGTCGGGCCACCAGTGCTGCCACAGCCGCCCGACGTGGGCATCCAGCGTGCCCAGGTCCAAGGCCTCGTGGTTGACCAGTACCGCGTCGGCAATGGCCCGTCGCGAGCGGCGCGAGGCTTGTTGCGCGATGACCTGCCGCACGTCGGCCTCGGCCCAGCCTGAGCGCTGGACGACGCGCCGGACCTGCAGGCTTTCATCGCAATCGACGACCAGCACACGATCGACCCGTTGTCGCCAGTGGGCGGATTCGGCCAGCAACGGCACGTCGAAAACAACGGGTTGGCCCGGCGCGGCGCTGGCGGCTTGCGCCTGGGCCTGCTGCCCGATCAGCGGATGCAGGATGGCTTCGAGCCTGTGCCGCGCCGCGGGATCGCTGAACACCTCGGCCCGCATCCGGGCACGGTCGAGCGCCCCGCTCGAATCGATCATTGCCGCGCCGAAGGTGGCCGCGATGGCGGGCAGGGCGACTCCCGCAGGGGCTGTCAATTGGCGCGCAATCTGGTCGGTGTCGACGATCAGCGCGCCGCGTTGGGCCAGGGCGACGGCGACGGTGCTCTTGCCGCTGCCGATGCCACCGGTGAGGCCGACGCGCAGCCGCGCCGGCAGCGACCCGATCACTGCCCGATCCAGCCCAGCACGCGGTCGGTGCCGGCCAGGATCACCACCACCCCGCCACCGGCCAGGAAGGGGCCAAAAGGCACGTAGCCACCTTGCCGCAGCCCACTGGTGAGCTTCATCGCGATACCGACGACAGCGCCGATCACGGAGGCCATCAAGACGATCGGCAGGATGGCGTGCCAACCCAGCCAAGCGCCGAGCGCCGCCAGCAGTTTGAAGTCGCCAAAGCCCATGCCCTCTTTGCCGGTGGCCTTCTTGAACAGCCAATAGATGGACCACAAGGACAAGTAGCCGGCCAGCGCGCCCCAGAGCGCGTCGCGCAAGGGCACCGTCCAGCCCATGGCGGCGGCCACCAGGCCGGCCCACAGCAGCGGCAGCGTCATCGAATCAGGCAGCAAGGTGGTGTCCCAGTCGATGGCCGCCAGCGCCACCAGGGTGGCCAGGACCGCACACCACAGCAAGGCCACCGGTTGGGCACCGAAGCGCCAGCCGACTGCGGCAAACAAGGCCGCGGTCAACAACTCGAGCAATGGGTAGCGCGGCGAAATGGGCGTTTTGCATGCCGAGCAGCGGCCGCGCAGCCACAGCCAGCTGAGCAGCGGAATGTTCTCGTACCACGTGATCTGGTGCCCACAGGCCGGGCATGCCGAGCGTGGTGTCGACAGGCCGTACGGCGCCAACCCGTCGATGCCCTTCTCGAGCTCGCCAGCCGTGGCGGCCAGCGCCTTCGGCGCCTCCTGGCCGAAGCAACGCTTGAACGATTCGCCGTCGCTCAGCTGGTGCGCGATGTCGGTCCACCAGTCTCGCTCCATCATGCGGGGCAGGCGGTGGGCAACGACGTTCAGAAAGCTGCCGACACAAAGGCCGAGCAATCCCAGCACCGGTGGCGACAGCCACAGGCTCAGTGCTTCAGCGGACATGGGCTAGACGACCTGGCCGAGCTTGAAGATGGGCAGGTACATCGATACCACGATGCCACCGATCAATGAGCCTAGGAAGACGATGATGATCGGCTCCAGCAGCGTCGACAGGCCCTTGACCATCTCGTCGACCTCTTCTTCGTAGAAGTCGGCGGCACGCGACAGCATGTCGTCGAGCGCACCGGACTCTTCGCCGATCGCGGCCATTTGCAGCACCATGTTCGGGAACACGCCGGTCTGCGTCATCGACGTGGTCAGCGCGGTGCCGGTCGAGACATCACGCTGGATCTGCTGGGTGGCCTGGGCGTAGACTGAGTTGCCGGCGGTGCCGCCCACCGAATCCAGCGCCTCGACCAGCGGCACACCGGCGGCGAACATCGTCGACAGCGTGCGCGTCCAGCGCGCGATGATGGCCTTGCGGATCAGGTCGCCGAAGATGGGTAGGCGCAGCAGCAGCCGGTCCATGGCGAACTGCATCTTCTCCGACCGTTTCCAGGTCTGTATGAAGGTGTAGCCGCCACCGAAAAGGACACCGAAGATCAGCCACCAGTATTTGACGAAGACGTCGCTCATGGCCATCACGAACAAGGTCGGCGCAGGCAGCTCGGCGCCGAAGGACTTGAACACATCCTTGAAGGCGGGAATCACGAACAACATGATCACCGTGACCACGACGAAGGCGACGACCAGCACCGAGACTGGGTAAATCATCGCGGACTTGACTTTCTGCTTGATCGCCAGTGTCTTTTCCTGGTACATCGCCAGGCGGGACAGCAGTTCTTCCAGAATACCGCCCGCCTCACCGGCTTCGACCAGGTTGCAGTACAGCGCGTCGAAGTACTGCGGATGGCGCCGGAACGCAGACGACAGGTTGGTACCGGTCTCCACGTCGGAACGGATCTCCATCAGCAACCGGGTCAGGCGCGGGTTCGGACTGCCGCGGCCGACGATGTCGAATGCCTGCAGCAGCGGCACGCCGGCCTTCATCATCGTGGCCAACTGGCGGGTGAAGACGGCGATGTCCTTGGCCTTGATGGCCTTGCCGCCGCCCGAGCGGCGCTTCTTGACCTTGGTCACCATCACGCCCTGGCGACGCAGGCTCGCACTGACCGCAGCTTCGCCTCCCGAGCGCAGTTCGCCGCGCACGATCTTGCCGTTGCGGTCCTTGCCTTCCCACTCGAAGATGAATTCCTTGACGTCTTTCGCCGCTACTGCAGTTGCCATTGAGCCTCCGGCCGATCCCCAATTGATCGATGTACGTGTTGTCGTGATTGTGATGGCTTGCCGCTCACTCATTGGTGGCGGCGATCACTTCCTCGAGCGAAGTGGCGCCCAGCCGCACCTTCAACAGCCCTGACTGGCGAAGGTCGCGCACGCCGTCGCGCTGGGCCGCCGCGGCGATATCGACCGACGAACCCAGGGACAGGATGATGCGCTGGATTTCCTCGGTGATCGGCATCGCCTGGTAGATGCCCACCCGGCCCCTGTAGCCGTTGTTGCAGCTGCTGCAGCCCACGGACTTGTAGGGCACCCAACTGCCATCGAGATCGCTCTCAGCGTAGCCGGCCTTCAGCAGGGCGCTGCGCGGGTAGTCGCCCGGCTTCTTGCAGTTCTCGCACAGCTTGCGGACCAGGCGCTGCGCGGTGATCAACAGCACGCTGGAGGCGATGTTGAACGGGGCCACGCCCATGTTCAGCAGACGAGTCAGCGTGGACGGTGCGTCGTTGGTGTGCAGCGTCGACATCACCATGTGACCCGTCTGGGCGGCCTTGATGGCGATGTCGGCCGTTTCGAGGTCGCGGATTTCACCGACCATGATGATGTCTGGATCCTGGCGCAAGAACGATTTCAGCGCCACGGCGAAATTCAGGCCAGCCTTGTCGTTGACGTTGACCTGGTTGATGCCGGGCAGGTTGATTTCGGCCGGATCCTCCACCGTGGCGATGTTGACGCCCGGCTGGTTCAGGATATTGAGGCAGGTGTAGAGCGAGACGGTCTTGCCGCTGCCGGTGGGGCCGGTGACCAGCACCATGCCATACGGGCGATGGATGGCGTGCAGCAGCCGTTCTTTCTCGGCGGGCTCGTAGCCCAGCGCCTCGATGCCCAGCTTCGCGCTCGACGAATCGAGAATCCGGATCACGATCTTCTCGCCGAACAGGGTGGGCAGCGTGCTGACCCGAAAGTCGATCGACTTGTTGCCGAAGCGGAGCTTCATGCGGCCGTCTTGCGGCACACGCTTCTCGGAAATGTCCAGCCGCGAAATCACCTTGATGCGTGACGCCAGCTTGTCCTTGATCGCGATCGGCGGCTGGGTGATTTCGCGCAGTTCGCCGTCGACGCGAAAACGCACCCGGTAGTTGAACTCGTACGGTTCGAAGTGCAGGTCGGATGCGCGCATGTTGATCGCGTCGACCAGCATCTTCTGCAGGAAGCGGACAACCGGGGCGTCCTCGACCTCTGTCGTGACGTCGGCCGCCGCGGCGGGGGCCGTGTCCTCTTCCGTGACGTCGAAATCGAAATCGGCGTTGGCGATGGCCTCCAGGGCCTGAGATGCTGGCGCCGCCTGCGAGTCGATCTGCTTGCTGAGCTTGTCGTACTCGACCAGCACCCACTCGGGGGCGAGCTGGGTGGCGAACTTGATGCGCTCACTCGCTTCCTGGTCCGTCGGGTCAGCGCAAGCCAGGAACAGGCGGCTGCCGCGCTTGCTCAGCGGCAGCACCTTGTACTGGGTGATCAGCTTCGCATCGAGGATGGTGCGAGGCAGGCGCTGAGGGTCGACCGCATCCAGGTCCAGCAACGGCACGGCGAGTGCTGCCGACAGGTTGTGCGCCAAGCTCGAGGGCGTCATGTCCCCCGCGTCCATCAAGGCGGCAACGAAACTGATGCGTTTGTCACGCGCCGCCGCGGTGAGTTCTTCAGCCCGTTGGACTTTCAGTTTCCCACCATGGACCAGCACGCGTGCGACGCCGGACAGCGCGGAAGAAGGGGCTTCGATCAGGGTATCCACAAGCACGCACCGTCAGGGCGCAGAAAGACCATGATCGGTCATCATCGCCGAACCAACAGAGCCTGTAAATCGTGGAGAGTGCGCCTGGGGCGCTCCCATGAACACCTGGTCACGCTTCGTGTCCCTGGCGAGACATTCAGGCACCCGAGCGGGCGCAGTCGCGTGACAGTTGGAAACCAGAATTTCTGGTCGGGGTGAGAGGATTCGAACCTCCGGCCTCTACGTCCCGAACGTAGCGCTCTACCAGGCTAAGCTACACCCCGATGTCTCTTGTCGTGTTGCGTTTTCTTGCGCTACGAGGAGCGCTCAACCGACCGAGCAGAGAATTCTAGCAGAGCTTCGCGGGCCCTCGAAGGGGGCAGCACAAAAAGTCGTTCGCGGGCCCGTTGCGCTTCGGTGCGCGCGGCGTCGCGGGTTGCCTGCAAGGCGCCGGTGCGGCGAACGACGGCGACGATTTCCGGCAGGCGCTCGACCTCGCCGTGTTCGATGGCGTGACGGATCAGCGACCGCTCTTCTGGCGTGCCGCGCTCCATCGCCACCAGCAGCGGCAGCGTCGGCTTCCCCTCGCGCAAATCGTCTCCCACGTTCTTGCCCAGGGCTTGTGTATCGCCTTCGTAGTCGAGCAGGTCATCGACGAGCTGGAAGGCGGTGCCCAGGGCGCGACCATAGTCGGCGCAGGCCTCTTCAATGTCGGATGGTGCGCCGGCGATGACGGCGCCCAGGCGCGCACTGGCCTCGAACAGCTTGGCGGTCTTGTAGCGAATCACCCGCAGGTAGTCGGCAACGGCGAGGTCGGGGTCATGCATGTTCATCAACTGCAGGACCTCGCCCTCGGCGATGACGTTGGTGGCATCGGCCAGCACATCGAGCACGCGCATGCGGTTCAACGACACCATCATCTGGAAGGCGCGCGAATACAGAAAGTCGCCGACCAGCACGCTGGCGGCATTGCCGAACAGCGCGTTGGCCGTTGCGCGACCGCGCCGCAGCGACGACTCGTCCACCACGTCGTCATGCAACAGCGTGGCGGTGTGGATGAACTCGACGATGGCGGCCGCCTCGTAGGGCTCGGGCCCTTGATGCCCCAGCGCCTCGGCAAACAGCAGCACCAACCGAGGGCGGATCCGCTTGCCGCCGGCGCCGATGATGTAGTGGGAGATCTGCTCGATCAGCGCCACGTCCGACGCCAGCCGGGTGCGGATGACCTCGTCGACCTGGGCCATGCCTTCGGCAATGAAGTCCATCGGCGGGGCGGCCGGCAAAGAGGTGTCCGTGGCAGGCATGAGGAAGAATGCGCGGTCCGCAGGCGGCAAAAGCCGCAGATTATAGGAAGACCCTGGCGAGCGCTCGGGCCGGGCCTTGGCGTCCTTGCGGGCGCGAGTCAGGGTTTGCTATAATTTTGGGCTTCGCTCGGGATGGTCCGGGCGGGCGTGCGCGGCTGTTCCTGCCGTGCGCGAGGGCTTTTTGCAGGCTCCCTGCAAAAATTTCGAAGGGCACATATGTACGCGGTCATAAAAACCGGTGGCAAGCAATACAAGGTTGCAGCCGGCGAAAAGATCAAGGTAGAACAGATTGCTGCGGACGTTGGCCAGGAAATCGTGATTGATCAAGTGCTGGCCGTCGGCGACGGCGCGGCTTTGACGGTCGGGACCCCCCTGGTGAGCGGCGCGAGCGTGAAGGCCACCGTGGTGGCGCATGGTCGGCACGACAAGGTGCGCATCTTCAAGATGCGTCGCCGCAAGCACTACCAGAAGCACGGCGGTCACCGCCAGCACTACACCGAGCTGGAAATCAGCGCGGTCAACGGCTGACAAGCCGAAGCAGGAGTTCTGAACCATGGCACAGAAAAAAGGCGGCGGTTCCACCCGGAACGGCCGTGACTCCCAGCCCAAGATGCTCGGCGTGAAGGTGTTCGGCGGTCAGGTCATTCCGGCCGGCTCGATCATCGTCCGCCAGCGCGGCACCAAGTTCCACGCCGGCACGAACGTCGGCATGGGCCGTGACCATTCGCTGTTTGCGCTGGTCGATGGTACCGTGTCGTTCGCGGTCAAGGGCGAGTTGAACCGCCACACCGTCAGCGTCACGCCGCTGTAATCCCGGCGCACGCTGCTGCTGCTGCAAAGCCCCGGCTTGCCGGGGCTTTTTCACGTCTGGGAGATTCGAAGGCCCGGCGTTCCATTCGCTACCATCCGCTCCATCATGAAGTTCGTTGACGAAGCCACCATCGACATCGCTGCCGGCAACGGCGGGGCCGGCTGCGCGAGCTTCCGGCGTGAAAAATTCATCCCCTTCGGCGGGCCCGATGGCGGCGACGGCGGCCGCGGCGGCAGCGTCTGGGCGGTGGCCGACCGCAACCTGAACACCCTGATCGACTACCGCTACGCCCGGCGCCATGAGGCGAAGAACGGTGAAGCTGGCCGTGGCTCGGACTGTTTCGGTGCCGCTGCCGACGACATCACGCTGCGCATGCCGGTCGGCACGATCATCACCGACATCGAAACCGGTCGCGTGATGGCCGAGCTGATCGAGCCCGACGTGCCGGTGCTGCTGGCCAAAGGCGGCGACGGTGGTTTCGGCAACCTGCATTACAAGACCAGCACCAACCGCGCGCCGCGCCAGAAGACCCCCGGCTGGCCGGGCGAGGCCTTCAAGGTCAGGCTGGAACTGCGCGTGCTCGCCGACGTGGGCCTGCTGGGCATGCCCAACGCCGGCAAGTCGACCTTGATCGCCGCGGTCTCGAACGCGCGGCCGAAGATCGCCGACTACCCGTTCACGACGCTGCACCCGAACCTCGGTGTCGTGCGCGTCGGGCCCGAGAAGAGCTTTGTCGTGGCCGACATTCCCGGCCTGATCGAAGGTGCTTCCGAGGGGGCGGGCCTGGGCCATCTGTTCTTGCGGCACCTGCAGCGCACCCGCTTGCTGCTGCATGTGGTCGACATGGCGCCGTTCGACGAATCGGTCGATCCGGTCGCGCAAGCGAAGGCCATCGTCGAAGAACTGCGCAAGTACGACGAGGCATCGGCGATGGCGCCCGAGCTGTCCGATGCCGAGCAGGCCGAGCTCGGTGGCAATCGGCGCGTGCCGCGGCCGGGGGCATCGCTGCTCGACAAACCGCGTTGGCTGGTGCTGAACAAGCTCGACATGGTGCCGGCCGAAGAGCGGGCCAAGCGTGTCAAGGATTTCGTCAAGCGCTACAAATGGAAAGGCCCGGTCTTCGAGATCTCGGCCCTGGCCCGCGAAGGCTTGCAGCCCTTGATCCACGCGATCTGGGAGCACGTGGCTGCCGAGCAGAGCAAGCCGCCGCCCGAGCCAGACCCGCGCTTCGACAACGTCGACGGCGAGGGGGCGGTGTGACGGCGGGCGCCCTGCACGCGGCGCGCCGCATCGTCGTCAAGGTCGGCTCCAGCCTCGTCACCAACGAAGGCCGCGGCGTCGACGCCGATGCGATCGACAACTGGTGCCGCCAACTGGCCGCGCTGGCCGCGCAGGGCCGTGAGGTGGTGATGGTCTCGTCCGGCGCGATCGCCGAGGGCATGAAGCGCCTGGGCTGGGCCACGCGGCCGAAAGAGCTGCCCGAACTGCAGGCTGCGGCCGCCGTCGGCCAGATGGGCCTGGCGCAGATGTATGAGCGCAAGCTGTCGGCCCACGGCATGGGCAGTGCGCAGGTGCTGCTGACGCACGCCGACCTGGCCGACCGCGAGCGCTACCTCAACGCGCGTTCAACGTTGTTGACGCTGCTGGGTTTGAAGGTCATCCCGGTCATCAACGAGAACGACACGGTCGTCAACGATGAAATCAAGTTCGGCGACAACGACACGCTCGGGGCCTTGGTGGCCAACTTGGTCGAAGCCGATGCGCTGGTGATCCTGACCGACCAGCGGGGGCTGTATACGGCCGATCCTCGCAAGGATGCGTCGGCCCGCTTCATTGACGAGGCCGAGGCAGGTGACCCGGCATTGGAGACCATGGCCGGTGGCGCCGGCTCCAGCATCGGCCGCGGCGGCATGATCACCAAGGTGCTGGCGGCCAAGCGCGCGGCCGGCAGCGGCGCCAGCACGGTGATCGCCTGGGGCCGCGAGCCGGACGTGTTGTTGCGCCTGGCCGCCGGCGAAGCCATCGGCACCGCCTTGCTGGCGGGCACCCCCAAACTCGCGGCGCGCAAGCAGTGGATGGCCGACCACCTGCAGCTGCGTGGCGCGGTGCGGGTCGACGACGGTGCGGTGATCAAGCTGCGCGACGAGGGCAAGAGCCTGCTGCCGATCGGCGTGGTCGAGGTGGAGGGCGAATTCCACCGTGGCGACGTGATCGCGGTGCGTTCGGTGGCTGGCGTCGAGGTGGCGCGGGGGCTTGCCAACTACTCCAGCGGTGAAGCGAGGCTGATTGCCCGCAAGCCTTCGTCGCAGATCGAGGGCCTGCTCGGCTACGCCAGCGAACCCGAACTGATCCACCGAGACAACATGGTGCTCGCCTGAGCGAGCGCCGTGTGGCGGCGAGACCCACGACGGATCAACCCGCCTGAATCATCGAAGGCGCGTCTTGCAGCGCCCCCGGGTCTGGCGGCAGGGATGCGTCAAGAGCTGCCGGCTGACCCGGCCGGCGCCGTCTGCGTCAATGCGGCCCGCTGGTCCCGTTGTGCCCTTCGCCCGGCGGCTCCACCGGGTTTTCGCCAGGCAAGGTTTCGTCGACCAACTCGCCGCGCCGCCGATCGTCGCGCGCGTGCGGACGCATGCCGCTGCGCAGGTAGCGGTTGTGGTGGTTCACCTTCGGCAGAAAGCGCGCCAATTCGGTCAGCGCCATCTGGTAAACCCCGCGTTTGAATTCGATCACCACATCCAGCGGCACCCAGTATTCATTCCAACGCCAGGCGTCGAATTCGGGGTGGTCGGTGGCGCGCAAATTCATGTCGCTGTCGCGCCCCATCAGGCGCAACAGAAACCAGATCTGTTTCTGACCCTTGTAATGGCCGCGCGCATCCTTGCGGATGAAGTGATCCGGGACCTCGTAGCGAAGCCAGTCACGGGTGCGTGCCAGAATCTGCACATGCTCGGGCAACAGGCCCACTTCTTCGTGCAGCTCGCGAAACATCGCCTGCTCAGGCGATTCGCCGTACTTGATGCCCCCTTGCGGGAACTGCCAGGAATGGGTGCGCAAACGCTTGCCCCAAAACACCTGGTTGCGGGCGTTGAGCAGGATGATGCCGACGTTAGGCCTGTAGCCCTCCCGGTCGAGCATAATCAAACCCCAATTTTTGAACTGAAATCAATATAGCACCGGCGGCACACAGGGCACAGGCCCTCGCTTTCCCGAAGCGCGCGCCGCGGTCGATTCGCCCCTGACAAGCCGCCCATGAAAGCCAGCCAGTTCTTCATCTCCACGCTCAAGGAAGCGCCCGCCGACGCCGAGGTGGTCAGCCATCAGTTGATGATGCGCGCCGGGATGATCAAGCGCCTGGGCGCTGGCATCTACAACTACATGCCGATGGGCCTGCGGGTGATCCGCAAGGTCGAGGCCATCATCCGCGACGAGATGAACCGTGCTGGCGCGGTCGAGTTGCTGATGCCGGTCGTTCAGCCGGCCGAGTTGTGGCAGGAGACCGGCCGCTTCCAGGCCTATGGCCCCGAGCTGATGCGCGTGAAGGACCGGCACGACCGCGACTTCATCATCCAGCCCACGAGCGAAGAGGTCATCACCGACATCGCCCGACAAGAGCTGCGCAGCTACAAGCAGCTGCCGAAGAATTTCTATCACATCCAGACCAAGTTCCGCGACGAGCGCCGGCCGCGCTTTGGCGTGATGCGCGGCCGCGAGTTCACGATGAAGGACGCTTACTCGTTCGACCGTGACAAGGCTTCGGCGCTAAAGAGCTACGAGACGATGTACAAGGCCTATTGCGCGATCTTCGATCGCTTCGGCCTGCAGTACCGCGCCGTGGCGGCCGACACCGGGGCGATCGGCGGCGACGCGTCGCACGAGTTCCAGGTCATCGCCGACACCGGCGAAGACGCGCTGGTCTACTGCCCGACCAGCGACTACGCCGCCAACATCGAGCTGGCCGAGGCACTGGCGCTGTCGGCCGAGCGTGGTGCCGCCACCCAGGCCCTGACCAAGGCGCCGACGCCGGGCAAGAGCACCTGCGCCGATGTGGCCCAGCTGCTGGGCTTGCCGCTGGCGCAGACCGTCAAGTCGCTGGTGCTGGCGACCGACGAGCTCAACGACAAGGGCGACATCGTCAAGACGACGGTGTGGCTGCTGCTGGTGCGCGGCGACCATGACCTGAACGAAATCAAGGCCGGCAAGCTCCCGGGCCTGAAGGGGGGCTACCGCTTTGCGACCGCCGCCGAGATCGACGATCACTTCGGCTGCAAGCCCGGCTACCTGGGCCCGATCGGGCTGAAGAAGCCGGTCAAGGTCATCGCCGACCGCACGGTCGCGAACATGGCCGATTTCGTCTGCGGTGCCAACGAGGCCGACTTCCACCTCACCGGCGTCAACTGGGGCCGCGATCTGCCAGAGCCTGACCTGGTGGCTGACATCCGCAACGTCGTCGCTGGTGATCCCTCGCCCGACGGCAAGGGCACGCTGGCGATCCAGCGCGGCATCGAGGTTGGCCACGTGTTCTACCTCGGCACCAAGTATTCGGGCGCGATGAACGCCAACTACCTGGACGAAACCGGCAAGCCGCAGCCGATGGAAATGGGCTGCTACGGCATCGGCGTCACCCGCATCCTGGGTGCCGCGATCGAGCAGAACCACGACGAGCGCGGCATCATCTGGCCGGCTTCGATCGCGCCTTTCGCGACCGTTATCTGCCCGATCGGCTACGACCGCTCGGCCGACGTGAAGGCGGCGGCGGACAAGCTGCACGACGAGCTCATCGCGGCCGGCGTCGATGTGCTGCTGGACGACCGCGGCGAGCGCCCCGGCGCGATGTTCGCCGACTGGGAGCTGGTCGGCGTGCCGTTGCGCGTGGTCATCTCCGACCGCGGCCTGAAAGAGGGCCTGCTCGAAGTGCAGGGCCGACGCGACGCTGAAGCCAGCAAGATCGCGGTGGCCGACGTGGGTGCGACCGTGAAGGCGCGCCTGGCCCTTTGATGGACGGCGGCGCAGCTCTCCCGGGGCGCCGCGCCTGCCTGCGGGCGGCTGCAGCCACCACCCTGCTCGGCCCCGCCGCCTGGCGCGGCGCCATGGCCGGCACCCAGGCCGAAGAGCCGCTGGCCGACGCGGTGCGCACCGCGTTGTCGGCCGCTGTGGCCAACAGCGCCCCGCCGCGGCCCAGCTTTGCGCGCATCGAAGACCGGCTGGTCTACCTGCGCTGGCTGGGGGCGATGAGCGACAAGCTCAAGCCCCGCAAGGCCGAGCAGCAAACGCGCATCGAGTTTCTCGAGACCCTGTGGTACGAGAGCAAGCGCGCGAGCCTGCAGCCCGAGCTGGTGCTGGGGTTGGTGCAGGTCGAGAGCGGTTTTCGCAAGTACGCGATCAGCGTCGCCGGCGCGCGCGGCTACATGCAGGTGATGCCCTTCTGGGCCAAGTTGATCGGCGACGGCGACCCGGCGCGCCTGTTCCACATGCAGACCAACCTGCGCTTCGGCTGCGTGATCCTGCGCCACTACCTGGAGCGTGAGCAGGGCGACCTGTTCATGGCGCTGGGCCGCTACAACGGCAGCCGCGGCCGGCCTGAATACCCCAACGCGGTGCTGGGGGCCCGCAAGCAGTGGATGGTGGTCGAGCCGTCGGTGCCAGCGTCGGCCTCAAAGGCCTGACCAGCGCTGCGGCGTGGCATGGCCCACGCCCATCAACTCGATCACCCGCTCGACCGTGTCGGCGACCAGCTCATCGATGGTTTGTGGCCGGTGGTAGAACGCCGGCAGCGGCGGGAACACGACCGCGCCCATTTCGGTCACCGCCGTCATGTTGCGCAGGTGGGCCAGGTTGAATGGCGTTTCGCGCACCATCAGCACCAGGCGGCGGCGCTCCTTCAGCGTGACATCGGCCGCGCGGGTCAGCAGGTTGTCGCCAAAGCCATGGGCGATCGCGGCCAGCGACTTCATCGAGCACGGGGCGACGACCATCGCCTCGACGCGGTGGCTGCCGCTGGCGATGCAGGCGCCGATGTCGCCGGCAGCGTGCGATTCGCTGGCCAGGGCTTCCAGCCCGGCCCGGTCCAGCCCCAGCTCGTGGTGCACGTTGAGCACCCCGGCCGGCGTCGCCACCAGGTGCGTGTACGCGCCTAGCGCCTTCAGGCGCTCCAGCAGCTTCACGCCATACAACGCTCCGGACGCTCCCGTGATGCCGACAACGATGCGCGGGGCCGCGTCCACCGGCATGTCAGGCAGCCAGAACCTGCTGCAATTCGCCCGCCTGGTACATCTCCATCATGATGTCCGAGCCGCCGATGAACTCGCCGTTCACGTACAGCTGCGGGATCGTGGGCCAGTTCGCGTAGTCCTTGATGCCTTGGCGGATGTCTTCGTCTTCCAGCACGTTGACGGTCGTCATGTCGTTGACGCCGCAGGCCTTCAGCACCTGCACCGCGCGGCCAGAGAACCCACACATCGGGAATTGCGCCGTGCCCTTCATGAACAAGACGACCTTGTGGCCTTTGACGATTTGGTCGATGCGTTGTTGAACGTCGCTCATGAGCACTCTCTGTAGGGTGGATGTGGGCTCGCCGGCCCGATATGGCTTTATAAAACAAAGCCGCCGCGCGGGTGCGCGGCGGCCGCATGTCCTGATTGTCGGGGCTAGAAGGCGTAAGACATGTTGACTTGCAGCATGGGCGAAATCTGCATCGCCCGCAGCACGTCGTCGAAACCTTCCGCGCCCGAAAAGGCGCGCCCGAACCGCACCGCCTGCCCCGGCTTCTGGGCCGCCAGGCCCAGATCGGCCGACAGCCCGACGCCAGCGCGCGCCCACCAGGCGCTGTAGCCCACGCCCAGATAGGGCATGGCCGGGTTTGACTCCGGCTCGGCCAGGCTGGTGGGGGTGCTGCCGTTGTTGCGCCACTGCATCTCGCCGCGGGCGGCGCCAGCCGGTGCGGCCAGGCCTAGGGCGCCCGAGCCCAGCAGCAACGCGCCGGTGGCCCGCAGGCCGCCGCCATCGCCCAGCCGGCCCCAGCCCAGGTAGCGGTCGCCGGCCAGCATGGCGGTGCCAATCGGCGCCGAAGTGGCCCAATTGCCCAGCACCGGCAGGCTGGGCGCCGACATGGCCAAGCGCGCCTGCCAGGGCGACCAGTTTTCGCTGCTGTCGGGGCTGATCTTCAGGCCGTCGCCCACCACCGGCGACGCGGCCAAGGCAGGGCCGGCCAAGGCAAGACTGAGCGAAATCGCAACGAGGTGGCGCATCGTGAACCTCCTGCCTGACAGCCCGGCAAACACCGCCGTTAGAACCATGCTACTCCGGCCGCATTTTTCGTGCGTGTGAAATGCTGGCGCCTCACCCCTCTGTTTCGGGGCATTACAAAACGGCCCGAAAAGCCGATGATGGTCGGATTGGCCGCGCGGCTCAGCCGGGCCAGCGGCCCCCGGTGCAACGGGGTCGGCCGGCCAGGTCGCGATGGGTCGCCACCGCCTCGAAGCCCGCTTGCTGTAGCAAAGCCGCCACAGCGTCGGCCTGGTCCCAGCCGTGCTCCAGCAGCAGCCAGGCGCCGGCGTGCAGGTGCGGTGGCGCGCCGGCGACGATGGCGCGGATCGCGTCCAGCCCGTCGCCCCCGGGCGTCAGCGCCAGGGTCGGCTCATGGCGCAGCGCCGCAAGGTGCGGGTCTTCGCCGGCGATGTAGGGCGGGTTGCTCAACACCAGGTCGAAGCGCCGATCGCCCGGCAGTGCCTGCCACCACGAGCCGGCACGAAATTCGACCACCAGACCCAGTCGCGTCGCGTTGGCCTGGGCCACCGCCAGCGCGGCTTCGCTCAGATCGACTGCGCAGACTTCGGCGCCCGGGCAGCGGTGTTTGACCGCCAGCGCGATCGCCCCGCTGCCGGTGCCCAGGTCGACAACCTGGGGCGACGACCGGTCGGCCAGACCGCCCGCCGGCTCGGTGGCGAGCAACGTCAGCGCCCAGTCGACCAGCGTTTCGGTGTCCGGCCTCGGCACCAGCACCGCCGGGCCGACCTGCAGCGCCAGGCCGTGGAATTCGCGCTCACCGACCAGGTAGGCGAACGGCTCACCCGCGGCGCGGCGGTCGCACAGCGCGGCGTAGGCGCGCGCGGCGTCCGGCGGCAACGCGTCGCTGTCGTGGGCGATCAGCCAGCTGCGCGGGCGGCCCAGCACATGGCCCAGCAGCAACTGCGCGTCGAGCCGGTCCAGCCTCTGCGCCGCGGCCCGCGCCAATGCGTCGGCCAGCGTCATGGGGCCGGCCTTGTCGAGCGGAAAAGCGCCCGCGTGGGCGGCGGGGTGAGGCTCATGCCGCGCCGCCGCTTTCCAGGGCGGCCAGTTGCTGCTGCGCCTGTTCGGCCTGCAGCGCCGCGATCACGTCGCCCAGGTCACCGTCCATGATCGCGCCCAGCTTGTACAGCGTCAGGTTGATGCGGTGGTCGGTCAGCCGGCCCTGCGGAAAGTTGTAGGTGCGGATGCGGTCGGAGCGGTCGCCGGAGCCGACCAGTGCCTTGCGGGTGGCCGCCTCCTTGGCCTCGCGGGCGCTGCGCTCGCGGTCCTGCAGCCGCGCTTGCAGCACCGCCAGCGCCTTGGCCTTGTTGCGGTGCTGCGAGCGGTCGTCCTGGCATTCGGCCACCAGCCCGGTGGGGATGTGCGTGACGCGGATCGCGCTGTCGGTCTTGTTGATGTGTTGCCCGCCAGCGCCGCTGGCGCGGAAGGTGTCGATGCGCAGGTCGGCCGGGTTCAGCGTGACTTCGGCCGCCTCGTCGGGCTCGGGCATCACCGCCACCGTGCAGGCGCTGGTGTGGATGCGGCCCTGCGCTTCGGTCTCGGGCACGCGCTGCACGCGGTGGCCACCCGATTCGAACTTCATCTTCTCGTAGACCCCACCGCCCGTTCCTTGGCCCTCGAAACGGAAGACGATTTCCTTGTAGCCGCCCAGGTCCGACGCGTTTTCGCTCATCACCTCGCTGCGCCAGCCCTGGCCTTCGGCATAGCGCAGGTACATGCGGGCGAGGTCGGCAGCGAAGAGGGCTGATTCCTCACCACCCGTGCCGGCGCGGATTTCGACGAAGGCGTTGCGGTGGTCGTCCGGGTCGCGTGGCAGCAGGGCGGTCTGCAGCGCGGCCAGCAACTGCGCCAGCTCGGTCTCGGCGCCGGCGATCTCTTCGCGCGCCATGTCGGCCATGTCGGGGTCGGCCAGCATCTCGCGCGCGGCGGCGAGGTCGCTTTCGCGCTGTTCGTAGCGCCGAAACAGGCCGACCACTTCGGCGGCCTCGGCCTGTTCGCGTGCCAGCGTGCGGTAACGGCCCATGTCCGAGGTGACCTGCGGGTCGGCCAGGTTGGCGTCCAGCTCGGTCAGGCGCATCTGAAGGCGTTGCAGTTGCAGGCGCAGCGAGTCTTTCATGGTCTTCGTGCCGGGCATCGCCGGCAGGCGTCAAAAGGGGAGACAAGGGCGGCCCGCAGGGCGCGGGCGGGGCGGCAGGGCGGTGCCGCGTCGCTACAGCTTGTCGCCCGGGCCGGGCTCGTCGCTGGCCAGGTTGCGGGTGGCCTGGCGCAGGAACAGGCGCGAGACCCACTCGGCGGTCGCGTGGCGCGTTTCGCCTTCGCTGGCGCGCAGCTCGGCCAGCGCGCCGTGCAGCATCTTCTGCGTCAGTGCGCGCGACATCGCCTCGAGCACGCTGTCGATGTCGTCGCCGCGGGCCAGCAGCTTGCGCGCGCGGCCCAGCTCGGCGGCGCGCCAGTCGTCGGCCTGCTGGTTCAGCGCCTGGATCAGCGGCACGCTGGCGCGCTGGTCCAGCCAGTGCGAAAAACTCTGCACGCCGGCGTCGATGATGGCCTCGGCTTGGGCGACGGCGGCCTGGCGTTTCTCGCCGGCCGTCTGCACCACATCGGTCAGGTCGTCGACGGTGTAGAGGTACACGTCCGACAGCCGCGCCACCTCGGGCTCGATGTCGCGCGGCACAGCCAGGTCGACCATGAACATCGGGCGGCGGCGGCGCGCCTTCAAGGCCCGCTCGACGGCCCCCAGCCCGATGATGGGCAAGGTGCTGGCGGTGCAGGAGATGACCGCGTCGAACTCGTGCAGGCGTGCCGGCAGGTCGGCCAGGCGAATGGCCTGTGCGCCAAAGCGGGCGGCAAGCTTTTCGCCACGTTCCAGGGTGCGGTTGGCCAACGCCATCTGCTTGGGCTCGCGCGCCGCGAAGTGCGTGGCCACCAGCTCGATCATCTCGCCGGCGCCGACGAACAGCACCTTGGTCTGGCGCAGGTCTTCGAACAGCTGGGCGGCCAGGCGCACGGTGGCCGCGGCCATGCTGATCGAGTGCGCGCCGATCTCGGTCGAGGTGCGGACCTCTTTGGCGACCGAGAACGAGCGCTGGAACAGCTGGTGCAGCGTCGTGCCGAGCGTGCCGGCCTCGTTGGCGCCGCGCACGGCCTCTTTCATCTGGCCGAGGATCTGCGGCTCGCCCAGCACCATCGAATCGAGCCCCGAGGCGACGCGAAACGCGTGCCGTGCCGCCTCGCGGCCTTCGAGCACATAGGTGTGGGCCAGCAGCTTGCCGCCGTCCACGCCGCCCTGGGCCGCCAGCCAATCGATCGCCGGGCTGACCAGCTCGCGGCCCCGGGCGACGTTGCCGCCGGCCACGTACAGCTCGGTGCGGTTGCAGGTCGACAGGATCGCCGCCTCGGGCGCCGCGCGCTGCCATTGCTCGCGCAGCGCCCGCAGCGCCGGGGGCAACTGCTCGGGCGAGAACGCAAAACGACCACGCAGGTCCAGCGGCGCGGTCGTGTGGTTCAGTCCGAGCGCAATGACACTCATGCGCAGATTATAAAATTTGTGTCTTTCACGGCGCTGGCGGCGGCCCGAAGGCCGGCCGTGCGGTTTGACACAGCGCAAGCCGCGCGCCCCAACCACTCGACGCACACATGGGCCCGCTGGACGCGCTGTGGCACATCGCCAACTTCTTCGGCCCCGCCATCGGCGTCGGCCTGATCGCCAGCGCGCTGTGCAAGCTGATCTGGTGGAAGGACCTGCGCGCTATCGCTTTCAGCGGGCTGGCCCTGTGGGCGATGGCTGCCGGGGCGGTGGCGCTGGTCGGCGGTCTGGTGATCTTCGGCCGTGATGGCCGCATGGCCACCTATGGCCTGCTGATGGCCACCACCGCGCTGGCGCTGTGGTGGCGTGGCTTGCGTCACCTGCGTTGATCAGGCGGCTGCGGTTTCGCGCAGCACCACCTCACCGCGCAGCGAATGCGGCAGCGCTTCGGTGATCGTCACGTCGACCATCTGGCCCACCAGCCGCGGTGAGCCGGCGAAGTTGACGATGCGGTTGCACTCGGTGCGGCCCATCAGCTCGGCGGCGCTCTTGCGCGACGGGCCTTCGACCAGGATGCGCTGCACCGTGCCGACGCGCTGCGCGCTGTAGCGGCGCACGTTGTCTTCGAGCTTGGCTTGCAGTGCCTGCAGGCGCGCGAGTTTCACCTCATGCGGCGTTTCGTCGTGCAGCGCGGCGGCCGGCGTGCCCGGGCGTGGGCTGTAGATGAAGCTGAACGAGGCGTCGTAGCCGATGTCGTCGATCAGCTTCATCGTTTTCGCGTGGTCGTCTTCGGTCTCGCCGGGGAAGCCGACGATGAAGTCGGAGCTCATCGCGATGTCGGGCCGCACCGCGCGCAGCTTGCGGATCGTGCTCTTGTATTCGAGCGCGGTGTAGCCACGCTTCATCGCCATCAGGATGCGGTCGGAGCCATGCTGCACCGGTAGGTGCAGGTGGTTCACCAGCTGCGGGATGCGGCCGTAGGCGTCGATCAGGCGCTGGGTGAACTCGTTCGGGTGGCTGGTGGTGTAGCGGATGCGCTCGATGCCGGGGATCTCGGCGACGTATTCGAGCAGCAGCGCGAAATCGGCGATCTCGGCCGTGCCGCCCATCGTGCCGCGGTAGGCGTTGACGTTCTGGCCCAGCAGCGTCACTTCCTTCACGCCCTGGTCGGCCAGGCCGGCGACTTCGGTCAGCACGTCGTCGAAGGGGCGCGACACCTCTTCGCCGCGGGTGTAGGGCACAACGCAGTAGGTGCAGTACTTGGAGCAGCCCTCCATGATCGAGACGAAGGCGCTCGCACCTTCGACCTTGGCCGGCGGCAGGTTGTCGAACTTCTCGATTTCGGGAAAGCTGATGTCGACCTGCGGCCGGTGCTGCGCGTGGCGCTGCGCAATCATCTGCGGCAGCCGATGCAGCGTCTGCGGGCCGAACACGATGTCGACGTACGGGGCGCGCTCGATGATGGCCGCGCCTTCCTGGCTGGCGACACAGCCGCCGACGCCGATCAGCACGCCCTTCTTCTTCAGGTGCTTCACGCGGCCCAGGTCGGAGAAGACCTTCTCGGCCGCCTTCTCGCGCACCGAGCAGGTGTTGAACAGCACCAGGTCGGCCTGCTCGACATCTTGCGTCGGCTCGTAGCCCTCGGCGGCGCGCAGCACGTCGGCCATCTTGTCCGAGTCGTACTCGTTCATCTGGCAGCCGAAGGTGCGGATGAAGACCTTCTTCGTGGCGGCCTGGGCGTCGGTGGGGGCGACAGCTTGGGTATCGGTCGGGGCGGTCATCGCGGCAACTCCTTGGTCGGGCCGGCTCACGGCTTGGCCCACGTCTGCTCGCCTTCGTTGAAAGCCCAGGTCTGGGCTTCCAGCGGCGTGCGCGGCCAGGGTTGCATGCGGATCTCGTCGGGCCGCAGGATCCAGACGTCCTGCACCAGGCCCATGCCGTTGACGGTGAAGTTGACGACGTACTTGTTGCCCACCAGCGCGCCGGGCATCGGCATCGCGTTGCCCATGTCTTTCACGCGGGCGCCTGGGGCCAGGCTGGCGGCGCGGCCGTTGAGCAGGATCTCGGGGAAGGCGCCGAAGGTGATTTCGCCGCGCAACGCGTTGCGCGGAAACCGGCGCATCAGGGCCTGCGACTGTGCCGGCAGCGCGGCCAGCAAGGTGGCAGCAGCCAGCGAAGAAAGGACGAGGCGGCGAGAGGCGCCGGTGGATGCGGCGCGCGCGGCACAGCGATGCATGGTGTAGACCCAGGGGCTGTGGAAAGAATCGGCCTGGTCCGCGAAGGGTGTCCAGGCCGGCGTAAGGGGCTAATTTTAGCGTTGCCGGGCCGGGCGAGGGGCCGCGGCGCACGCCCGCTCACGCCTCGCGGTCGAGGTTGTCGCGCAGGCGTTGCAGCAAGCCGCGCAACTGTTCACGCTCGGCGGCGCTCAGGCCGGCCACCGCCTGCGCATTGACCTTGCGGGTTTGCTGCTGCAGCGTCTTCAGCAGGCCCTGGCCTTCGGCGGTCAGGGTCAGGCGCAGGTTGCGCCGGTCGGCCGCGTCGGCTTCGCTGGTGAGCAGGCCGCGTTCGCGCAGGCCCTTGATGAGCCGGGCCAGCTGCGCCTTGTCGCGCCCGCTGTGCTGCACCAGGTCGCTTTGTGTCGCACCGGGTTGGCGGCCGAAGTAGTTGAGCACCTTGCTTTCCATGTGGGTCAGCGCCAGTGGCCCGTCGCGCAGCGCCTGGTACTGCAGCGAGCGCAGCTGATGCATCACGGTGTGCACCAGTTCCACCACGTCGTCCCCCTGGGCGGCAGAAGGCCTTGTGGCGGTATGGTTGACATTGTCAAGTGGTTTGCCCATGATAGGGGACATTGTCAATCAATTGAGATGCCTACGCCATGAGCAGTGTCCTCGGCCGCGTGCAGCGTGTGCGCCATGAATTGAAGTTCCGCGAACTGACGGTGGTGCGCGTGCGCGACGTGACCCCGCACCTGCGCGCGGTGACCTTCACCGGTGAGTCGCTGGCCGATTTCGTCAGCCCCTCGTTCGACGACCATGTGAAGCTCTTCATCGACACCGGCGCCGACGAGCCGGCCCGGCGCGACTACACCCCGCGCAGTTTCGACAACGCCGCGCGTGAGCTGACCCTGGAATTCGTGCTGCACGGCGACGGCCCGGCTGCCGGCTGGGCGGCGCAGGCCGCGCCGGGCCAGCGGGTGCGCATCGGCGGCCCGCGCGGTTCGTTCCTGATCCCACTCGACTACGCCTGGCACCTGCTGGTGGGTGACGAGACCGCGCTGCCGGCGATCGCGCGGCGGCTCGAAGAATTGCCGGCCGGCGCGCGCGCGATGGTGGTGCTGCAGGTGCCCGAGGCCGCCGACCGCCCGGCGCTGGCGAGCGCGGCCGATCTGGAGATCACCTGGGTGGCCGACGGCGCGGCGTTGTTCGCGGCGCTGAAGGCGATGGCGCTGCCGCCGGGTGAAGGGTATGTGTGGGCCGCGGGCGAAGCGGCCGAGATGGCCGAGCTGCGCCGCATCCTGGTCGACGAGAAGGGCCACGACAAACGCGCGATCCGCGCGGCGGCGTACTGGAAGCGTGGCGCGACCGCGCACCACGAGAGCCTGGAAGGTTAAGGCGCCGTCTTAAGGCAACGCTGAACAAGTCCCTCGCGGGCCGCGCGTGCCTGCTTTGGGCGGTGTGCTGCGTTGCAAATCCTCGCCATAGCACAAGCTATGGCTGTGGTTTGCGCCTTGCAGCCCATCCCAAACCAGGGCGCGCAGCCTCGCGGGGACTTATTCAGCGTCGCCCTAAGGCGCGATCGTCAGCTCGACCGCGGGGCAGGCCAGATCGGCGCCCTGATGTTTTTCGCGCGGTCGCGGCACTGCGTCGCCGCTCGCCGCATCGAACACGTCGATCAGCCGGACGCGTGGCTGCACCTTGTACCGGCCCGGCTTGGACAGATCGAAAGGCAGCGCGAGATCGACCTCGGCCTGGACCGACTGGCCGGCGTCGAGCCGAAGGTAGTCGGCGGCCTGCGGCTCGGCCCGTTTGACCATCGGGCCCTGGAAAGGCAGCGTGCGACCGCCGCGGGTCACCGTGACGAAGGGCGCGAACCACGCGCCTTCGAACGGCGTGTTCCAGCGCAACACCTGCAGCGGCGCGGTGCCGGCGTTGGTGAGCGTGAAGCGCAACAACACCGGCTGGCCCACCGCCGCGGGCGCCGGCGCCGCGAGGGCGCAGCGCAGTGCGGTGGCGGGCGAAGCGGCAAATGAGGACGAGCTGGCCATGGCAAACGCCAGTGTGACCGCGGCCAGTGTCGTCGTCATGCCAGGCTCAAGGCAGGTACGGGTTGTTTTCGGCGAAGTACTCGTGGCTGTCGGCGTTGTCGACTGCCTTGGTCGGGTTGCTCTTGGCCAGGTTGGCCGCCGCGGTCTGGCCGTAAGCCCAGTCGTCGGTGCCGCCAACGACCGTGAAGTGCGACATCTCATGAACCAACGTGCCGCCCTTGGAGTCGGTGCCGGTCATCGGCGCGCTCCAGAACGCGCCGCACAGGTAGATCTTGTACGGCGAGTTCGGGTAGACGTAGGCATAGGTGCCGCTGTCGTTGCACGAGCAATCCAGCGTCAGCGGCTTGGTCTTGAAGGCGTTCTCTTCGTTGGTGAAGTGCGTGTGCACGGTGTTCCAGCGGCTGGAGCTGAAAGTGCCGAACCACTTGACGTAGCGCTTGGTGCCCGACGGCGTGCCGGCCAGATAGCTGTTGGACTGTGTGGCGTAGGTCGTCGCCGCGTTGACGGCGCTGACCAGCGTGGTCTTTTCCGACGACGTGCAGTTGCCGGTGTAGGTGATGCTGGCGGCGAGGGCGTCGGTCGATTCGGTGACCGGCGCCGGCGCGCTGCGGCCTTGCGTCCACAGCTGCAGCGGCGACGACGAGGCCAGGACAGCCTCGTTGCCGTGGCGGCCGCGGGCGATGTATTCGACCGTGTGACGGCCATTGCCCAACTCATATGAGCCGGTCAGCTCGACGCGGTAGTTCAGCGTGGCGCCGGCTTCGATCTGCACGTAGTCTTCGGCGCGCGGGGCCACTCGCTTGACCAGGGGGCCGACGTAGGAGGCGGGGGTGCCGTCTTCCTTGATGATCCGGAACAGCGGGCCTTGCAGGTGCTTGGACGGCAGCTGCCACTTCAGCACCTTGACCGCATGGCCCGTGGTGTTGGTGACGGCCACGTCAACGGCCACATCCACGTCCCCTTGCACGACCGGGTTGGCCATCGTCAGCTGGACATCGAGCTGGTCGGGCGCGGCGAAGGCACCGGTACAGGCCAGCAGGGCGACGGCGGGAACTGTCCTTCTTGCAAATCGAATCATCGGATTCTCCAGAAGTTTGGTTTGATCATCAGGACTCACTGCCACCGCTTCGTGGGCTGTGGCCGCCGCAATCTAGGTCGCCGGTCGATGGCGATAGATCGGGTCGACCCGTGGCCTTGATCAATCTTGACCTTGTTCTGCTGGAGAAAAGGCAAGCACCGGTTTCAGTGCTTGCCTTTCGCGCGGCGTGTCAGGTCAAACGACGCGCCGTCCCGTCGGCCGTCACGGCAGGTGCGGGTTGTTCTCGGCGAAGTACTCGTGGCTGTCGGCGTTCTCGGTCGCGGCCTTCGGGTTGGTCTTGGCCAGTTGGCGCGCCGCGGTCTGGCCGTAGGCGTTGTCGTCGGTGTTGGCAACCACGTCGAAATGCGACATCTCGTGGATCAGCGTGCCGCCCTTCGAATCGGTGCCGGTCATCGGCGCCGACCAGAAGGCATTGCACAGGTAGATCTTGTACGGCTGGTTCGGGTAGACGTAGGCGTAGGCCGAGCTGGTGCACGAGCAGTCGAGCGTGATCGGCTTGGTCTTGAAGGCCGCGTCGATCTTGTTGAAGTGCTTCTCGATCTTGTCCCAGCGCTTTTGCGTGAACTTGCCGAACCACTCCACATAGCGCTGCGACCCGGTCGGCGTGCCGTTCATGTAGCCCTTGGACTCGGTCGAGTAGGTCGTCGCTGCGCCGACCGCGCTGGTCAGCGTGCTTTGCTCGGACGCCGTGCAGCCGCCGGTGAAGCTGATGTTGGCCTCGGTGCCGTTGCCCTCGGTGTCGGCGCTGGCGGTGTCGACCGCGGCACTGCGGCCGGACGTCCACAGCATCAGCGGCGTCGACGTCTTGTAGCTGGCTTCGCTGGCGCCGCGGCCCTCACGGCCGATGAACTCGACCGAGTAGCGGCCGTTGCCCAGCTGGTAGAGGTGGCTCAGCTCGACGCGGTAGGTCAGCGTCGCGCCCGCCTGGATGCGGACATAGTCGGCCTCGGTCGGGGCGGCGCGCTTGACCAGCGCCCCCACGTAGCGCGCGGCGCTGCCGTCTTCCTTGGTGACCTTGAACAGCGGGGCGTGCAGCTCGTCTTCCGGCAGGTGCCACTTCAGCACCTTGACGGCGTGGCCGGAGACGTTGGTGACGGTCACGTCGACCGCGACGCTGGCGTCGCCTTGCACCACCGGGTTGGCGGCGCTCAGGCGAATGTTGAGCTTGTCCAGCGGCCCGGCCGAGGCGCCGGCGGCGGCGAGCAGGGCGGCGGCGGGAAGTGTCCACTTGGCGATTTGAAGCATGGCTCCTCCGAAAAGGGTCAACGACGTTGGATTGAATACCGCGGCGTGCGGCGCCGCGGCCAACGAAATCTAAGAGCCATGCACAGGGGCCCGCAGCGGGTTCGCCCTCGGATTGACGCTTCTTGACCGTTGTTTTGCAAGCGGTCGCAAGCGGTGTTACGACACCAAGCGCCGGGCGCGCGTCAGCGCTCGACGAACGCGCGCTCGAACACGTAGTCGCCCGGCTCGCCCAGGCGGGGCGACACCTTCAGCCCGTACTCGTCGAGCAGCGCGCAGGTGTCTTTCAGCATGCTGGGGCTGCCGCAGATCATCGCGCGGTCGACGGCCGGGTTCAGCGGCGGCAGGCCGATGTCGTCGAACAGCTTGTTGCTGTGCATCAGGTCGGTCAGGCGGCCCTGGTTCTTGAAGGGCTCGCGCGTGACGGTGGGGTAGTAGATGAGTTTGGCCCGCACGTCTTCGCCGAAGAACTCGTTGCCGGGCAGTTCTTCTTCGATCATCTGCGCATACGCCAATTCGCTCTTGGTGCGCACGCCGTGCACCAGCACCACCTTGTCGAAGCGGGCGTAGACGTCCGGGTCCTTGATGATGCTGAGAAAGGGCGCCAAGCCGGTGCCAGTGCCGAACAGGTACAGGTGCTTGCCGGGCAGCAGGTCGTGGATCAGCAGCGTGCCGTGGGCCTTGCGGCCGACCAGCACCGTGTCGCCGACGTGCAGGTGCTGCAGGCGTGAGGTCAGCGGGCCGTTGGGCACCTTGATGCTGAAGAACTCGAGCCGCTCGTCGTAGTGCGCGCTGGCCACGCTGTAGGCGCGCATCAGCGGCTTGTCATCGACCATCAAGCCGATCATCACGAACTGCCCGCTGTCAAAGCGCAGGCTCGCGTCGCGTGTGCACTGAAAGGTGAACAGCGATTCGTTCCAGTGGTGGACGTGGGTGACCTTCTCGGTGCTGTACGCGCTCATGGACGGGGATGCAGCCTGCAGAAGGCTGCGGCATTGGGGGGAGGGCTCGCCATTACACCAGCCGTGCAATGGCCTCACCCATCGCGGTGGTAGACGCGGTGCCGCCCAGGTCGGGCGTGTGCGGCCCTTCGACCAGCACCTGTTCGATCGCGCGCACGATCGCATCGTGTGCGGCGCGTTGGCCGAGGAAGTCGAGCATCAGCGCGCCGGACCAGATCATCGCGATCGGGTTCGCGATGTTGCGACCGTAGATGTCGGGCGCCGAGCCGTGCACCGGCTCGAACAGCGACGGGAAGCGGCGCTCCGGGTTCAGGTTGGCCGAAGGGGCCAGCCCGATCGTGCCGGTGCAGGCCGGGCCGAGGTCGGACAGGATGTCGCCGAACAGGTTGCTGGCGACCACCACGTCGAAGCGTGTGGGTTGCAGCACGAAGCGCGCGCTCAGGATGTCGATGTGCTGCTTGTCGACGGTCACGTCGGGGTACAGCGCGTGCATCGCGTCGGCGCGGCTGTCCCACCAGGGCATGCTGATCGCGATGCCATTGCTCTTGGTGGCGACCGTCAGGTGCTTGCGGGCGCGCGAGCGCGCCAGCTCGAAGGCGTACTTCAGCACCCGGTCGCTGCCGTGCCGCGTGAAGACCGATTCCTGGATCACCAGCTCACGCTCGGTGCCTTCGAACAGGATGCCGCCGAGCTTGGTGTACTCGCCTTCGGTGTTCTCGCGCACCACGAAGAAATCGATGTCGCCGGCTTTGCGCGGGCGGCCTTGCTGGTCGACCAGCGGGCAGGGCACGCCATCGAATAGGCGCACCGGCCGCAGGTTGATGTACTGGTCGAACTCGCGCCGGAACTTCAGCAGCGAGCCCCAGAGCGAGACATGGTCCGGCACGGTGGCGGGCCAGCCGACCGCGCCGAAGTACAGGGCGTCGTGCTCGGCCAGCTGGGTCTTCCAGTCGTCCGGCATCATCGTGCCGTGCTTCTCGAAGTAGTCGCAGCTGGCCCAGTCGATCAGCGTGGTCTGCAGTTGAAAGCCGAAGCGGCGCGCCGCGGCTTCGAGCACGCGGCGGCCCTCGGGCATCACTTCCTTGCCGATGCCATCACCCGGGATGGCGGCGATCTTCAGGAGGGTGCTCATCGTGCGGCTCCCGCTTCGTGTCAGTAGGGCGCGGCGCTCGGGCCCGGCGGCGCTTCGCCCAGCCCGAAATCCATCGCCAGCCGCCGCGTGGCCTGGGCGAGCAGCGTCACGTCGATGCCGACGGCGACAAAGCTCGCGCCCAATTCGAAGTAGTGCCGGGCCAGGGAGGCATCGGGGCTGATGGTGCCGGCGGCCTTGCCACTGGCCACGATGCGGCGAATCGCGTCGTCGACGGCGGCCTGCACGTCGGGGTGCCCCGGGCGGCCGCGGTGGCCCATCGAGGCCGCCAGATCGGCGGGGCCGACGAAGACGCCGTCCACCCCATCGACGGCGCAGATCGCCTCGAGGTGCGCCAGGGCCGTCACCGTCTCGGCTTGCACCAGCAGGCAGGTGTCGTCGTTGGCGTGGTCGAGGTAGTCGCGCTGCAAGCCCCAGCGCGAGGCGCGCGCGATGCCGGCACCGACCCCACGCATGCCCTGCGGCGCGTAGCGCGTGGCGGCCACCAAGGCGGTGGCCTGCTCGGCGGTATCGACCATCGGCACCAGCAGCGTCTGCGCGCCGATGTCGAGCAACTGCTTGATCAGGGCCGGGTCGCCGTCGACCGAGCGCACCACGGCGTGGCTGGCGTAGGGCGCGACCGCGCGCAATTGGGCCAGCAGGCTGCGCACGTCGTTGGGGCCATGTTCACCGTCGATCAGCAGCCAGTGAAAGCCGGCCGTCGCGCAGATCTCGGCGCTGTAGGCCTCGGCCATCGACAGCCACAAGCCCACCTGCTGTTCACGGCGGGACAGGGCGGCCTTGAATGCGTTGGGCATCGTGTCTTCTCGTGGTTCGCCAGGCGGCCACGGTACACCAGCCAAAGAAAAACCCCTTGCGGATCGGCAGTGATCGGCAAGGGGTTGGTATGGTGGTGGCGCTTCAGGGATTCGAACCCCGGACCTGCGGATTATGATTCCGTCGCTCTAACCGACTGAGCTAAAGCGCCAACAGCCTTCCATTATATACAGCGAAAACCGCCAGGGCCAAGCACCCTCGCCGAACCCGCCTCGCACTGCCACCGAATGTTCAGTTTCTTCAAGAAAAAGTCTGCGCCTCCCCCGCCGGCACCCGGCTCGCCGGCCCCGGTCGACCTGCGGGATTTCGCGCCCGCTCCCGCCGCGCCCACGGCACCGGTCGTCCCTGCGTCCGCGCCGGTGCCGCCCGCCGCCGCGGCGCCAGTGGTCGCGCCTGCACCGGTCGCACCCCCGCAGGTCGTGATCCCGCCGGTCGTGGTGCCGGCGGTGCCCCCTGCGCCAGCGCCGGCCGCCACGGTGGCTGCACCGGTCACGGCTGCCGTGGCGCCCGCTCCCGCTCCGGCACCCATTGCGGTGCCCGCGCCGCCGCCGGCGGTCGCCGCCGAACGCATCGGGTGGTTGGGCCGCCTGCGCCAGGGGCTGGCGAAGACGGGCTCCAGCATCGCCCAGGTCTTCACCGGCACCCGCATCGACGAGGCGCTGTACGAGGAGCTCGAATCCGCGCTGTTGATGGCCGATGCGGGCGTCAAGGCCACCGAGCATCTGCTGGCCGACCTGAAGCGCAGGGTCAAGGAACGCAAGGCCGAGAGCCCGGCCGAGGTGCGGGCGCTGCTGGCCGACGCACTGACCGATCTGTTGACGCCGTTGCAGCGCTCGCTCGAGATCGGTGAGCATCAACCGACCGTGATGATGGTGGTTGGCGTCAACGGCGCCGGTAAGACCACCAGCATTGGCAAGCTGACGCGCCACCTCGCCGACTCCGAGCAGAAGGTGCTGCTGGCGGCGGCCGACACCTTCCGCGCCGCGGCGCGCGAGCAGCTCGCCGTTTGGGCCGACCGCAACCAGGTGCAGATCGTCAGCCAGGAGGGCGGCGACCCCGCGGCGGTGACCTACGACGCGGTGGTGGCCGGCAAGGCGCGCGGTGCCGACGTGGTGATCGCCGACACCGCCGGCCGCCTGCCGACCCAGCTGCACCTGATGGAAGAGCTGAAGAAGATCCGCCGCACGATCACCAAGGCCGAATCGAGCGCGCCGCACGAGGTGCTGCTGGTGGTCGACGGCAACACCGGCCAGAACGCGCTGGCGCAGGTCAAGTCGTTCGACGACGCGCTGCAGCTGACCGGGCTGATCGTGACCAAGCTCGATGGCACCGCCAAGGGCGGTGTGCTGGCGGCGATCGCACGCGAGCGGCCGGTGCCGGTGTACTTTGTCGGCGTGGGCGAGAAGCTGGAAGACCTCGAGACCTTCAGCGCCCGCGAGTTTGCGCAGGCGCTGCTGGGCTGAGGCTCACTCTTCGGGTGGCCGGCGGCCGGTGCCGTCGAGGTCGTTGAACCAGGTGGTCGGCGGCGGCTCGCGCGGCTCGTCCAACTCGCGCACATCGGCCACCGGGATCGGCTCGGCCGCGGCGCGCTCGGCGCGGGCCAGCATCTCTGCGCGTTCGGCGCGGGCTTTTTGCGCTTCTTCCGGGAACAGCTGGTGGCGCGCCGCCTGCGCGGTCGGGATCGCGTTCTCGGGCCAGACCAGCACCTCGATCCCCGCCGCCTTCAGCACGCGGACCATGCGGTTGTGGCGCTGGATGCTGCGCGGGCTCTCTTCGGCGCCGCGGATCTCGACCACGGCGTGCACCTCTGACGTCGCGTCGCAGATCAGCAGGTCGGCACTGAGCTGGCCGACGCGGCTGAGCCACTCGCCGTACGAGTAGCGTGTGGGCACGCGCATGAAGCGCGACAGCGGCACCTGGACGAACACCAGGTACTCGGGCACCGCCTTGAGCAGCGCCTCATAGGCCTGGCGCTCCGGCACGCTGAGGATGCGCGTGGCCGTGGGCGGCCAGTCGGCCACGGTGTCACGGGCTTCGACGACGCGTTGCTTGGCCACCTTGGCCTTGGCCTTGCGCTGCTTGTCCCAGACCCAGGCCGCGGCGCCGCCGACGACCAGCACGGCCAGCAAGATTCCGATCAACAGATACATCTGAGCAAACCCTGTGGTGGTGGCGGGGAGTGGCGGGTCAACGGGGGCCGAGGCCGCCCAGGCCGCCCATGCCCTTCATGCCGCCCATGCGCTTCATCATCTTCATCAGGCCGCCGCCCTTCATCTTCTTCATCATGCCCTGCATCTGCTCGAACTGGTTGAGCATGCGGTTGACATCCTGAATCTGCACGCCGGCGCCCTGGGCGATGCGGCGCTTGCGGCTGGCCTTCGACTTGCCGTCGAGCAGCAGCGCGGGCTGGCGCCGCTCTTTCGCGGTCATCGCGTTGAGCATGCCTTCCATGCGCTTCATGTCGCGCTCGGCGCGGTCCATGTCGGCCTGGCCGGTCTTGGCGGCCAGTTGGGTGGGCAGCTTGTCCATCAGGCTGCCCAAACCCCCCATCTTCTTCATCTGGCTGATCTGCGACAGGAAGTCGTTGAGGTCGAAGCCATCACCCGACTTGACCTTGTCGGCCAGCTTCTTCGCGGCGTCGAGGTCGACACCCTTCTGCACCTCTTCGACCAGCGCGACGATGTCGCCCATGCCGAGCACACGGCCGGCGTGGCGCTCGGCGTCGAACACCTCGAGCCCGTCGATCTTCTCGGACACGCCGGCGAACTTGATCGGCGCGCCGGTGATCTGCCGCACCGACATCGCCGCGCCGCCGCGCGAGTCGCCGTCGAGCTTGGTCAGGATGACGCCGGTCAGCGGTAGCGCCTCTTTGAAGGCCTTGGCGGTGTTGATCGCGTCCTGGCCCTGCATCGCGTCGACGACGAACAGCGTCTCGACCGGGTTCAGCGTGGCGTGCAGTTCGCGGATCTCGGCCATCAGGGCTTCGTCGATCGCGAGGCGGCCGGCGGTGTCGACCAGCAGCACGTCGAAGTAGTGCTTCTTCGCGTAGTCGATCGCGGCCAGCGCGATATCGCGTGGCTTCTGGTCGGGGGTCGACGCGAACCACTCACCACCGGCCTGCTGGGTCACCGTCTTCAGCTGCTCGATCGCGGCCGGGCGGTAGACGTCGGCCGAGACCGTCAGCACCTTCTTCTTGCGCTTCTCGATCAGGTGCTTGGTCAGCTTGGCGGTGGTGGTGGTCTTGCCGGCGCCTTGCAGGCCCGCCATCAGGATGACCGCCGGCGGCTGCGCGGCGAGGTTGATGTCGGCCACGCCCTCGCCCATGGTGGCGGCGAGTTCCTTGTGGACCAGCGACACCAGCACCTGGCCGGGGTTCAGCGAGCCGATGACCTCCTGGCCCAGCGCCTTGTCCTTGACGCGGGCGATGAAGTCGCGCACGACGGGCAAGGCCACGTCCGCTTCGAGCAGCGCCATGCGCACCTCGCGCAGCATGTCCTGCACGTTGGACTCGGTGATGCGGGCCTGGCCGCGCATGGTCTTGACCAGGCGCGACAGTCTGTCGGTGAGGGTGGATGCCATGGGTGTGCGCGCCGTGTGGAAGGGCTTTTTCCCTGCGGGGAGCCCGCGACGCGCCGGTAAACTGTGGCCATGATTTTATCCGCTGACCCTGCGGTGTTCTGCGCTTTGGCGGCCATGCTGGCTTACCTGGGCGCTTTGCTGCCGGCGGCGCCCGATCGGCGCTGGCCTGCGCAGCTGCTTTTTGCGGCCTGGGTGCTGCACGCGGTGGTGCTGCTGGCCGGTGCCGGCGTGTGGGCCGGTGATGCCCAGGGCCTGCGGCTGGGCTTTGCTCCGGTGCTGTCGCTGACGGTCTGGCTGGTGCTGGCGGTGCATGGCATCGAAAGCCGCTTCCTGCCGGTGGCGATGGCGCGTCGCGCGCTGGCGCTGGCAGGCGCGTTGGCGGTGCTGCTGGCCTGGGTCTTCCCGGGTGAGGTGCGGGCCATCGCCCATTCGCGCTGGGCGCCGATGCACTGGGTGCTGGGGCTCACGTCGTATGGCCTGTTCGGCGCCGCGGTGCTGCATGCGGTGCTGCTCGACACGGCCGACAAGCGCCTGCGTCACAAGGGCCCCGGCGGCGGCTCGGGCATTGTCGGCGGCAGGGGGCTGCCCTTGCTGACGCTGGAGCGCCTGACCTTTCGTTTCGTCGAGGCCGGCTTCGTCGTGCTCACGCTCGCGCTGTGGCTGGGCCTGCAGTCCGAGGCGCAGTGGCACTGGGACCGCAAGAGCGTGTTGTCGGTGCTGGGCTGGGCGACGTTCGCCGCCCTGATCGTCGGCCGCCTGTGGCGCGGCTGGCGCGGTCGCCAGGCCACGCGCTGGCTTTACGCCGGCTCGCTGTTGTTGCTGTTGGCTTACGTTGGCACCCGCTTCGTCTACGAAGTGGTGTTGCAACGCCCCCCCGCATGATCAAGTGGCTGCTCACGATCGCGATCGTCGTGATCGCGTTGATGCTGTGGTTCGGCAAGGGGCGGGGCGGCGGTGCGTCGCCCGGTGGTGCCCGTCGGCGGCCACCCGGCCCGCAGCCGATGGTGTCTTGCGCCCATTGCGGTTTGCACTTGCCACAGCCCGATGCCGTCGAAGGCGAGGGCGGGCGCCACTATTGCAGCGCCGAGCATCGGCGGCTCGGCCCGCGTTGATGGGCCGCTGATGGCATCCAACGACAACGCCCGCCGCAGTCAGGCGGACGGCACGGCGCCGGTCACCGGTGGCAGCGAGTCCTGGCTCGAAGCCTTGGGCTTTGGCGAGCCCTCGGCGCTCGAAGGCGGCTCGACGCTCGACCCGAAGTGGGCCGACCACACCGGCAGCGGCGGCGATGACAGCAGCTTCCTGTCACGCCAGGCCAGGCGGCTGATCAGCGCCGACAACAGCGCGCACCAGCGGGTCTACCGCACCTACCTGACCGCCCGCGCGGCGTTGGGCATGACGCTGGTGATGGCGCAGCTGGCGATCGACCTGTTCGGCGGCCACGGGCCGTCGCTGGTGCTCGCGTTGTGCGGCGCCTATGCGATGCAGGCGATGGTGCTGCGCCTGTGGACCGCCGGCGACGACCGCCCGCTCGGCGCGGGCCGGCGGCGCTGGCGCTGGTGGGCCACGGTGGGGGTCGACCTGCTGGCCTTCGGGGCGATGCATTGGCTGGATCCCCAGTCCACGCTGAACCACGCGGCCTTGCTGGTGTTGCCGGTGCTGATGGCCGCGGTGCTGAGCGCCCGGGTGCCGGCGCTGGCCACCGCCGCGGCGGCCAGCCTGTTGCTGTTGGCCACGGCCTGGCGGCGGGCGATGGCCGGCGGCGACCTGACGCCACTGCTGTCGCAGGCGGGCCTGGCCGGCATGGGGCTGTTCGTCATCGTGCTGGTGGCCGGTCAGATGGCCAGCCGGCTGGCGCGTGAAGAGCGCGCGGCGCGCGGCAGCCTCGAGCTCGCGCGCCAACAGGCCGAGCTGAACCGGCTGGTCATCGACGAGATGAGCGACGGCGTGCTGGTGGTCGACCGGCGCGGGCGCGTGCGCGCGGCCAACCCGGCGGCGCGGGCGCTGCTGTCCGAGCGCGGGTCCTGCCCGCCGGCGCCGTTCTCGCTCGCCAGCCAGCCCGGCTGGGGTCGGCTGCTGGACGCGGTGGAGGGGGCCTACGAATCGGGCCAGTGGCCCTCCGCCGGCATGGACCTGACCGTGGCGTACGCGGGCGAGAGCCCGCGCTCGATCCGCGTGCGTGCGCGCTTCACGCGCGGCGTCCGCCTGAACGCCGCGGCGGTGCCCGAGCGGTCGAGCGAAGAAGTGCTCGGCGTGCTGTTCCTCGAAGAACTGCGCTCGGTGCTGGCGCGCCAGCGCGAAGAGCGCCTGGTGGCGATGGGCCGCATCTCGGCCGGCATCGCGCACGAGATCCGCAACCCGCTGGCGGCTGTCTCGCAGGCCAACGCGCTGCTGCAAGAAGACGTGCTGCGGCCGGACCAGCAGCGCCTGGTGCGCATCGTCGCCGACAACGTCGAGCGGCTGCGCCGCATCGTCGACGACGTGATGGAGGCGGCACCGGGCAGCATGTCGCCCTCGCGCACGATCGACGCGACCGCCGAGGTGGCCGCCATCTGCGCCGAATGGGCACGCACCGAGGGCCTGGTGCTCGGCAGCGACAGCCGTTTGCGCGTGCTGCTGCCCAAAGAGCCGCTGGGTGCCGTGTTCGACCCCGACCACCTGCGTCGCGTGCTGATCAACCTGCTCGAAAACGCGCTGCGCCACGCGAGCGACCGGCCGGGCGCGGTGCTGGTGATCCTCGAGGCGCTCGACGGCCCGTTCGTGCGCCTGGCCGTGGCCAGCGACGGGGACCCGATCCCGGCCGAGGTCGAAGCGCACCTTTTCGAGCCTTTCCACTCCACCCGCAGCCGCGGCACCGGCCTGGGCCTCTATATTTGTCGCGAGCTGTGCGAGCGCCACGGCGCCAGCATCGATTACCTGCGCCGCCCCGACGAGCGCCACGCCAATCTGTTCCAGGTGGTGATGCAGCGGGACACGGTGGCGGCTGAAGGAAGGTTGCATCTGTGAAGCAAGCTGTGTCGACTTCCGTGCGGGCCGCGTGCCGCGCTGCATCCCATCCGGCCTGGGGGCTGTCATGACTGAATCGTTTGCCGCGGGCGGCGTGCTGGTCGTCGACGACGAGCCCGACCTGCTGACGCTGTATGAACTGACGCTGCTGCGCGAGGGCCACGAGGTCGAGACCGCGTCCACCGTGGCCGAGGCCTGGGCCCGGCTGCAGGACCGCGTGTTCCGCCTCGTCATCAGCGACATGCGCCTGCCCGACGGGTCGGGGCTGGAGCTGATGCACCGGCTGGAACAAGCCAAACGGCCCGAGAAGGTGATCGTCATCACTGCCTATGGTTCGGCCGAGAACGCGGTTGAGGCATTGAAGGCCGGCGCCTTCGACTACCTGACCAAGCCGGTGGACCTGCGCCAGTTCCGCGCGGTGGTCGCCAGTGCCTTGGGCCGTGCGGCGCCCACCGCCGCGCCCCGGCCCGGCCTGCCGGCGGCGAGCGCACCGCTGGCGCGCCTGGTCGGCACGTCGGACACGATGCGCCAGGTCAAGGAGTTGATCGAGAAGGTGGCGCGCAGCATGGCGCCGGCGCTGGTGCAGGGCGAGTCGGGCACCGGCAAGGAGCTGGTCGCGCGGGCCATCCACGAGGTCAGCGCGCGCGCCGGCCAGCCCTTCGTGGCCGTCAACTGCGGCGCGATCCCCGAGAACCTGCTCGAGGCCGAGTTCTTCGGCTACCGCAAGGGCGCGTTCACCGGCGCGACCGAAGACCGCGCCGGCTTCTTCCAGGCTGCCAACGGCGGCACCTTGTTCCTCGACGAGATCGGCGACCTGCCGCTGGCGATGCAGAGCAAGCTGCTGCGGGTGATCCAGGAGCGCGCGGTGCGCCCGGTCGGTGCGGTGTCCGAGGTGCCGTTGAATGTGCGCATCGTCAGCGCCACCCACAAGGACCTCGTCGCCGAGGTGGCCGCCGGCCGCTTCCGGCAAGACTTGTTCTACCGCCTGAACGTGATCCGCATCGACGTGCCGCCGTTGCGCGAGCGTCGCAGCGACATCGAGTCGATCAGCCTGGCGCTGCTGGACCGCATCGCCCGCGATGCCGGCGTCAGCCCCGCGCCGCGCTTGACGCCGGCAGCGCACGAGCGGCTGACGCACTACCCCTTCCCCGGCAACGTGCGCGAGCTGGAGAACCTGCTGCACCGCGCGGTGGCCTTGTCGCCTGGCGACCTGCTCGATGCCGAAGACCTGGGCCTGCCCGAGGCCGTGCTGCAAGACAGCGGCGGCGATACCGAAGCCGGCACCTTGAGCATGGACCTGCTCGCCGACCCGTCGGTGACCGGCACCTCGGCCGACAGCGAGGTGATGCTGCCGAGCGACCTGGCGCGGCACCTCGACGATGTCGAGCGCGCGATCCTCGTGCGGGCGCTCGAACAGCATGGCTTCAACCGCACCGCCGCCGGCGCGCGGCTCGGGCTGTCGCTGCGCCAGATGCGTTACCGCATGGCGCGGCTGGGCATCACCGAGAGCGGCGACAGCCACGGCGACGGCGCATGACCCGCCTCGATCGCGTTCGCGCAGCAGGCCCACGGTGAGCTGGGCCGATGGCTGGTGGTCCGGCGCGCGGGCCATCGCGTCGCCCAACTTCGGGCCGCGGCCCGCGGGCACCCACGTGTCGCTGGTCGTGCTGCATTCGATCAGCCTGCCGCCGGGGCAGTACGGCGGCGATGCGGTCGAGCGCCTGTTCACCAACCAGCTCGACCCCGCGGCCCACCCCGCCTTCGCCGACCTGCGTGGGCTGCAGGTCTCGGCTCATTTCTTTCTTCGCCGCGATGGCGAACTGATGCAGTTCGTCTCATGTGATCGGCGTGCCTGGCATGCCGGCGTGTCGCACTGGCGTGGGCGCGACAACTGCAACGACTACTCGATCGGCATCGAGCTCGAAGGCCTCGAAGGTGAGCCCTTCGAAGCGGTGCAGTACACGCGTCTGGCCACGCTGCTGCGTGTCCTTCAAAAGAGGTACGGCCGCTTCGATGTGGCGGGACACGAACACGTGGCGCCCGGACGCAAGCGTGATCCAGGCCCTGGCTTCGATTGGGCGGGCCTGAAGTCGCTGCTGCGCTGGCGCGGCGAACGCTTTGCGGCTTGAGCGAGCCGGCACCGCCGCAGCGCACGAAGCCAGCATCGACGCGGCCTGGCCGGCATTTTGGCGGCGCAAGCCGCATGAATTCAGGCCTTGTGTCGACGCGGCTTGAAGCCATGCGGCCGACACTGTCATCGCGTTGACATGGGCTTGCTGCAGGGCGCGCGAGGATCAAACGAATGGTCGCCCGTCAAGAGGGTTAGTCATTCCACGCCACGCTATAGGTAGCGCTTGTGATGCCCCGGCACGCTAGCTATAGTGTCCTTTCGTGCTAACCTCTCGGCACTTCCAAAAGCCCATGTCTGTTGTCTTCGGCTTGTTGAGCGCCCGCTGCATTGAGCGCGTGGAACAGCCGTCACAGATTCTGGCAATCCCTTGCGTCCCGAGATCTCGGGGCCACAAGCACCGACGACGATGAATTTCGTGTCGCGCTGCCGACAGGCCTGACGGCCTGCCCGGCGCAGGCACGAGGCATCGCCGTCGCCGGCGTGAAAGGGGATGGCCGGCGCGGGTTCACCAGGTCCGCACATTCACCGCTGCATATTCAAACAAGGGGATCTCATGCAAGCCGTTGCTTCCATCAGCACCGACGCCGCCGTCCTGGCGCGTCCGGCCGCCGCGCCCAGCGCCGCAGGCACTCTGCCCAACGCCTACCAGGGCTACCAGACGATCCGTCGCAACGGCGCGGTCGTGGCCTTCGAGCCGAACAAGATCGCGGTCGCGCTGATGAAGGCTTTTCTTGCGGTGCACGGCACGCAAGGCGCGGCCTCGGCCAGCGTGCGCGAGACGGTCGATGCATTGACCGAAACCGTGGTGCGCGCGCTGCTGCGCTCGCGCCCGGCCGGCGGCACTTTCCACATCGAAGACGTGCAGGACCAGGTCGAGCTGGGCCTGATGCGCAGCGGCCACCATGAAGTGGCCCGTGCCTACGTGCTGTACCGCGAGCGCCGTGCGCAAGAGCGCGCCAAGCAGGCGCCGGCCACGGTGGCCGCCCCGGTGCATGCGCTGCACGTGATCGACGGCGGCCTGCGCGTGCCGCTGGATGAAGCGCGCCTGCAGGCGCTGGTCGAGTCGGCTTGCGCCGGCCTGGGCGACGACGTGCGCCCCGAGCCGATCCTGGCCGAGACGCGCCGCAACCTGTACGACGGCGTGCCGATCGACGAGGTCTACAAGGCCGCCATCCTGGCCGCCCGCACGTTGATCGAGCAAGACCCGGCCTACACCCGCGCCACCGCGCGCCTGCTGCTGCACACGATCCGCCGCGAGATCATCGGCGGCGAGGTGATGCAAGGTGAGATGGCCGCGAAGTACGCCGAGTACTTCCCCAAGTACATCAAGAAGGGCGTCGAGGCCGAACTGTTGGACGAAAAGCTGATGCAGTTCGACCTGGCCAAGCTGGGCGCCGCGTTGAACGCCGACCGCGACCTGCAGTTCGACTACCTCGGCCTGCAGACGCTGTACGACCGCTACTTCCTGCACATCGAGGAAACCCGCATCGAGATGCCGCAGGCGTTCTTCATGCGCGTCGCGATGGGCCTGGCGCTGAACGAGATCGACCGCGAGACGCGCGCGATCGAGTTCTACAACGTGCTGTCGACCTTCGACTTCATGTCGTCGACGCCGACGCTGTTCAACGCTGGCACCCGCCGCTCGCAACTGTCGAGCTGCTACCTGACGACCGTGGCCGACGACCTGGACGGCATCTACGAAGCGCTGAAAGAGAACGCGCTGCTGAGCAAGTTCGCCGGCGGCCTGGGCAACGACTGGACCAACGTCCGCGCGCTCGGCTCGTACATCAAGGGCACCAACGGCAAGTCGCAAGGCGTGGTGCCGTTCCTGAAGGTGGTCAACGACACCGCGGTCGCGGTCAACCAGGGCGGCAAGCGCAAGGGTGCGGTCTGCGCCTACCTGGAGACCTGGCACCTGGACATCGAAGAGTTCCTCGAGCTGCGCAAGAACACCGGCGACGATCGCCGCCGCACGCACGACATGAACACCGCGAACTGGATCCCCGATCTGTTCATGCGTCGCGTGATGGAAGGTGCCGACTGGACGCTGTTCTCGCCGTCGACCTGCCCCGATCTGCACGACAAGATCGGCGCCGAGTTCGAGAAGGCCTACGTGGCGTATGAGGCCAAGGTCGACCGCGGCGAGATCAAGCTCTACAAGCGCATGCCCGCCAAGGACCTGTGGCGCAAGATGCTCTCGATGCTGTTCGAGACCGGCCACCCCTGGATCACCTTCAAGGACGCCTGCAACGTCCGTTCGCCGCAGCAGCATGTGGGCGTCGTGCACTCGAGCAACCTGTGCACCGAGATCACGCTGAACACCGGCCCCGACGAGATCGCCGTCTGCAACCTCGGCTCGATCAACCTGGCCCAGCACCTGAAGGACGGTGGTGTCGACCACGCCAAGCTGAAGGCCACCGTGGCCACGGCGATGCGCATGCTCGACAACGTCATCGACATCAACTACTACGCGGTCAAGAAGGCACGCGACTCGAACCTGCGCCACCGCCCGGTCGGCCTGGGCGTGATGGGGTTCCAGGACGCGCTCTACCAACTGCGCACGCCCTACGCCAGCGAGGCCGCGGTCGAGTTCGCCGACCGTTCGATGGAAGCGCTGTGCTACTACGCCTACTGGGCCTCGACCGAACTGGCGGCCGAGCGCGGCCGCTACTCGACCTACCGCGGCTCGCTGTGGGACCGTGGCGTGTTGCCGCTGGATTCGCTGAACCTGCTGGCTGAGCAGCGTGGCGGTTATGTCGAGGTCGACCGCAGCACCAGCATGGACTGGGACGCGCTGCGCCAGCGCATCAGCGCGCACGGCATGCGCAACAGCAACTGCGTGGCGATCGCGCCGACCGCGACGATCTCCAACATCATCGGCGTCGACGCATCGATCGAGCCCTGCTTCGGCAACCTGTCGGTCAAGTCCAACCTGTCGGGCGAGTTCACCGTCGTCAACGAATACCTGGTGCGCGACCTGAAGAAGCTCGGCCTGTGGGACAGCGTGATGGTGATGGACCTGAAGCACTACGACGGTTCGCTGCGTCGCATCGACCGCGTGCCCGAAGAGCTGAAGGCGCTGTACGCGACCGCGTTCGAGGTCGAGACGCAGTGGCTGGTCGAAGCCGCCGCGCGCCGCCAGAAGTGGATCGACCAGGCCCAGTCGCTCAACATCTACATCGCCGGCGCGTCGGGCAAGAAGCTCGACGACACCTACAAGCTCGCGTGGCTGCGTGGTCTGAAGACCACCTACTACCTGCGCACGGTGGGTGCGACGCACGCCGAGAAATCGACCGTCGCCGCAGGGCAGATGAACTCGGTGCCCAGCAGTGGTGGCATGGCAGGCGGCACAGGCATGTCGGCACTCGATGCCGTGGCTGCGCAAGCGCAGGCGATGCTCGCTGCGCAGCCGGCCACCGACATCAAGTTCTGCGGTGTCGATGACCCGACCTGCGAAGCCTGCCAGTGAGCTCAAGCTGAAGCCGACGTGATGGCTTCGCATCGCATCGAGCACTCGCGCGACATCACGATCGTGATGCCGCGCGAGTCGATGCGAGCGAGCGTGTTGAGGTGCTGTGTTGCGATGCACAGCTGCAACAACGACGAGGCTTCAATGTCAAGAAGTGCTTGGTGTTTGAACACAACACTCCGATAATCGCGACCCATAGGAAACATGCACATGCTGGTCTGGGAAGACGACCTTCGCGCCCCGCAGACACCTGCAAATCGCTTCACGCCCGAGCCCGCTTTCGAGCCTCGCGGCCTGCAGCCCGTGACCCCGTCACCTCTTCAAGTTGCCCCCGTGACCACGACGACATCGTCGTCGCCGATGGCGCCTGCGGTGACCGCTGCTGCATCCACCGCCGTGCGCCATGACCGTCGCGTCAACGTCGCCGACAAGCGCATCATCAACGGCCAGACCGATGTGAATCAGCTGGTGCCGTTCAAGTACAAGTGGGCGTGGGAGAAGTACCTCGCTACCTGTGCGAATCACTGGATGCCGCAAGAGGTCAACATGTCGCGCGACATCGCGACCTGGAAAGACCCGAACGGCCTGAGCGAAGACGAGCGCCGCATCATCAAGCGCAACCTCGGCTTCTTCGTCACCGCCGATTCGCTGGCCGCCAACAACATCGTGCTGGGCACGTACCGCCACATCACGGCCCCCGAGGCGCGCCAGTTCCTGTTGCGTCAGGCCTTCGAAGAAGCGATCCACACGCACGCCTACCAGTACATCGTCGAATCGCTCGGGCTCGATGAGTCGGAGATCTTCAACGCGTACCACGAGGTCCAGTCGATCCGCGACAAGGACGAGTTCCTGATCCCGTTCATCGACGCGATCATGGACCCGCACTTCGTCACCGGCACCCCCGAAGCCGACCAGACGCTGCTGAAGAGCCTGATCGTTTTCGCGTGCCTGATGGAAGGCCTGTTCTTCTATGTCGGCTTCACGCAGATTCTTGCGCTGGGCCGGCAGAACAAGATGACCGGCGCGGCCGAGCAGTACCAGTACATCCTGCGCGACGAGTCGATGCACTGCAACTTCGGCATCGACCTGATCAACCAGATCAAGCTCGAGAACCCGCACCTGTGGACGGCCGAGTTCAAGGCCGAGATCAAGGCCCTGTTCCAGAAGGCCGTCGAGCTCGAGTACCGCTACGCCGAAGACACCATGCCGCGCGGCGTGCTCGGCTTGAATGCATCGATGTTCAAGGGCTACCTGCGCTACATCGCCAACCGGCGTGCCACGCAGATCGGCCTCGAGGCGCTCTTCCCGAACGAGGAAAACCCGTTCCCGTGGATGAGCGAGATGATCGACCTGAAGAAGGAACGCAACTTTTTTGAAACCCGCGTCATCGAGTACCAATCCGGTGGCGCATTGAGCTGGGACTGAACAGCGCACGGCGCCATCGAAGCGCCGGTGCTTTCGTTCCAGCAGTGTGAGAGAGATCAAGATCCTCGGTTCGCCAGCTTCACCACCACGAAGTGCAGCGGCGAGCCGACACCCCATTCATCGGATGGGGGCAGCCTGAAACGGCCTCTAGACCGTGACAGGAGCGGCCCACAGCGGTGAATCGCCGAGCTGTATCTCGAGCAGCCCGGTGTTTTTTGCAACTTGATCAAGGAGATTGAAATGGCAACTGCGAAGAAGGCTGCGGCCAAGAAGGCCCCGGCGAAGAAGGCTCCGGCGAAGAAGGCTGCACCGGCCAAGAAGGCCGCACCGGCGAAGAAGGCTGCAGCGAAGAAGGCTGCACCGGCCAAGAAGGCCGCGCCGGCGAAGAAGGCTGCAGCGAAGAAGGCTGCACCGGCGAAGAAGGCCGCACCGGCGAAGAAGGTTGCAGCGAAGAAGGCTGCACCGGCGAAGAAGGCTGCACCGGCCAAGAAGGCCGCGGCGAAGAAGCCGGTCGCGAAGAAGGCTGCTGCGAAGCCGGTTGCGAAGAAGGCTGCTGCGAAGAAGGCGGCACCGGCGAAGAAGGCTGCTGCGGCGAAGAAGCCGGCTGCCAAGAAGCCGGCGGCCAAGAAGGCGGCGGCCAAGAAGCCCGCTGCCCCCACTGCCCCTGCTGCCCCTGCGGCCCCTGCAGCGAAGACAGCCCTGAGCCCGGCGGCCGCATGGCCGTTCCCGACGGGCAACAAGCCCTGAGCGATTGGGGGCGCCCTGGTGGTGCCCCTGTTCTGACAAGCCCGGCTTCGGCCGGGCTTTTTCTTGCCTGCTGATCACACCCATCGACTGACGCCGTGTCCAAGCAACCCGCTCGCCCAGGCGCCCCGGCGCCGGCTGCTGCATCGAGCAACGCCGGCGGCCTACCGTGCCTGCGCGAGGCCAAGACGGGCGCGTGCGTGCTGACGCTCGCGGTGCAGCCCAACGCGCGGCAGACCGAGGTCGTCGGGTTGTTCGAAGGGGCGCTGCGGGTGAAGCTCGCAGCGCCGCCGATCGACGGCCAGGCGAATCTGGCGCTCACGGCTTGGCTGGCGAAAGAGTTGGGCCTGCCCAAGCGCGCGGTGAGCTTGCGCCGTGGTGCGGCGGCGCGTCACAAGCAGGTCGATATCGATGCACCGCTGGCTGCGGTGCAGGCCTGGCTGGTGTCGCGGCTTCAGGCCGCTTGAGGCGGCAGCCCGAGCGGCTGCGCGCGGGCGCTCAGGCGACGCCGAGCGCCTGACGGTCCACCTGGTGGTTCTGGCCACCTCGCTGCGCGATCTTCAGGGCGCCCAGGCGGTTGCCCAGTGCCACGCAGTCGACCAGCGGCCAGCCGCGCTCCAGGCCGAACAGCATCGCGCCACGGAAAGCATCGCCGCAGCCGGTCGGGTCGAGCACCTCGGTGGCCGCCACGCCCGGCACGCGCTCGCACCGGCCCTGGACCCAGACGTCGCAGCCCTCGGCGCCCAGCGTGACGATCACGCCCTTCAGGTGCGAGCGCGACAGGCTGTCGAGCGATTCGCCGGTGCGTTCGCACAGCATGCGGCCTTCGTAGTCGTTGACGGCGACCCAGGTGGCCTGCGCGATGAAGCCCTTCAACGCCTCGCCATCGAACATCGGCAGGCCCTGGCCCGGGTCGAACACGAACGGGATCTTGGCCGCGGCCAGGTCGCGCGCCCGGCGCAGCATCGCGTCGCGGCCGTCGGGGCCGATGATCGCGAGGCGGATGTCGTCGCGTTCGGGCAGGCCGATCTCGTGCGCCTGCTGCATGGCGCCGGGGTGGAAGGCGGTGATCTGGTTGTTGTCGGCGTCGGTGATGATCATCGCCTGCGCGGTGTAGGTGTCCTGCACCTGCAGCACCTGCCGGGTGTCGATGCCCAGCTGCTGCAGGCGGTCGAGGTAGGCCTCGCCATCGTTGCCGACCGCGGCGACGACCACTGCGTCGCCGCCGAGCGCGGCCAGCGTGTAGGCGATGTTGCCGGCGCAGCCGCCGAACTCTCGCCGCAGCGTGGGCACCAGGAACGACACGTTCAGGATGTGCACCTGCTCGGGCATGATCTGCTCGGCAAAGCGGCCCGGGAAGTTGGTGATGGTGTCGAAGGCGAGCGAGCCGCTGACGAGACAGGCCATGGTGGTGTACCGGTGAAGTGATGAACGGAGGCGCCCGGGCCGGCGCGGCGGCCCGGTCAGTGGAGATTCAGGGGTAGAAGACTTCGACCGTGTAGCCGGCGACCTGCAGCTCGCCCACGGCCAGCCGGGCATCGATGCGCCACTGGGCGTCTGCCGCGATCGACTCGCTGCGCGCGCCCAGATCGGTGGGCAGCAGCACCTTGCGCGAGACGATGCGGCCCAGCGCGTCGGTGAAGCTCACATCCAGCGCGGGGGCGCGCACCGGGTACTCGGCAGTGTTGTGCAGGTCGGCCGTGAAGCGCAGCACCTGGTCTTGCTCGGTGCGGGTCAGGTCGCTCGCGTCCAGGCGGATGCGCTCGATCGCGCGCGGTGCGCCGATCTTGCAGTGCAGCCAGTCGCAGCCGGCATGCAGGGCCGGGGCCAGCGCCGGCACCTGGGCGGCCAGTGGTTCGCGGTAGTGGTAGCCGACCTGCCCAGCCAGCAGCACACACAGCGCCAGCGCGGCCGCGCCCAGCGTCAGGCGCACCAGCGGGCGGCGCCACAACGCGGCCCGCTCGGCCTGGCGGACGAACTCGGGCTTGCGGCGCTTGCGATGGGCCTTGCCGCTCTGGTGGGCCTGCGCGTGCGGGCCGTCCCCATCGCCATGGGGGAGTTTGGCTTTGCTCTTCTTGCCGCTGCGGCGCTGCCGCGAGGGCGTGCGGGCCCAGTCCGGCATCGGGCCGATGAAGCGCGACGGGGTCGGTGCTTCGGCGTCTTCTTCTTCGTCGACGCCCGCCTCGAACGCCGCGGCCGACACGGTGTCGACCTCATCGCTGAAGAAGTCGTTCGGTTCGTTCGCGGGGGCCTGCGCCGGTGCGGCGGGCGGGCGCGCACCCCCTACCGGGGCGGCGAATGAGGCCGCGCGTTCCGCGGGCGTGGGGGCCGACGGTGGCGGGGTTGGCGACGGCGCCGGCGACGTTGCCGATCGCGGCGGCGGCTCTTGGTCGTCGGCCGGCAGCGGTGGGGACAGCGAATGCCAGTCGTCCTCGGGCACCGGGCCGCCGGCGATGATGCCGCCAAGGCTGTCGCCATCGTCCAGCACCGTGAAGGTGTCGATGTCGTTGAACGGGTCGTCCGGCGCGGCGGTGGCCGGCGCCGTCGGCTCGAACTCGGGCTGCTCTTCGGCGATGTGCGCGGGCGGCGGTGCGGGTGGCGGCGGGGTTGTGGCCGGGGGCGGCGCGTAAGGCCTGAACTGCGGCGGCTCGGGCGGCGGTGGCGCGAAGGTCGCGGGCGGCGGGCTCACCTCGGCCCCGGCCTCGGTCGGCCCGCCGAGATCGAACAAGGTTTCCAGTGCGTTGAAGACCTCTTGGCACTGGCCGCAGCGAACCCAGCCTTCGGACACGCGAAGCTGGTCCTGCAGCACGCGGAACACCGTGCTGCAGGCGGGGCATCGTGTGGCCAGGCTCATGCGAGGAATGATGCCATGGGGTCGAAGCGGTTCAGCCCGCGAACATGGGGTCCGCGCGGTCCGGGGCCCTTCACGTCAGGACGCTCGGCCCGGCCCGCCCATCAGGATCCAGCCGTCTTCCTGGTCCAGCACCTGGATCGCGCACCAGGGCGCATAGGCCTGGATCAACTCGTCGGCCTGCCGCTCCAGGATGCCGGCCAGGACCAGGTGGCCGCCGGGCTTCAGGTGCCCGCACAACAGCGGCGCCAACAGCTTCAACGGCGTGGCCAGGATGTTGGCCAGCACGATGTCGTACCGGCCCTGCGCCAGATCGGCCAGGCCGGCTTGCAGCACCACGCCGTTCGCGTTGGCGTTGTAGCGTGTGGACTCGACGGCCGCAGGGTCGATGTCGAGTGCGTCCACCGCGCCGGCATCGTGCAGCGCCGCGCCGATCGCCAGGATGCCGGAGCCGCAACCGTAGTCCAGCACACGCGCGCCGGCCACCTCGGCCCCGTGCTGCGCAATCCAGCGCAGGCACATGCGGGTGGTCGGGTGGGTGCCGGTCCCGAAGGCCAGGCCCGGATCGAGCCGGATCACGCGCGCGGCGGCGGCCGGCGGCTCATGCCAGCTGGGCACGATCCAGAAGCTCGGCGTGATCTCGACGGGCGCGAACTGCGACTGCGTCAGGCGGACCCAGTCTTGCTCTTGCACCTGTTGCAGGCTTCGCACCGCCAGGCCCTCGACCCAGTCTTGTGCCAGCAGCAAGGTCATCGCATCGGTGGCCGAGGCCTCGCTGTCGAACAAGGCCTTCAGCGTCGAGCGCTCCCAGCCCGGCTGCGGCGCCGGCATGCCGGGCTCGCCGAACAGCGCGCGTTCGGCATCGGTGTCGGCGTCGGCGTCTTCGACCGACACCGACAACGCGCCGAGCTCGTCCATCAGCGCATCGGACACCGGCTCCACCAGCGCCTGCGGTGCGCTCAAGATCAATTCGAACATGGCCACTTCAATGCTCCGTGGCGCCCGTCAACGGCGATGCTCGGCCAGCCAGCCTTCCAGGTAGTGGATGCTGGTGCCGCCGGCGATGAAATTGGCGTCGACCATCAGCTCGCGGTGCAGCGGGATGTTGGTCTGGATGCCTTCGACCACCGTCTCGAGCAGGGCGGTGCGCATGCGCGCCAACGCCTGATCGCGGGTGTCGCCGTGGCAGATGATCTTGCCGATCATCGAGTCGTAGTTCGGCGGCACGAAGTAGTTCGTATAAGCATGCGAATCGACACGCACGCCCGGGCCGCCCGGCGCGTGCCACATCGTGATGCGGCCCGGCGACGGGAAGAACTTGTACGGGTCTTCGGCGTTGATGCGGCACTCGATCGCGTGGCCGCGCATCTCGATCTGGCGCTGGGTGAACGGCAGCTTCTCGCCGGCCGCCACGCGGATCTGCATCTGCACGATGTCGATGCCGGTGACCAGCTCGGTCACCGGGTGCTCGACCTGCACGCGGGTGTTCATCTCGATGAAGTAGAACTCGCCGTTCTCGTACAGGAACTCGAAGGTGCCGGCGCCGCGGTAGCCGATCTTCTTGCAGGCGGCGGCACAACGCTCACCCACCTTCTCGATGATGCGGCGCGGGATGCCCGGCGCCGGCGCTTCTTCGATGATCTTCTGGTGGCGGCGCTGCATCGAGCAGTCGCGCTCCCCCAGCCAGACGGCGTTCTTGTGCTCGTCGGCCAGGATCTGGATCTCCACATGGCGCGGGTTCTCGAGGAACTTCTCCATGTAGACGGCCGAGTTGTTGAAGGCCGCGCCGGCTTCTGCGCGCGTGGTCTGCACTGCGTGGATCAGCGCCGCTTCGGTGTGCACGACCCGCATGCCGCGCCCGCCGCCGCCGCCGGCCGCCTTGATGATCACCGGGTAGCCGATCGCGCGGGCGATCTTGATGATCTCCTTCGGGTCGTCGGGCAGCGCGCCCTCCGAGCCGGGCACGCAGGGCACGCCGGACTTGATCATCGCCTGCTTGGCCGACACCTTGTCGCCCATCATGCGGATCGAATCGGGCGTCGGGCCGATGAAGGTGAAGCCGCTTTGCTCCACGCGCTCGGCGAAATCGGCGTTCTCGGACAGGAAGCCGTAGCCGGGGTGAATGGCCTCGGCGTCGGTCACCTCGGCGGTCGAGATGATCGCCGGCATGTTGAGGTAGCTCTGGCCGGACGGTGCCGGACCGATGCACACGGCCTCTTCGGCCAGTCGGACGTACTTGGCGTCACGGTCGGCCTCGGAGTAGACGACGACCGCCTTGATGCCCATCTCGCGGCAGGCGCGCTGGATGCGCAGGGCGATCTCGCCTCGGTTGGCGATGAGAATTTTCTTGAACATGGGTGCCTCGGCTCAATCGCCCCGGTGGTCTGCAACCACCGAGCAATTTGGTGATTGCTCACGTGCGCAGGCGCACATGAGCATTCCCCCGCGCTGCGCGCGAACGCCTCGGTTGGCGATGAGAATTTTCTTGAACATGGGTGCCTCGGCTCAATCGCCCCGGTGGTCTGCAACCACCGAGCAATTTGGTGATTGCTCACGTGCGCAGGCGCACATGAGCATTCCCCCGCGCTGCGCGCGAACGCCTCGGTTGGCGATGAGAATTTTCTTGAACATGGTGCCTGGGGCGTGCCGCTTACTCGATCACGAACAGCGGTTGGCCGAACTCGACGGCCTGGCCGTTCTGGGCCAGTACCTGCGTGATCGTGCCGGCCTTGTCGGCCTCGATCTCGTTCATGATCTTCATCGCTTCGATGATGCAAACCGCGTCACCTTCCTTCACCACGGTGCCCACTTCGGCCAGCGGCTTGCCACCGGGGGTCGACGAGACATAGAAGGTGCCGACCATCGGCGACTTGACGATGTGGCCGGTCGGCGCCGGCGGGGCGGCCGCTTCGGCGGCGGGCGCGCTGCCGGCCACTGGCACCATCGCCGGGGCGGCCTGGGCGGGCATCATCATCGGCGCCGGGGCGGCCATCACGGCCCCACCAGACTTGACGATGCGAACCTTGCCGTCGGCCTCGGTGATTTCGAGTTCGGCGATGTTCGAGTCCGAGACCAGGTCGATCAGGGTCTTGAGCTTGCGAAGGTCCATGGGGATCAGTCTCCAGCAGAGGTTTCGTCGCGGGCGCGAGGCGAAGACGGGCCGACTCGGGGGCTTGGCCCCGGTTCGGAGTGGCACGCGGCGATCCCGCGCCGTTCGGCGCTGATCGTCGTCGAACAACCACCGATTTCGCCCCGTGAGTTCAGGGCGCCCAACGCAGGTTGATTCGGCGCGCGAAGGTCAAGAACAGGCATTCTTGGCTTGCGGTACGGCTCCCAAAAGCCGCCGGCCGTTTTTCAAAGACGCGAACTTTACGCCTTTTGACTTCACTTAAAGGCAGCTAGGGCCAAAATAAAGTGGCGTCAACCTATTGACAGGGCTGGCGCGGGGTGGCAACCGCTTGTTACCGGCAAATGCCCCTGCCGAGCTCGTTTTTCAGCCCGGCCGAGCCCAGCCGGCCAGTTCGTCGAAGTTGGTCGCGCCCAGCTTTCGGCGTGCGGCCAAGCCATCGGCACCAAATTGCACGCTGAATGGCAGCCCGCCGGCCGGGTTGCCGAGCCGGCGGACCCAGCTCAGGCCCTCGTTGCCGGCCAGCACGACCGGGAAACCCACCGGAGTCTGCTTCAGAAAAGCCTGCACCGGTGCTGCCTGGTCGATCGCCACGCCCAGCACCTGCCAGCCCTGGCCGCCGAATTCGCGCGCAAAGCGGTCCAGCTCGGGCATCTCTTTCACGCAAGGCGGGCACCAGGTGGCCCAGAAATTGACCACCAGCGGGCGCCCTCGCAGCGAGCGCAGCGGCATGCCGGCGCCGCTGGGCGTGGGCAGCTCGAGGGCCCAGAAGTCTTCCAGCGGGTCGCCGCTGCCGGCCGCCTCGCCACCGCTCGGCGCGGTTGATCGCCAGGCGCGCCAGCCCAGCCCGGCCGCCAGGGCGCCGGCCCCGGCCAGCACGAACAGCCCGCGCCGCGCGACCGGGCTCATGCGGCGCCCCCTTCGGCGGGGGGAGGCGGGACCAAACGTTGCCGCAACGCGGCCGCGTCGCCGCGCCAGCTTTGGCCGCGAGCGTCGGGCTTGAGCGCGCCTCGCAGGTCGTCGTGGTCATGGACGATAAAGTGAACGCTCACCATTTCTCCCAATTCGGGGCAGCGCGCCTCGACCGTCAACACGGTCTCGTCGTCGCCGGGGTCGCTGTGGCTGTCGAAGGTGATGCCGAGGTTCAGGAAACCGATCTCGGCCGCCTTGATGTCGTCGCAGTACAGGTCGATCAGCACCGGCGACAGCCGGGTGGCGGTACCGCGCCAGACGGCGCCGCCCACGTAGGGGCGAAATTCCGCCAGCCGCTCCATCCAGCGCAAGGCGAGCTGGCGCAGCGCCTGCAGCTCGGCCGGCTGGGTGTCGGCGTGGAACAGAGCAATATGCTCGCGGACCGCGTCTTCGAGTTGCTCGTTCGGCGGCAGGGTGGCGCCACGGCCGGCCTGCGGGCCGATGTCGCGCAGCGCGCGGCGCTTGGCGGCGGCGTAGTCCATGCCGTCTTCCACGACCAGCCGCGCGGCGCGGGCGCAGAGTTCGGCGGTGAGTTCGTCGCTGGACGCCATGGTTGCCAATATAGAAATAGAAAGCTGGAGGAGCGCGCCCTCAGGGCAGCTCGACGCCGCCCATGCGGCCCACGATGGTGCCAGCCCGGCCATTCACATAGGCCGACCCGGGATTCTTCTCGAAGCGCTTGGGCGCCGGCAGCATCACCGCCAATCTCGCGGCGGGGTAGGCGCCTAGCTGGGCGGCGTCGACGTGGAAGTAGTGGCGCGCCGCGGCCTGCGCCCCAAAAACGCCTTCGCCCCATTCGACGCTGTTCAGGTAGATCTCGAGGATGCGGCGCTTGTCGAGCAGCGCCTCCAGGACATAGGCCAGGACGATCTCCTGGCCCTTGCGCACGGCCGTGCGTTCACCGGACAAGAAGAGGTTCTTCGCCAGCTGCTGGGTGATCGTCGAGCCGCCGATGACCTTGGCGGTGGCGCGCGGGGCCGGCTTGGTGACGGGCTTGCCGGCCTGGGCCCGCTTGGCCTCACGCTTTTCCAACTGCTCGTTGATGCGCTCGGCGCGTGCCTCGGCCTTCTGGTTCTTCTCGTAGGCGGCTTCGATCGCGTCCCACTCGACCCCGCTGTGGTCGGTGAAGCCGGCGTCTTCGCTGGCGATCACGGCGCGCTTCAGGTGCGGTGAGATGTGGGCGTCGTCGACCCACTGCTGGCTCCACAGGATCTGGTGCTTCTCGGTCACCAGGCGCCAGGCCTCGCTGCGCTGGAAGCTGGTCGATTCGGGCGCGACGACGAGCATCAGCGCGACACGGGCCACGAAATACAGCTGCAGCGCGATGCCGCACAACACGATCAGCGCCAGCAGCCGGCCCAGCGCGCGCAGCGCGGCGGTCATGCCGAAGCGGCCTCGCGCGCGAGCTGATCGCGCAGCATCGCCAGCACCGGAGCGGTGTCTGGCCGCACGCCGCGCCAGAGTGCAAACGCTTCGGCCGCCTGTTCGACCAGCATGCCCAGGCCATCGCGGGGGCGTGCCCCGTGCGCCTGGGCCCAGCGCAAGAAGCCGGCGGCGGCGGGGCCGTACATCAGGTCCACCACCAGCGTGCCCGGGCGCAGCACGCTGGCGGGCACCGGCGCGGTGTCACCGGCCAGGCTGCTGGCGCTGGCGTTGAGCACGATGTCGAAGCCCACGCCGGCATCGGCCAGGCCGCTGGCCCGCAGCGCCGTGCGCTGTGCATCGGCCAAGGCCTGATGGCGGGCGCACAGGGCCTGGGCGCGCTCGACCGTCCGGTTGGCGACGACCACTTCGGCAGGCCTGGCCTGCAGCAGCGGCCCCAGCACGCCGGCCGACGCGCCACCCGCGCCGATCAACAGCACGCGCTGGCCGGCGACCGGCTGCCCGGCGTTGTGCTCGATGTCGGTCACCAGGCCGACGCCGTCGGTGTTGTCGGCCCACCAGCCCTCGGCATCGAAGCGGATCACATTGGTCGCCTCGGCCAGCGCGGCGCGCTCGGTGTGGCGCGGGCACAGGCGGAAAGCGTCGAACTTGAACGGCACGGTCACGTTGCAGCCGCGCCCGCCCGCCGCGGCGAACGCGCGCAAGGTCGCCTCGAAGCCGTCCATCGGGGCCAGCACGCGCTCGTAGCTCAGCGGCTGCCCGGTGGCCGCGGCGAAGGCGGCGTGGATCGCGGGCGAACGGCTGTGCGCGACCGGGTTGCCCAGCACGGCGTAGCGGTCAAGCGGGGGCGTGGGCATGGCGATGAGGCGGTGCGAAGTCGGCCGCGCCGGCGTGTCAGCGCGGCGTGGCGGTGCTGAGCGTGGTTTCCAGCCCGTCGGTGCGGGTGAAGCGGAAACGCGAGGTGACGACGATCTGGTCGGCCTGGCGGCGCATGGCGTCGGTGAACGGGCCGAACGGCCCGGCGGCGTGCACGATGGCGACGGCGCGCCGGTTCAGCTCGGCCGACTTGGCCGGGCGCACGACTTCGGCCTCGATCACGTGGCCGCGCGCATCGATGGTCAGGTTCATCGTCAGCTCGCCGTACAGCTTCTGGCCCTTGTACTCGGGGAAGTTGCGTGTGCCGCGCTCTTCGATCTTGCGGCGCAGGCTGTCGTAGTACAGCGCATAGACCTCTTCGCGCGTGGCCGGGCTGATGTAGCGCTTCTTCGGCCGCGCGTTTTCATCGTTGATGCGTTTCTCGATCTCCGCCAGCAGGCGCAGCAGCTGGCGCCGGCGCTCTTCACGCTCGGCTTCGTCGCGGCTCTGGACCGGGCGCGCGGGGTCGGGCGGCGGCAACAGCGCCATCTCGCGCCGGATCTGCGCCAGCAGCTGCTGCTGCACGTCCTGCATCTGCTCGACCTGCTTGGTCGCGTCGGTCTCGGCGTCGCCGGCGACCGTGATGGCCGACGGCGGCAGCGGCGAGGTGGCGCGGCCTTTCTCGGCCTCGCCGCCGCCGGCCAGGCTGGCCTGCGCGATGGCCTGGGCCTTGAGCGGCTTCTCGTCAGAGCGCGCATTGACCAGCACGACCTCCAGCGGCGTGTCCTCGAACACGCGGTTGAAGGCCTCGGGGTCGACGAAGCGCACGGTCAACAACACGCCGTGCACGGCGGCCGAGAAGATCAGCGCCCAATGCAGCGCCGTCAGCGGCAGGGCCTTGAGCGAAGCGAGCCAGCGCATGGCGATCAGGCGGCGGCCGGCACGGCGCCGGGCGCTTCGTCGTTGCCTTCGCCGCCATCCGCCAGGTCGATCGCCAGCGTCAGTGCGCCAGCGGCGGCCTGCTCGGTGTCGTCGCCTTCGCCTTCTTCGTCGGCCGCGGCGTCTTCGGCGCCGCCGTCGTCCAGGCGCGCGACCAGGCTGGCGTGCAGGTCCAGCGTGAGCAGGTCGATGCCGGTCACGCGCACCCGCACATGGGTGCCACGCGGCAGGCTGTCGGTGCCGAGCGCGCGGAAGACCAGCGGCAGGTGGTCACAGCGCACCAGCCCGTCCTTCATCACCGAGGCGTCGAGCTCGGTCAGGCCCTGTTGGTCGACATGGCGCAGCGCCCAGTAGCGCTCGATGCCGTTCTGGAAACCGTTGTAGGCCGAATAGGCGCCGTCGAAGCCCGAGATGATCGAGAACAGCGTCGCGTCTTTCGGCTTGAACGGGGCCGCCAGCGCCGCGGTGCGGCCGTGGCGCGCGCAGGCGATGATCTGCCACTGGTTGACCAGGTCGACATAACGCCGAAGTGGCGAGGTGGCCCAGGTGTACTGGGCCACGCCCATGCCGGCGTGCGGCGCCGGCTTGACGCCCATGCGCACCTTCACGCCCGGCGCCAGGCTGGCCTGGCTGCGGTAGATGCCGGGCACGCCCAGCTCGCCCAGCCAGCCGCCCCAGCGGCTGTTGGCCAGGATCATCGCCTCCGAGACGATCAGGTCCAGCGGCGCGCCGCGGCGGCGCTCGGTGATGCGCACGGTTTCGCTGCCATCGGGCTCGGCGCCGTCGTTGCCTTCGAGGCGGAAGTTGTAGTCCGGCCGGTTGAAATTCTCGGGCTTGCCGCGCACCACTTCGCGCGCCGCCTTCAGCGACTGCGCGAGGCGGAAGCAGAACGCCAGCTCGGTGGCGAACGGGTAGCCGGCCGGCGCTTCGCCGGTCAGCGTGGCTTCGGTCACGTGCTCGTCGAGCTGGTCGTGGCGCAGGTTGGCCGCGATCGGCACCCGCTCGAGCCGGGTCTCGCTGCTCTTCACGTCGAGCGTGGCCTCGTCGATCGTGACGTACAGGCTGACGGCCGGGCAATCGCGCCCTTCGATCAACGTGTAGGCCTGCACCACGGCGTCGGGCAGCATCGTGATCTTGAAGCCCGGCATGTAGACGGTGGACAGGCGGTCGCGGGCGACCTTGTCCAGCGCCGAGTCGGGCGCAATCGCCAACGCCGGTGCGGCGATGTGGATGCCGAAGGTGACGGTGCCGCTGCCCAGCCCTTGCACCGACAGCGCGTCATCGATCTCGGTGGTCTGCGAATCGTCGATCGAGAAGGCCTGGACCGGCGACAGCGGCAGCTCGTCGCGGATCGCCGGGGCCTCGAGCGCCGGGAAGCCGTAGCCTTTGGGGAAGGTCTCGAACAGGAACCGGCGCCAGTGGAACTGGTAGGGGCTGCTGATCGCGCCGGACGCGGTCAGCAGGTCCAGCGGCGCGCGCTGGCTGCGCTTGGCGGCCTCGACCACGGCCTTGTACTCGGGCGCGTTCTTGTCGGGCTTGAACAGGATCTTGTAGAGCTGCTCTTTCACCGGCGCCGGGCACTGGCCGGCGGCCAGCTCTTCGGCCCAGGCTTCGATTTGCGCGGCCTGCTGCTTCTTGCGCTCGATCGCCAGCAGCGCGGCCTTGACGATCTCTTCGGGCGCCTTCTTGAACAAGCCCTTGCCGGCGCGGCGGAAGTAGTGCGGCGCGTCGAACAGGCGGAACAGCGCCGCTGCCTGCAGCTCGGGGCCGGCCTTGGCGTCGAAGTAGTCGCGCGCCAGCTCGGCAAAACCGAACTCGCCCTCGGGCGCAAATTCCCAGGCCAGGTCGAGGTCGATCTCGGGGGCGCGCGCGTGCGCGGCCGCCAGCAACTCGGCCGGCTGCGGCTTGTCGAAGCGCAGCAGCACGTTGGCGGATTTGACCTTGACGCGCTTGCCCGAATCCAGCTCGACCTGCATCGAACTGTCGGCCTCGGACATCACGCGGCCGGCGAGGAATTTGCCGGCGTCATCGAACAGGGCATACATCACGGCGGGGATTGTCGCTGAGTGCGGCCCGGTGGCTTGGGCCCACTCGTGTCAAACGGTGGCGGTGAGCGTCAAACCGTCATCCCGCCCGACACCTCGAGCACCGCGCCGTTGACGTAGCTGGCCTCGTCGCTGGCCAGGAAGGCGTAGACGTTGGCGATCTCTTCGGGCCGGCCCAGGCGCTTGAGGGGCACCTGCTCGCGCATGTGACCCAGCACCTTCTCGGGGATGGTGGCCAGTATCGGCGTCTCGATGAAGCCCGGTGCGACCGCGTTGACGCGCACGCCCTTGGGCCCGAGCTCGCGGCTCCAGGTCTTGGTGAAGCCGATCACGCCGAACTTGGCGGCGGCGTAGTTGGTCTGGCCGAAGTTGCCGTAAAGGCCGACGACCGACGAGGCGTTGAGAATCACGCCCTGGCCTTGCTCGACCATCGTGTCGGCCACCGCCTGCGCGCAGTGGAAAACACCGCGCAGGTTGACGTCGATCACCGCGTCGAACTGCGCTTGGCTCATCTTCTGCAAGCGGGCGTCGCGGGTGATGCCGGCGTTGTTGACCAGTACGTCGATGCGACCATGGCGGGCCTTCACCGCGGCCACCATCGCGTCGACCTGCTCGCGCTTGGTCACGTCGACCAGGTGGCCTTCGGCGCGGCCACCGGCGGCCAGGCATTGCGCCACGGCGGCGTCGAGGGCCTCTTGCTTCAGGTCGCAGACCACGACGACCGCGCCTTCGCGGGCGAATTTCAGCGCGGTGGCCAGGCCGATGCCTTGGGCGGCGCCGGTGACGATGCAGATCTTGTCGGTCAGTCTCATGGGGTCAGGTGAAGAAAGCGCAGCACGAACGGCAGCTGTTGGTCGAAATCGCTCAGAGCATGGTCGCTGCCGTCGAGCAGCAGCGTGTGGGCGCCGGCATGGCGGGCCGTCATCTCGCGCCAGTCCAGCAGCTCGTCGCCCTTGGCGATGACGGCGGCGTAGCGCTCGGGCCGGGTCAGCACGGGCGGGGTCATCGCGCGCAGTTCGTCGACGTACTCGGCGCGAAAGTAGAAGTGTTCTTCGGGCTTGTGCCAGGTGGTCTGCTCGCCGATGTGGTGAGCCAGATCGCGGGCCGGGTCGACGGCCGGGTTCAGCACCACCGCCGGGCAGCCGATGCGCTCGGCCACCACGCCGGCGTAGAAGCCACCCAGCGAGCTGCCCATCACCGCCGTCGTGGCGTGCGGCCAATCGGCGATGCCATCAAACACCTGCTGCATCGCCGCGCGTGGCGAAGGCGGCAGTTGCGGGCACCAGAAATGGATCTCGGGCCGGTGCCGCGCCAGCCAGCGGCCGACCATCTGGGCCTTGGTCGACAGCGGCGACGAGCGAAAACCGTGCAGGTAAAGCACGTGCGTTATGGCCGAGCCAAGGGCCTTGCGCGGATCCGGCTCCGCCGGTCCGCTGCAAGAGCCCCCTCGGGGGGCAGCGACCGGAAGGGAGCGTGGGGGTGTCATTTCGCCAGTGCCGCCAGCAGCTTGGCGTGCACGCCACCGAAGCCACCGTTGCTCATGCACAGCACATGGTCGCCGGGCTTGGCCGCCTTGACGACGGCCGCGACCAGGGTGTCGATCGAGTCGCAGACCTGCGCCTGCTTGCCCATTGGTGCCAGCGCCTCGCGCGCGTCCCAGCCCAGGTTGCCCTGGTGGCAGAAGCTCAGGTCGGCTTCTTCCAGTGCCCAGGGCAACTGGGCCTTCATCGTGCCCAGCTTCATCGTGTTCGAGCGCGGCTCGAAGACGGCCAGGATGCGGTCGACACCCACTTTGCGGCGCAGCCCGTTGACGGTGGTGCGAATCGCTGTCGGGTGGTGGGCAAAGTCGTCGTAGACCTTCACGCCACCGGCTTCGCCACGCAGCTCGAGCCGGCGCTTGACGTTCTCGAATCGGGCCAGCGCGGCCGCGGCCTGCTCGGGGGCGACGCCCAGGTGATCGGCCGCCGCCACGGCGGCCAGTGCGTTGAGCTGGTTGTGCTCACCCAGCAGCGGCCATTCGACACGCGCCAGCTTCATCGAGCCACGCAGCAGGTCGAAGGCCTGCGGCTCGCCGCGCGCGCGCCAGGCGCCGGGCTCTTCCCTGCGCGCGCCAAAGCGCTGCACCTCGCTCCAGCAGCCACGCTCCAGCACCCGCTGCAGCGCCTCGTCGCGGGCGTTGACGACCAGGCGGCCGCTGGCCGGCACGGTGCGCACCAGGTGGTGGAACTGGGTCTCGATCGCGGCCAGGTCCGGGAAGATGTCGGCGTGGTCGTACTCGAGGTTGTTCAGGATCGCGGTGCGCGGCCGGTAGTGGACGAACTTGCTGCGTTTGTCGAAGAACGCCGTGTCGTACTCGTCGGCCTCGATCACGAAGGGCGTGTTGGCGCCGCGTGTGGCATCGCCCAGCCGGGCCGAGATACCGAAGTTCTGCGGCACGCCGCCGACCAGGAAACCGGGCTCCAGGCCTGCCTGGTCGAGGATCCAGGCCAGCATCGCGGTGGTCGTGGTCTTGCCGTGCGTGCCTGCCACGGCCAGCACGTGGCGACCCTGCAGCACGTTCTCGGCCAGCCATTGCGGGCCGCTGGTGTAGGCGGCGCCGGCGTCGAGCACCGCCTCCATCAGCGGGTTGCCGCGGGTCACGACGTTGCCGACCACGAACACGTCGGGATTCAGGGCCAGCTGGTCGGCGCCGAAACCTTCGATCAGCTCGATGCCCAGGGCACGCAGCTGGTCGCTCATCGGCGGGTAGACGTTGGCGTCGCAGCCGGTGACGCGGTGGCCGGCTTCGCGGGCGAGCGCCGCGAGGCCACCCATGAAGGTGCCGCAGATGCCCAGGATGTGGATGTGCATGGAGGACGAAACTCTAGGCAGCGGCCCGCCGCCGGCGGGCCGTGGCACGGTCAGGAAAACTCAGCCGGCGCGCAGCGCTTCACGCGCCGCCTGGACCGTCGCGTCGATGTCGGCGGCGGTGTGCGCCGCGCTGACGAAGCCGGCCTCGTATAGCGCCGGCGCGAGGTAGACGCCGCGGTCGAGCATGGCATGGAAGAAGCGGTTGAAGCGCTCCTTGTCGGTGGCCATCACCGCGTCGTAGTTCTGCGGCAGCTCGGCGCCGAAGAAGAAGCCGAACATGCCGCCTTCGCTGTCGGACACGAACGGCACGCCGGCGTCATCGGCCGCGGCCTGCAGGCCCTGCACCAGCGCGCGGGTCGATGCGGCCAGCGCTTCGTAGAAGCCCGGCTTGGCGATCTCGCGCAGCGTGGCCAGGCCGCAGGCGGTGGCCACCGGGTTGCCCGACAGGGTGCCGGCCTGGTAGACCGGGCCCAGAGGCGCCAGCTGCTGCATGGTCTTGCGCGTGGTGCCGAAGGCCGCCAGCGGCATGCCGCCACCGATGACCTTGCCGAACACGCTGATGTCGGGCTTGAAGCCGGGCAGGGCCTTGGCGTAGACGCTCTGGGCGCTGCCCAGGGCGACGCGGAAGCCGGTCATCACCTCGTCGAACACAAGCAGCGCGCCGTGCTGGTCGCACAGCTCGCGCAGGCGCTTGACGAAGGGCACGCTGGCACGCACGAAATTCATGTTGCCGGCGATCGGCTCGATCATCACGCAGGCCAGCTCGGCGCCGTGGGTGGCGAACGCGGCTTCGAGCTGCTCGATGTCGTTGTAGCGCAGCACCAGCGTGTGCTGCACGACCTCGGGCGGCACACCCGCGCTGGTCGGGTGGCCGAAGGTGGCCAGGCCCGAGCCGGCCTTGACCAGCAGCGCATCGGCATGGCCGTGGTAGCAGCCTTCAAACTTGATCAGCTTCGAGCGGCCGGTCGCGCCGCGCGCCAGCCGGATCGCGCTCATCGCGGCTTCGGTGCCCGAGCTGACCAGGCGCACCTGCTCGATGCTCGGCACGTGGCGGATGATCTCTTCAGCCAGCTCGACCTCGCGCTCGGTCGGCGCGCCGAAGCTGAAGCCGTCGCGCGCGGCCTTGAGCACCGCGTCCAGCACGGCCGGGTGGCCGTGACCCAGGATCATCGGGCCCCACGAGCCGATGTAGTCGATGTACTTCTGGCCCTCGGCGTCCCACATGTAGGCGCCTTCGGCGCGGGCGATGAAACGCGGCGTGCCGCCGACCGCGCGGAAGGCGCGCACCGGCGAGTTGACCCCGCCGGGGATGCTGGCCTGGGCGCGCTCGAACAGCGTGGCGTTGCGGGAGGTCTTGGGATCAGTGGACACGGCGCGAGCCTCCGGGCGGGGTGGTGGGCTCGCTGGGGGAGAGGTCGTCGTCGACGCCGCTGCCGTCTTCGGCCGCTTCGGGGTTTTCAGCGTCTTCGGGCGGCATGGCCCAGAAGAAGCGGTCGGGAATGATGTTGCCCATGCCGGGGCGGAAGCCTGCGTCCAGGCTCTGGTCGAGGAACTGCAGCGACTCGCCGACGGCGGCCTGCAGCTCGCTGCCCACGGCCAGCAGCGAGGCCAGCGCGGCGGCCAGCGTGTCGCCGGCGCCGACGAAGCTGACCTCGAACAGCTCGAACTTCTCGCCGGTCAGCGCACCCTGGGCCGACGCCAGCACGTTGTCGATGAACTGGCTGCCCGTGCCCTTGGCCGGCAGCATCACGCCGGTCACCAGCACGTAGCGGGTGCCGTGCTCGGCGGCGGCCACCGCCAGCTCGCGCGGCGAGGCCGGGCGGTCGGAATCCCAATCGGGCAGCAGGAAATCGGTCAGCGTCTTGTGGTTGCCGACCAGCACCTCGGTGGCCGGCAGGATCAGTTCGCGGAACGCGTCGAGGTAACTCTGCGATTCGTCGTCCGACAGCCAGGACAGGGCCGGCAAATACGACACCAGCGGCGCCTCGGCGTAGTCGGACAGGATCTCGGCCACCGCCGACACGTTTTCGGCCGAGCCGAGAAATCCGACCTTGAAGCCGGCCAGCGTCACGTCTTCCAATACGTAACGGGCTTGCTCGACGATCGCATCGCCGTCGATCACGTGCTGGTCAAAGATTTCGGCCGTGTCGCGCATCAGGATGCTGGTCACGACCGGCAAGGCATGCGCACCCATCGCGGCAATGGTGGCCACGTCGCCACCCAGGCCGCCGGCGCCGCTGGGATCGCTGGCGTTGAAGCTCATCACGCAAGCGGGTGCGGGGGCTTCTTGTTCGGGCTCGGCAGGGCCGGTGCCCGGATCGCTTTGGGGTGTGGTGGTCATCGGTCAGGAGCCTGCTCGCCGAGTATGGCGACACGTGTTGTGCGCACTTGTGGCGAGAAGTTCAGAAAAGGGTGAGCTTTGTGGCGTATGTGCCGATAAACCCTTGGCTTTTGCCAGGGGTCGGTGGCTACAATCAAAAGCGATTGTAGTGATCTGGCAACGACAAAAGTGAGTGAATACAGAACCTGGATGTGCCTCATCTGCGGATGGATTTTTGACGAGGCAGCCGGGGACGCCGAGCATGGCATTGCGCCGGGAACCCGTTGGGACGACGTTCCGATGAATTGGACCTGCCCGGAATGCGGCGCACGCAAGGAAGATTTCGAAATGGTTCAGATCTGACACTCGCCGTCATCGCAGCCTTGAATTTCCCGCCGCCATTCAGGCGTGCACAACAATCATCGTTTGGGGGCGAATGGTGACCGATAAAACTACGGAACACCCCGCGTCGGCGACCAGGGTTCTGGTCATTGACGACAGCAACACGATCCGCCGCAGCGCGGAGATCTTCCTGCGCCAAGGCGGCTACGAGGTCGTGTTGGCCGAAGACGGCTTCGATGCCTTGGCCAAGGTCAATGACCATGAGCCGACGCTGATCTTCTGCGACATCCTGATGCCGCGCTTGGATGGATACCAGACTTGCGCCATCATCAAGCGCAATCCGCGTTTCGCCAATGTGCCGGTGGTCATGCTGTCGTCCAAGGATGGTGTGTTCGACAAAGCCCGCGGGCGCATGGTGGGTTCGGACGACTACCTCACCAAGCCCTTCACCAAGGAACAACTGCTGCGCGTGGTCGCGCATTTCCGCTCGATGGCCGCTTAGGCGCCCGTCGGGCACTGCACCACCCGGGCCCCGTGAGCCCGGGGCTTGCCGGAGTTACCCACCATGCCGATCCAGAACATCCTCCTCGTTGACGACTCCAAGACCGAGCTGCACCTGCTGTCGGACATCCTGACGCAGAAGGGCTACACCGTGCGCACCGCCGAGAACGGCGAAGAGGCCATGCGCCGCCTGGCCGAGGCCAAGCCCGACCTGATCCTGATGGACGTGGTGATGCCCGGCACGAACGGCTTCCAGCTGACCCGTGCGATCACCCGTGACCCGCGCTTCGCCGGCGTGCCGGTGATCATGTGCACCAGCAAGAACCAGGAAACCGACCGCGTCTGGGGCCTGCGCCAGGGCGCGAGCGACTACGTCGTCAAGCCGGTCGACGCCAACGACCTGCTGGCCAAGATCCAAGCCCTGGGCTGACGCCCGCCCCACACCCACCGCAGCACTTCCACGATGCCCAGCAAGGACGCCCTCCGGGAACTTCAATTGCGGCTGGCCAACCGGCTCCAGGCCGCCCGCGAACGCCCCCGCGAGTCCGGCTGGCTGGCTGTCGAATGCGCTCAGCTCGGCCTGCTGCTGCCGCTGGCGCAGGCCGGTGAAATCCACGCTGCGCGCCAGGTGGCGCCGGTGCCCCACGCCAAGCCCTGGATGGTCGGGGTGGCGAACCTGCGCGGCCAGCTCAACGCGGTGGTCGACCTGGGCCAGTTCCTGCACCTGCGCGACACGGCCATGCCGACGGCTCCGCGCACCGGCGCGCAACTGGTGATGCTGAACCCGTCGTTGCGGGTCAACGCCGCGATCATGGTGGATCGCCTGGCGGGCCTGCGCGACTCCGAGCAGCTCGAGCGCTTGGCGCCGGCCAACGAACCGCGGCCCGGGTTTGCCGGCCCGTCCTGGCGCGATCCCCAGGGGCGCGTCTGGCAGGAGCTTGATTTGGCGGCCCTGGCGCAAGACCCCCAGTTTCTGGACGTGGCCGCGTGACGCGCCACGGTTTGCCCGAAAGTCGACGCCGCGTGTCGTTCGCGGTCTGTGAGAGGAAACAATGAGTCAGCACGACACCCTGAAGAGCTCCGCCGGCAAGCCCGCCGATTCGCATGGCGCCGCCCCGTCGGGCGACCATGAAGTTGATTTGCTGCTCAGCGAGATCGATCAGCGCCTGGCGAAGGGCGGCCCTTCGGATGCCGGCTCGACGCGCAGCGGCGACGCCGGCCCCTCGACCCACGCCCATGACGCCGGCCCCGACACCGACATCGGCGACGGCGCCGACGGTGCCCACCAGACGGCGCTCGGCGAAGCGCTGGCCGCGGTGGCGCCGGCCGGGGCGGCCGCTGCCGCAGCGGCCGAGGCGCAGATGTCGTCGGCCGACGAGCCGGCGGCGCTGCCGCTGATCGGCAAGCAGCCGCTGGCGCAGCAGCAGCGCGTGCTGCTCGGCCTGATCGTCGGCGGCGCGGTGGCCTTCGTGTTGACGGGTGCGTTGGCGCTGAACGCGGCGACCAAGCAGGCCGGCCAGCTGGCCGCCACCGGTCAGGCGCTGATGCAGTCGCAACGTCTGGCGAAATCGGTGTCGCAGGCGCTGATCGGCAGCCCGGCCGCGTTCCCTGAAATGAAGGAAAGCGGCGAGGTGCTGGCCCGCAGCCTGCGCGGCCTGAACGCCGGCAACGAACAGGTGGCCGCGGCCCCGGCGGCCGTGCAGGAAACCCTGGCGCCGCTGATGCCGCTGCTGGACCGCGCCGAAAAGAACGGCAGCGTGGTGCTGGCCCAGCAGAAGACGCTGACCCAGGTGGGCCAGGCGCTGCGCCTGATCAACCGCCAGTCGTCCGATCTGCTCGAAATCGCCGAGACCGTGAACTCGCTGAAGCTGCAAAGCGGCGCCTCGGCGTCCGAGCTGTCGGCGGTGGGCCAGTTGGTGATGCTGACGCAGCGTATCGGCAAGAGCGCGAACGAATTCCTGACGCTCGAAGGCGTGAGCCCCGAGGCGGTGTTCCTGCTCGGCAAGGACTTGAACTCGTTCCGCGAAATCGCCGATGGCCTGCTCAAGGGCAATGCCGAACTGCGCCTGCCGGGCACCAAGGACCCGCAGGCCAAGGAGCGGCTGGAACAGCTGATCACCCAGTACGAACAGACCCGTACGCAGGCCAGCGCGATTCTGGGCAACCTGCAGGGCCTGGTGTCGGCGCGTGAAGCGCAGGCCGCGATCGTGGGCGACTCCGAGCCGCTGCGAAAGGGTCTCGAAGCCGTGCAGGCGGGCCTGGAAAGCCAGAGCGGCCTGAGCGCCTTGCACATCGCCGTGCTGCTGTTGTCGGGCGTGGCGATTGCGCTGGGTGGCCTGGGCTTGCTGCGCTTGTATGTGCGCAACCAGGCCTTGCGTGCCCAGCAGGCCGAGGAACACGAACGCGAAGCCAAGCGCGTCAACGACGCCAACCAGGCGGCCATTCTGCGGTTGATGAACGAACTGCAGACGGTGGCTGAAGGCGATTTGACGCAGCAAGCGACCGTGACCGAGGACATCACCGGCGCCATCGCCGACTCGGTGAACTACACCGTGGAAGAGCTGCGCAACCTGGTGGCCCAGGTGCAGGGCACGGCAGCGCGGGTGACGCACACGACGCAGCAGGTGGAGTCGACCTCGACCGAGCTGCTGGCCGCGTCGACCGAACAGCTGCGCGAGATTCGCGAAACCGGCGAATCGGTGCTGCAGATGGCGACCCGGATTAACCAGGTGTCCGCGCAGGCCCAGCAGTCGGCCGAGGTGGCCAAGCAGTCGCTGACGGTGACCTCGAACGGCCGCCAGGCGGTGCAGGACTCGATCGGCGGTATGAACGCGATCCGCGAGCAGATCCAGGAGACCTCCAAGCGGATCAAGCGGCTGGGCGAATCGTCCCAGGAGATCGGCGAAATCACCGAACTGATCTCGGACATTACCGAACAGACCAACGTGCTGGCCCTGAACGCCGCCATCCAGGCGGCCTCTGCCGGCGAAGCAGGCCGAGGCTTCTCGGTGGTGGCAGAAGAAGTGCAGCGGCTGGCCGAACGCTCGGCCGACGCGACGCGCCAGATTGCCGCGCTGGTGAAGACCATTCAGACCGACACGCAAGATGCCGTGGCCGCCATGGAGCAGTCGACGCAGGGCGTGGTGCAGGGGGCGCGACTGTCCGATGCGGCCGGTACCGCGCTGGTCGACATCGACCGCGTGACGCGCGAGCTGTCGTCCCTGATTGAAGCGATTTCGGACGAAGCCAAGCGCGAAGCCGATTCCGCCAACCTGGTGGCCGCCAACATCCAGCACATCTTCGCGGTGACGGAACAAGCCGGTGACGGTACCCGCTCCACCGCGCACATGGTGCACGAGCTGTCGCGTACCGCCGATGAACTGCGTCAATCAGTGGATCGGTTCAAGATCGCTTGACGTGTTGTCGACCTTCCACTCGCTGTGCTCCCGCCTTGTGAGGGAGCACTTGGCCGCCCCAGGGCGGCCTTGCGGCATTTGACGCCGCCTGCCGATCGACCAATTCAGCGAACGCCATGCCCTCTGACCGCGATCAAACCTTGCCTGGCGACCTGAGCGCCCTGGCGTGGGTGCAGGAAGAACTGCGCCGGACGTTGGACCAGGCCCACAAGTCGTTGCGTCGCCACCTGCGCGATCTCGAACAGCGCGCTGGTGCCGAGCCCGAGGCCGATGCCCCGCCGACCGCACTGCTGCAAGCCCGCACCCTGATGCACCAGGGCGTCGGTGCCCTCGAAATGATCGGGCTGCCGGCGGCTGCGCGCTGCCTGAACGCCAGCGAACAGGCGGTCAGCCGCCTGATCGACCGCACGGTGCCGCTCGACAACGCGGCCATCGAAGCGATCGAGCACGCGTCGTTTGCGCTGCTCGATTTCCTGCGCCGCGAACTGGCCGGCCAGCCGCTGTCGCCGCTGACGCTGTTCCCGCAGTACAAGGCCGTGCTGGCGATGGCCAAGGTGGACCGCATCCACCCGGCCGACCTGTGGGAAGCCGAAGACCGCAGCGAACCGGTGCCGAGCTGGGACTCCGGCTTCGCGCCGCTGGAGCCTGACCAAGAGGTGCACGCCGCCATCGAGTCGGCGATGCTGAAGGCGCTGCGCAGCGGCGACAACGCGTCGCTGCACCGCATGAGCGACCTGTTCGCCGGCCTGTCGTCGAGCGCCCAGGGCCGCACCGCCACGCTGTGGCAGCTGGCATCGGCCTTCTACGAGGCCCAGGCTGTCGGCGCGCTGAAGGCCGACCTGTACACCAAGCGGCTGGTTTCGCGCCTGCTGGCGCAGTTGCGTGCGGTCGAGCGCGGCGCCACCGACGGCCCGGGTCGCCTGCTGCGTGACCTGCGCTTCTTCTGCGCCCAGGCGCGCCCGGTGAACACCAACGTGGCACCGCGGCTGGCCCAGGTGCGCCGCTCGATGGCGCTGGGCAACGCCGAGCCGGTCAACTACGACGTCAGCCCACTCGGTCGTTTCGACCCGGCGATCATCCCGCTGGCGCGCAAGCGCGTGTCGGCCCTGAAGGAAACCTGGTCGGCGCTGGTCTCGGGCGACACGGCGCTGGGCGCCGCGGTGCCCGAACAGGCCGCGCTGGTGGCCGAGTCGGTGCGCCAGATCTACCCGCAAGGCGATGAGCTTTCCGCCGCCTTGATGGCCGCCACGCAGCGCGGCCACACCCCGTCGCCCGCGTTGGCGATGGAGGTCGCGACGGCGCTGTTGTGTGTCGACGCTTCGCTGGACGACATCGACCTCGACCGGCCCGAGATGCAGCAGCGCATGCACCGCCTGGCGCAGCGCCTGAGCACGGTGACGGCCGGTGGCGAGCAGCCACCGGTGGAGCCGTGGATGGAGGTGCTGTACCGCGAGGTGTCGGACCGCCAGACCATGGGCAGCGTGGTCGCCGAGTTGCGCGCGTCGCTGGCCGAGATCGAGCAGCAGCTCGACCGCTTCAGCCGCCAGCCCGACGACAAGGAACTGCTCAAGAGCGTGCCGGGCGAGCTGGCCGCGATGCGCGGCGTGCTGTCGGTGCTGGGCCTGGACCAGGCCTCGCTCGCGGTCCAGCGCATGCGCGACGACGTCGACGCAATGATGCTGGCGACCGAAGCCGGCGAAGACATGGCCGGCCGCCTGGCCGACAACGTCGGCGGCCTGTCGTTCATGATCGACATGCTGGGCGTGCAGCCGCAGCTGGCCAAGACCCTGTTCCGCTTCAACGCCGAGACCGGCCGCTTCGCCGCGGTCATGGGCCACACCCGCGTGACCCAGACGGCCGGCCCGGCTGCCGAAGCCGGCCTGATCGAGCAAGCCCAGTCGCTGGTCGAATCGGCCACGGCCCACAGCATGTCCGACGACGACCTGTCGCGCACGCTGGACAACTTGTCGAACCAGGCCGTTGCCGCCGACGCGCCGCAACTGGCGGTGCGCGCGGCCCAGGCGCGTGACGCGCTGGCCAGCGCCGCCAGCGAGGCCGAGCGCGACGCCGCACGCGCCGACATCGCCCAGACCATGGGCGATTTCGTCGCCAAGCAAGAGCCCCCGCCGCCGCCCGAATCGCCGCGCAGCCGGCCGATGCCGTTGGACGAAGAGCCCGACGACATGCGCGAGATCTTCTTCGAGGAAGCGCGCGAGGTCGTCGAAGGTGGCGAGGCCGCACTGGCCCAGCTGGCCGAGCAGCCGCAGGACCTGGAAGCGCTGACCGTCTTGCGCCGCGCCTTCCACACCCTGAAGGGCAGCTCGCGCATGGTCGGCCTGAAGGACTATGGCGAAGCCGCCTGGGCCTGCGAGCAGCTGTTCAACGCGCGCCTGGCCGAAGCCGTGGTCGAAGCCGACCCGGCGCTGCGCGACTTCAGCACGCGTGCCCTGAGTCTGCTGTCGCAGTGGGTCGATGCGCTGTCTTCGGGCCGCGGCAACGTGCCCGACGGTCGCCCGCTGGCCAAGGAGGCCGAGGCCCTGCGCCTGCGCCAGGATGTGGCGGCTCCCGCTCCCGCCCCGGCGCCAGTCGCTGCGCCGGCGGTCGAAAGCGAGCCGCCGCTGATCGACCTGTCGTCGCTCGACACGGCCCCGATGCTCGAGCCGTCGATGGCGTCGCCGTTCATCACCGCCGACACCCTGCCCGAGCTGCCGTCGCTCGACCTGCCGGCGCTGCCCGAGGTGCAGGAGCTGTCCGACGCCGATCTGGCGCTGCCCGAGCTTCACGAGCCCGCGGCCGAAGCCACGCTGCCCGCCGACATCGAGCCGACCACGTTGCGCCTGCCGGCCGAGCCGGCCGCTGCGCCCACACCCACCCCCGCACCGGCGCCTGTGGCGCGGCGGCCGGCGCGCGAGCCCGGCGCCGAGTGGGCGTCGACCGCCGAGATGTCGCTCGGCGATCTGCTGGGCGAGTCGCTCAACGAGGAGCCCGAAGAGCTGGCCAGCCAGGCGCTGGAGTCGGTCGACCTGGAGCTGGACCTCGAGCTGCCGATCGAACCGCCGGCGGTCGAAGCCGCCCCCGAGCCGGAGCAGGCCGTTGCCGCCGAAGCCGTGGCGGCCGAAGTGCCGGCCGAGCTGGCGCCGCTGCCCGAGCCGGTGGTCGAAGAGACAGCCGCCGCGGCCACGCCCGCCGAGGCCGCGCCCGAAGACGATGCCGATCGCTACAAGGTGGTCGGCCCGCTGCGGATCCAGATCGCGCTGTTCAACATCTTCCTCAACGAAGCCGACGAGCAGTCGCGCCGCCTCGGGGTCGAGATCGCCGAATGGCAGCACGAGCTGGACCGCCCCGTCGGCGAGGCTGCGGTGGCGCTGGCCCATTCGTTGGCCGGCAACTCGGCGGCCGTGGGCTACAGCGACCTGTCGAACCTGGCGCGCCGCCTGGAGCACGGCCTGGAGCGCTCGGTCCTGCGGGGCATGGGCCAGCCCGACGAGGCGCGGCTGTTTGCCGACGTGGGCGACGAAATCCGCCGCCTGCTGCACCAGTTCGCCGCCGGGTTCCTGAAGCCCGTGGCCACCGAGCTGTTGGCACGCCTGGATGCGCACGAGGCGCGCGAGGCACAAGAGGCCCTGGCCGCCGGCCGCTCCAGCCTGGCCCCGTTGGACGGGCCGGTGTCGGCGGTGATGAATTTCGGCCCGGTGCCGTCCGAGCCGATGCCGCTGCAGGCGCCCGCCGCACCGGCGCCAATGGCCGAGGTGGCAGAGGCGGCCGAGGTGCCCGAGCCGGTGCCGCCCGCCCCGGCCCCGGCCGAAGAGGAAGCTCCCGTGGCCGCCCCGGTGGCCATGGCGCCGCCCGCCCCGGTGGCCGAACTGGCGACCGAGCCCGACGAAGAAGAAGCCGGCCCGGTGACGATGCAGGCCCCGCTGGGTGCCGTGCGCTTCACCTCGTTGAGCGATGAACAAGCGCCGTCCGATGTCGACGAGCCGGTGCCCGTCTCGGTGGCCCGCGAAGGCCTGTGGGGCGATTTCACCGAAGACCTGGACACCGAAGACTCGATCGACGAAGAGTTGATCCCGATCTTCATCGACGAAGGCCGGGACCTGATTCCGGCCCTGGCGCAAGCCGTGCGGCAGTGGGAAGCCGAGCCGCAGGCCAGCGATTCGGCGACCGCCGCCATGCGGGTGCTGCACACGATCAAGGGCAGCTCGCGTCTGGCGGGTGCGATGCGCCTGGGCGAAATCGCCCACCGCCTGGAAACCGCGATTGGCCAGGTCACCGCGCAGGGCACGCCCGACGCCGCGGTGCTGTCGCACCTGCACAGCGGTGTCGACGCATTGGCCGAAGAGTTCCAGCGCCTGTTGGGTGGTGGGGCACCGGCCGAGAAGGCCAAGCCCGCCCCGGCCGTGCTGGCGCCCCCGGTGCCGGCTCCGGCAGCGGCTGCGCTGCCGACCGTCGACGTCGGCGTGGTGCCGAAGGCCTTGCCGGTGGCCGAAGCGCCTGCCAAGCCCGAGCCGGTCACCGCCGGCGGGGCGACGCCCACGGCGATCGACTGGGGCCGCTTCGCCGTGCACGCCGCGGCAGCGCCGGGCGCCGGCCATGCGGGCGCCGAAATGGGCGGTGGCATCGTGCGCGTGCGCGCGCCGCTGCTCGAGCGCCTGGTCAGCCACGCCGGTGAGGTGGGCATCGCGCGCGCCCGTATCGAGTCCGACATGGGCCAGTTGCAGGGCGCGCTGAAAGAACTGACGGACAACCTGGACCGCTTGCGTCGCCAACTGCGCGACCTGGAGTTGCAGGCCGAAACCCAGATGACGTCGCGCATGGAAGCGGCACGCCATTCGCAGCAGGCCTTCGACCCGCTCGAAATGGACCGCTTCACCCGCGTGCAGGAACTGACGCGGATGCTGGCCGAGTCGGTCGGCGACGTGGGCACGGTGCAGCGCGGCATTCAGCTGACGCTGCAGAGCACGGAAGACCAACTGGCCTTCCAGGCCCGGTTGACGCGCGACCTGCAGGACGACCTGCTGCGGGCGCGCATGGTCGAGTTCGACACGCTGTCGGACCGGCTGTACCGCACCGTGCGCCAGGCCGCGAAGGAATCGGGCAAACAGGTGCGCCTGAACCTGGTCGGCGGTGCGATCGAACTCGACCGCAGCGTGCTGGACCGCATGGCGCCGGCGTTCGAACACTTGCTGCGCAACGCGGTGGCGCACGGCATTGAAACGCCGGCCGTCCGCGAAGCAACCGGCAAAGATCCGCACGGCAACATCGAAGTCAGCCTGCACCAGGCCGGCAATGAAGTGCGCATCGAAGTGCGCGACGATGGCGCCGGCCTGAACCTGGCCCGCATCGCCGAGCGCGCGCGTCGCCTGGGCCTGCTGGCGGCCGACGCCAAGCCGACCGAAGGCGAGCTGGCCGGCCTGATCTTCACGCCAGGCTTCTCGACCGCCGACCAGATCACCGAACTGGCCGGCCGGGGCGTCGGCATGGACGTGGTGCGCGCCGAAGTCACCTCGCTGGGCGGTCGCATCGAGACCGCCAGCGCCACTGGCCGCGGCACGGCGTTCCAGCTGGTGCTGCCGCTGACCACCGCCGTCACCCAGGTGGTGGCGCTGGCCTGCGGCGAGCTGCACATGGCGGTGCCGGCCACCCTGGTGGAAACCGTGCGCCGCGTGCCGGTGGCCGAGGTCGAAGCGGCCTACCACAGCGGCGTGTTGCGCCACGGTGACCAGGAGGTGCCGTTCTTCTGGCTCGGCAGCCTGCTGCAGCACGGCCTGCGCGGCGCCGCGGAGGGCAAGACCACCCACGTGGTGATCGCCCGCAGCGCGCAGCAGCGCGTCGCGCTGCACGTCAGCCAGGTGCTGGGCAACCAGGAAGTGGTGGTCAAGAACCTCGGCCCGCAACTGGGCCGCCTGCCTGGCCTGGCCGGCATGTCGCTGCTGGCCAGCGGCGAGACGGTGCTGATCTACAACCCGGTGGCGCTGGCCACGATCTACGGCGACGACGCCCGCCAGCGTCTGGTGCAATGGCTGCAGGAGCCGACCGCGCCGGTGATGGACCAACTGGTCGAGCCGTCGCTGGAAGAGACGCTGGCGGTGGTGTCGCCGGTGACCGAAGGCGCGATCCCGCGCAACGAGAACCGCGCTCCGCTGGTGATGGTGGTCGACGATTCGCTGACCGTGCGCCGCGTGACCCAGCGCCTGCTGCTGCGCGAAGGCTACCGCGTGGTGCTGGCCCGCGACGGCCTGGATGCGCTGGAACAGCTGGCCGACGAGCGGCCGGCCGTGATGCTCAGCGACATCGAGATGCCACGCATGGACGGCTTCGACCTGGTGCGCAACGTGCGTAACGATGCCCGCCTGCAAGACCTGCCGGTGATCATGATCACGTCGCGCATCGCGCAAAAGCACCGCGAACACGCGCAGGAACTGGGGGTCGACCACTACCTGGGCAAGCCGTACGATGAAGATGCTTTGCTGGCCCTGGTACGCTCCTATGCACAACCCGCGGTGCCGGCATGAAGGGGCTGCGGCGGCCCCATTGATCAGGATGCATGGCCCAAATCGTTGACCAACTGGCCGAACTCACCGGCCTGCGCGACCGCGACACGCTGGACGTCAGTTTGGTGACGTCGATCCGCGACCTGCTGCATCCGTGCAGCGTCGCGGTTCACCGTGTGGTCGGCGATTCTGGCGACGAGCGGTGGTTGACGAGGGCCCATCTGGGGGCCGACGACGTGGCCGCCCGGGCCGATTCGTCCTGGGCCGATCCTCGGGCCTTGCCGCTGCTGGCCGACCGGCCAGAGCGCCTGCAGTGCCTGCAGACCGCGGCCGAAATCGAGCTGACTGGCGAAAAGCAGACCACCTTGTTGCTGCCGCTGGCGTCCGACACCGGGGTGATCGGCGTGGTCGAGCTGGTCACCGAGCAGCCGCTGAACGACGACTTCAAGCGCCTGCTGGTGGGCGTGTTGCGCATCTACCGCAACGTGCAGGGCCTGCTCGACTACAGCGAGCGCGACACGCTGACGGGCCTGCTGAACCGCAAGAGCTTCGACGAGACCTTCTACAAGGCCTCGGCCGTGCCTCGATCGGCCTCGACCGACCAGCCCGGCGACCGGCGCCATGCGGCCGCCGGCAGCTATTGGCTGGGCGTGGTCGACATCGACCACTTCAAGCAGGTCAACGACGGCTTCGGCCACCTGATCGGCGACGAAGTGCTGCTGCTGCTGTCGCGGGTGATGCGCAGCTGCTTCCGTTTCTATGACCAGCTCTACCGCTTCGGCGGTGAAGAGTTCGTCGTCTTGTTGCGCTGCACCAGCGAAGAAGACGCGCTGGCCGCGCTCGAACGCTTCCGCGAAGCGGTGCGTGGCTATGTCTTCCCGCAGGTCAAGCAGATCACCGTGAGCGTGGGGTTCACCGACGTGCGCAACGGTGATTCGCCCAACGCCGCCGTCGAGCGCGCGGACCGCGCCGTCTACTTCGCGAAGAACCACGGCCGCGACCAGGTGCGTTGCCATGCCGCCCTGGTGCGCGAGGGCCTGCTTGAAGACGACAAGAAGGCCGGCGACATCGACTTGTTTTGAGCCTGGCTTGGCCGGGCCGTCCACCATGAATCGAACCCCCTCGGATCCGCCGCGCCACCGCGGCGGCTGGAAACGTTGGCTGGCCGCCATCCTCGGCGGCGCCGGCGCGGCCCAGGCGGCCGCCCCTGAAACCCCGGTGGCGCCCGCGCCGCCCGTGGCGCGAAGCCCGTCGAGCCCTGCGCCGGCGGTGCCGCCCGGCCCTGCGCCAGGCCCGGCACCCGCCCCTGCGGCAAACGCCGCCCCGGCGCCCGTGGCCCCGGGCGGCTCGGCCCTCAGCCGCGCCGCGGTGGTGATCTACAAGACCACCCCCGATGCCAAACTGAAGATGCATTTCGCGCGGCCCGAGCCCGAGCGGTTTCCGGGCCTGCGGCCGTGCGTGCTGTTCTTCCACGGCGGCGCCTGGCGCAGTGGCGACCCCAAGCAGTTCATGGCCTATGCGCAGAAGCTGGCCGACGTGGGCGTGATCGGCATCAGCGTGCAATACCGCCTGATGCGCGACGGCGATGACCTGCCCCTGCGCGCAGTGCAGGACGCCCGCTCGGCCTTGCGCTATGTGCGGGCCAAGGCCGCCCAACTGGGCTGCGACGTGCAGCGCATCGGCGCCGGCGGCGGCTCCAGCGGCGGCCACCTGGCGGCCATGGCCGCGGTGGCCAATGCGCCGGTGGTGGCCGGCAAGCCGGCGCCCGCCAACCCGCTGGACGACCCCAGCGACGACCTGAGCGTCAGCCCACGTCCGCAGGCCTTGTTCTTGATGAACCCGCCGCTCAACCTCGAGCGCTACGATCGGCCGGTGCCGGTCGAACAGCGGCGCCAGCTCTCGCCCACGGTGCTGATGGACGCCACGCTGCCGCCGACCTGGATCTTCCATGGCACGGCCGACAAGGTGGTGCCGTTCTCGCAGGTCACCGAGTTCCGCGACCGTTCACGCGCGCTGGGCGGCGGCGAGGTCACCGTGCAGGCCTTCCCCGGCCGCAACCACGGCTTTTTCAACGCCAAGCGTGGCGATGGCGGTGACTTCGAGACCACCGTCACCGGCATCGTGAACGGCCTGAAGAAGCTCGGCTGGGTCGACGACAAGCACTGACCACTGCGGCCTGACGAGGCTGCGCGGCCGGGTCTTCAGGTGCGGCGCGCGACCGCGAAGCGCTCCAGGGTCCGCTGGCGCGCGATGTCGTGGTCGACGATGGGCTCGGGGTAGTCGCGGCCGATCACCAGCCCTGCGGCCTGCAGCTCCAGCGGCTTGGCCTTCCACGGTGCGTGGATCGCCGGCGCGTCGAGCCCGGCCAGCACCGGCAGGTAGCGCTTGATGAAGCGGCCCTCGGGGTCGAACTTTTCGCTCTGCGACAACGGGTTGAAGATGCGGAAGTACGGCTGCGCATCGCAGCCGGTGGACGCGGCCCACTGCCAACCGCCGTTGTTGGCGGCCAGGTCGAAATCGTTCAGCCACTGGGCGAACCAGGCCTCGCCGCGGCGCCAGTCCAGCCCCAGGTCCTTGACCAGGAAACTGGCGCTGACCATGCGCAGCCGGTTGTGCATGTAGCCGGTCAGGCGCAGCTGCAGCATCGCCGCGTCGACCAGCGGGTAGCCGGTGCGGCCCTCGCACCAGGCGGCGAACAGCGCGTCGGCATGTTTGCCGTGCTCCCACTTGATCGCGTCGTACTCGGGCTTGAAGGCATGGCCGACCACGCGCGGGTGGTGGTGCAGCACCTGGTGGTAGAAATCGCGCCAGATCAGCTCGGACAACCACACCTCGGCCCCCGGCGAGGCGGCCTGCACACGCTGCCAGGCCTCGCGCGCCAGCCGGCGGATCGACACCGTGCCGAAGCGCAGGTGCACCCCGAGGTAGCTGGGGCCTTTGACGGCCGGAAAGTCGCGCGCACGGCCGTAGTCGTCGATCCGCTGCAGGAAGTCGTCGAGCAGCTCGTCCGCGCCGGTGCTGCCGCTGGGCAGCCGGAGCGTGTGCAGGTCGGTGGTCTCGAAGCCGATGTCGACCAGGCTCGGCACCCCGGGGTCGCCGGCTGCGTCGGGCCAGCGGGCCAGGCTGGCCGCATGGCGCGCCACCGGGTAGGCGCGCAGGTAGAAGCTGTCGACCTTCTTCAGCCAGGCGTTCTTGTAGGGGGTGAACACGCTGTAGGGCGTGCCGGTGGCCGTCATCACCTCGTCACGCTCGAAGATCACGTGGTCCTTGACCGTGTAGAGCGAGCGGCCGGCGTCGGCCAGCACCCCGCGCGCCGCAGCGTCGCGGGCCAGCGCCGCCGGCTCGTCGTCGTGGGCGGCGTAGACCGCCTGTACCCGCAATTGCCCGGCCAGCCGCGCCACCTCGTCGACCGCGTGGCCCTGGCGCACGATCAGGCCGACATCCGGCACCCCATGTGATTGGCCGAGCGCCCGCAGCTGCGCATCCAGGTCGACCAGGCTGTCGCGAATGAACTCGACGCGCCGGTCGGCCCGCGGCAGCGGCGCGAGGATGTCGGTGTCGAAGACGAAGACCGCATACACCTGGCGCGCGCCTCGGCAGGCGGCGTACAGCGCGGCGTGGTCGTCGGCGCGCAGGTCACGGCGAAACCAGACCAGCGCGCGGTCCAGCACGGGGGTGGTGGGCGTCATCACCACAGTGTCGCCGCTCCGGCGGCCCGGGGTGCCACCCTGCTGCCGCCCTGGATGAAAGCCGCCGGACTTTCGGAGGGGCTGAAATAGAATGTCGGCATGGCGTCGGAAGGCATCAACCTCACCAATCAGTTCCTGATCGCCATGCCCGGCATGGCCGACGACACCTTCTCGGGCGCCGTGGTCTACCTGTGCGAGCACAGCGACAAGGGCGCCCTCGGTCTGGTGATCAACAAGCCGATCGACATCACGCTGGCCAACCTGTTCGAAAAGGTCGACCTGAGCCTCGAGGGCAACGATCTGGCCGAGCAGCCGGTCTACTTTGGCGGCCCGGTGCAGACCGAGCGGGGCTTCGTGCTGCACGAGCCCCAAGGTGGCGATGCCCAGGGCTTCAGCTCGACGCTGCAGGTGCCCGGCGGGCTCGAAATGACCACCAGCAAGGACGTGCTCGAAGCGATGTCGCACGGCCAGGGCCCGAAGCGGGTGCTGGTGACGCTGGGCTACAGCGGCTGGTCGGCCGGCCAGCTCGAAGACGAGATCGGCCGCAACGGCTGGCTGACCGTCGACGCGGAGCCCGGGATCATCTTCGACACGCCGGTGGCCGAGCGCTACGACCGCGCGCTGGCGCTGCTGGGCATCGACCCGCGCATGCTGTCGCAAGAGGCGGGGCACGCGTGAGCGGCGGCGCTCGCGCGGCCGAACAATCCTTCCTTGCTTTTGATTTTGGTGTCAGGCGGGTCGGGGTGGCCGGCGGTTCGCTGGTGCTGCGCCAGGCGCGGCCGCTGAAGACCATCGCCGCCGAGGGCGATGCGCGATTCGCGGCCATCGCGGCGCTGATCGCCGAATGGCAGCCCGACGCGCTGGTCGTCGGCGTTCCCTTCCATCCCGACGGTGCCGAGCACGACAATACCCACCGCGCGCGGCGCTTCGCCCGCCAGCTGCACGGCCGCTTCAAGCTGCCGGTGCACGAGGTCGACGAGCGCTACACGACGACCGAGGCGCGGGCCGCGGGCGCGGCCGACCTGGACGCGGCCTCCGCGGCGCTGATCCTGGACCAATTCTTTCGCGAGATGCCCTGATGACGACCTTGCTGCTCGATGCCGAGGCCCTGTACGCCGAGTTGCGCCAGGGTGTGCGCGGCCTGCTCAAACCCGAGACGTCGCTGGTCGGCATCTGGTCGGGCGGCGCCTGGCTGGCCGAGCGTCTGCAGGCCGACCTGGGCCTGGCCGGCGCGCACGGCGTGATCTCCAGCACCCTGCACCGAGACGATTTTGGCGAGCGCGGCCTGGCCTCGGGCACCGACGCCACGCACCTGCCGTTCGAGATCGATGGCCGCCACATCCTGCTGATCGACGATGTGCTCTACACCGGCCGAACCATCCGCGCCGTGATCAACGAGCTGTTTGATTTCGGCCGCCCGGCCAGCGTCGAGCTGGCGGTGCTGGTCGATCGTGGGGGGCGCCAGCTGCCCATCGCCGCGGCCTATGCCGCAGCCCGCGTTGCCCTGCCGGCCAGCCAGCGCCTGTCGCTGGCTCGGCAGGACGACGGCCGCTTCACTTTTTCCGTCAAGGACGACCCGCTGACATGAGACCCGCACGCCCACTTCGTTCGCTGCCCCCCGACGGGGCCGTCAGCACCTTCGGAACGGCCGGGCGGTACTGACATGCTGTCGCGCCGCAACCCCCAGCTGAACAGCCACGGCGAGCTGATCCACCTGTTGTCGATCGAGGGCCTGCCGCGGGCCGTGTTGACGCACATCCTGGACACCGCGGGCACCTTCCTGTCGGTCAACGACCGCGAGGTGAAGAAGGTGCCGCTGCTGCGTGGCAAGAGCGTGTTCAACCTGTTCTTCGAGAACTCGACCCGCACCCGCACGACCTTCGAGATCGCCGCCAAGCGCCTGAGCGCCGACGTGATCAATCTCGACATCGCCAAGTCCAGCGCGTCCAAGGGCGAGAGCCTGCTCGACACGATCGCCAACCTCAGCGCCATGCACGCCGACATGTTCGTCGTGCGGCACAGCGAGTCCGGCGCGCCGTACCTGATCGCCCAGCACTGCGCACCGCATGTGCACGTGGTGAATGCCGGTGACGGCCGCCACGCGCACCCGACGCAAGGCTTGCTGGACATGTACACGATCCGGCACTTCAAGAAAGACTTTTCCAACCTGACGGTGGCAATCGTCGGCGACATCGTGCACTCGCGCGTGGCCCGCTCGGACATCCATGCGCTGACGACGCTGGGCGTGCCCGAGATCCGCGCCGTAGGCCCGAAGACGCTGGTACCGGGCGACCTGGCGCAGATGGGTGTGCGCGTGTGCCACGACATGGCCGAGGGCATCCGCGGCGCCGACGTGATCATCATGCTGCGGCTGCAGAACGAGCGCATGAGCGGCGCGATGCTGCCCAGCGCCGGCGAGTTCTTCAAGAACTACGGCCTGACCGACGACAAGCTTGCGCTGGCCAAGCCCGACGCGATCGTGATGCACCCGGGCCCGATCAACCGCGGCGTCGAGATCGATTCGTCGGTGGCCGACGGCACGCACAGCGTGATCCTGCCGCAGGTGACTTTCGGTATCGCGGTGCGCATGGCCGTGATGTCGATCATTGCTGGCAACGAAGCTTGAGCGAAGACCTATGAAGATTCTTGTTTCGAACGGCCGCGTGGTCGACCCGGCGTCGGGCCGCGACGAGATCGCCGATGTGGCGGTGGCTGCGGGGCGCATCGTCGGCATTGGCCGCGTGCCGGCCGAGTTCGAATCGGCGCGCGTGATCGATGCCACCGGCTGCATCGTCGCGCCGGGGCTGGTCGACTTGGCGGCGCGCCTGCGCGAGCCGGGGCACGAGCACGAGGGCATGCTCGAAAGCGAGCTCAATGCGGCGGCGGCCGGCGGCGTGACCAGCCTGGTCTGCCCGCCCGACACCGACCCGGCGCTCGACGAGCCGGGCCTGGTCGACATGCTGAAGTTCCGCGCCCGCAAGCTCAGCCTGTGCCGCCTGTTCCCGCTCGGCGCCCTGACGCGCGGCCTGAACGGCGAGGTGCTGACCGAGATGGCCGAGCTGACCGAAAGCGGCTGCGTCGGCTTCTCGCAGGCCGAGGTGCCGATCCAGGACACGCTGGTGCTGTGGCGTGCGCTGCAGTACGCGGCGACCTACGGCTACACGGTTTGGCTGCGGCCGCAAGACGGGTTCCTCGGCAAGGGTGTTGCCGCCAGCGGCGCGGTGGCCACGCGGCTGGGTCTGTCGGGCGTGCCGGTGGCGGCCGAGACGATCGCGCTGCACACGATCTTCGAACTGATGCGTGCCACTGGCGCACGGGTGCACCTGTGCCGGCTGTCGAGCGCGGCCGGCGTGGCGCTGGTGCGGGCGGCCAAGGCCGAGGGGCTGAAGGTCACAGCCGACGTCAGCATCAACTCGCTGCACCTGACCGATGTCGACATCGGTTTCTTCAACTCGTCGATGCGGCTGTCGCCGCCGCTGCGCCAACCGGCCGATCGCGACGCCTTGCGCGCCGCGCTGGCGGATGGCACGGTCGACGCGCTGGTGTCCGATCACACGCCGGTCGACGCCGACGCGAAGACCTTGCCTTTCGGCGAGGCCGAGCCGGGCGCGACCGGGCTGGAGCTGCTGCTGAGCCTGGCGCTGAAGTGGGGCGCCGATGCCAGGCTCGACCTGTCGGCCGCGCTGGCCCGCGTCACCAGCCTGCCGGTCGCTGTGCTGGGCGACGCGCTCGGCTCGCTGGCCAGCAGCGCTGGCCGGTTGGTGGAGGGCGGTGTCGCCGATGTCTGCGTGTTCGATCCGGCCGCGACCTGGTCGGTCCGCCCGGCCGAGCTGCAAAGCCAGGGCAAGCACACGCCGTTCGACTTCGCATCGACCGGCATGGCGCTGCCGGGCCGGGTGCGTGCCACGCTGGTGGCGGGCACAGTGGCCTACCAGGCTCACGCCGCGCAGTGATTCGAGCGGTGATCCGCGCCAGCGTCGGCCTCTGGCGCCTGCTGCGCGGCATCGCGCACCTGCTGCATGGCATGGCGATCGTGGCCTTGCGCTTTCGCTCGCTCGACGCCGCGGCGCGCGCGCGTAAGGTGCAGTGGTGGAGCGCGAAGGCCTTGCGCCTGCTCGGCATCTCGCTGCAGATCGAGGGCAAGCCGCGCCCGGGCGCCGCGCTGCTGGTGTCCAACCATGTGTCGTGGCTCGACATCGCGGTGATCCACGCGGCCTGCCCGCATGCACGCTTCGTCTCCAAGGCCGACGTGCTGCGCTGGCCGCTGCTGGGCTGGTTGATCCGCTCGGTCGGCACGCTGTTCATCGAGCGTGAGCGCAAGCGCGACGCGCTGCGCGTGGTGCACGAGGTGGCCGCGGCGCTGGGCCGCGGCGAGACGGTGGCGGTGTTTCCCGAAGGCACCACCGGGGCCGGCGAAACCGTGCTGCCTTTTCATGCCAACCTGCTGCAGGCGGCGATCGGGTGCCAAGTGCCGGTCCAGCCGGTGGTGCTGCGCTACCACGAGCCGGGCGAGCGTTTCAGCAGCTCGGCTTGCTACATCAACCAGATGACGCTGGTGCACAGCATGTGGCGCGTGGTGTGTGCGCAGGGCCTGGGCGTGAAGCTGCGCTTTCTGCTCAGCGAAGGCAGCAGCCACGCCGACCGGCGCGCACTCGCCGCGCACCTGCGCGACGAGATCCAGCAGGCGCTGTCCGAGGACGCGCCGGGTTAGGCCTTCTTGCCTTGGTTGGCCACCGCTGCGGCGGCCTTGGCCACCGCGTCGGCATCGCCCAGGTAGTAGCTCTTGATCGGCTTCAGGTCGGCGCCGAGTTCATAGACCAGCGGGATGCCGTTCGGGATGTTCAGCCCGACGATGTCGGCGTCGCTGATGCCGTCCAGGTACTTGACCAGCGCGCGGATCGAGTTGCCGTGCGCAGCGATCACCAGCCGCTGGCCCGAGCGGATGGCGGGCGCCAGCACCTCGTCCCAGCACGGCAGCACACGCGCCACGGTGTCCTTCAGGCATTCGGTCAGCGGCACCTGGTCGGGCTGCAGCTTGGCGTAGCGCACGTCCTGGCGCTGGCCGCGCGGGTCGTCGGCGCTCAGCGGCGGCGGCGGCGTGTCGTAGCTGCGGCGCCAGATCAGCACCTGCTCGTCGCCGTACTGCTTGGCCATGTCGAGCTTGTTCAGGCCTTGCAGGCCGCCGTAGTGGCGCTCGTTCAGGCGCCAGTCGTTGACGACCGGCAGCCAGGTGCGGTCCATCGCGTCCAGGCAGTGCCACAGCGTCCAGATCGCGCGCTTGAGCACCGAGGTGTAGGCCACGTCGAACTCGTAGCCTTCGGCCTTGAGCAAGGCGCCGGCGGCGCGGGCCTGGGCCACCCCGGTGTCGGTCAGTTCGACATCGGTCCAGCCGGTGAAACGGTTTTCCAGGTTCCAGGTCGATTCGCCGTGGCGGATCAGCACGAGCTTGTACATGGGGGAACGGCCAGAGCCGCCAAGGGTTGCTGCAACGCGGCAAATTCTATAATTCCGCCCCTTGCAACCTGACCCTGGTCGTGCCGCCGTGCTGAGCTTTCTGATCGAGAACTGGATTCCGGCTGTGATGGCCCTGGTGTCGGGCGCCTTGCTGCTGTGGCCGGTGCTGCAACGCGGCGGGCAGGGCGGCGCCATTTCCGCCAACGAGGCGGTGCGCCTGATCAACCGCGAGAAGGCGATGGTGATCGACGTCTGCGAGCCGGCCGAATACGCCGCCGGCCATGTCGCGGGCTCGCGCAACGTGCCGCTGTCGACGCTCGACGGCGCCAGCAACCTGCCCACCAACAAGGCCTTGCCGCTGGTGGTGGTGTGCGCCAGCGGCGCCCGCGCGACGCGCGCCGCGGCCCAGTTGCGCAAGGCCGGCCACGCCAATGCGCAGGCCCTGGCCGGTGGCCTGAAGGCCTGGCGCGAAGCCAACCTGCCTGTCGAAGCCAGCAAGTAGGTCGTCGAGCGGGGCGCCCCGTCCAGCAGAAGTTTGCGCGGGCCGTGGGCCCGACGTGACTTTTGGCCCGCCGCCGGCGTGGTCTTGCTGCGCGCCGGCCATCGAAGCGGCCGCGGCTTGCGACAATTTGCAGCATTGCAACTGACGATGTGGCCCCGATGAGCAAGGTGGTGATGTACACGACGCAGGTCTGCCCGTACTGCGTGCGGGCCAAGGCCTTGCTGAAGCAGCGCGGCGTGTCGGCCATCGACGAGATCCGCGTCGACATGGACCCCTCGGCCCGCAGCCGCATGGTCGAGTTGACCGGTCGCCGCACGGTGCCGCAGATCTTCATCGGCGAGACCCACGTGGGCGGTTGCGACGACCTGTTCGATCTCGACCAGCGCGGCGGCCTGATGCCGCTGCTCCATCCCGCCTGACGGCTCGGTTCGACAACGGCGCGCGGCGCCTCGCAGGGCGCGGTGGTCGGCACCCCCATGAGCCCGTCTGTTGCTGCGCCATAATCCGCATTGCAGCCCGCACCCATCTCGGTTGCGGGCTTTGTCGTTTCTACATCGACCCGTTTTTCGAAAGCCCATCATGGCCGAGCAAGATCAAACCCCCGTGTTCCAGCTGCAGCGCATGTACCTGAAGGACCTGTCGCTGGAGCAGCCCAACTCGCCGCAGATCCTGCTTGAGCAGCAGCAGCCGCAGGTCGACATCCAGCTCGGCATGCAAGCCGAGTCGATCGCCGATGGCATGTTCGAGGTCTCGGTCACCGCGACCGTCACGACCAAGGTCGGCGACCGCACGCTGTTCCTGGTAGAGGCCAAGCAGGCCGGCATCTTCGAGATCCGCAACCTGCCGTCCGAGCAAGTGCAGGGCGTGCTGGGCGTGGTCTGCCCGCAGATGATCTACCCCTACCTGCGCGCCATCGTGTCGGACGTCTGCACCCGCGCCGGCTTCCCGCCGATCCTGCTGGCCGAAGTGAACTTCCAGGCCATGTTCGAAGCCCAGCAACAAGCGCAGGCCAACGGCGGCGGCGAGCCGTCGATCAACTGAGTTTGATCCTCGCGTCGACAGCGGCATGAGGCTGGCGTTTCTCGGCGCAGGCGCCTGGGGCACCGCCCTGGCGATGGCCGCCGCGCGCCGGCACGAGGTGTTGTTGTGGGCGCGTGATGCGGCCCAGGCGGCGCAGATGGCCGCCGAGCGCTGCAACACCCGCTACCTGCCGGGCCTGCCGTGGCCCGACAGCCTGGCCGTCACGGCGGATTTCGATGCCGCGGTGGCGCATGGCGCGCAGGGCCTGACGATCGTTGCCACGCCGATGGCGGGCTTGCGCAGCACGCTGGCCCGCCTGCCGGCCCAGGCCCGCGTGATCTGGCTGTGCAAGGGTTTCGAAGCCGGCACCGGCCTGCTCGGCCACGAGGTCGCGGCGGCCGTGTTGCCGCAGGCCGCGGCGGGTGTGTTGTCGGGCCCGAGCTTTGCGCAGGAGGTGGCGGCAGGCCTGCCGACCGCCTTGGTCGCGGCGAGCTTCGAGCCGTCGTTGACGCAGCAGGTGGTCGATGCCTTTCACCACGGCGCGCTGCGCATCTACACCTCGGCCGACCCGGTCGGCGTCGAGATCGGTGGTGCGGTCAAGAACGTGCTGGCGATTGCCACCGGCATTTCCGATGGGCTGGGGCTCGGGCTCAACGCCCGCGCCGCACTGGTCACGCGCGGTCTGGCCGAAATGACCCGCCTGGGCACCCGCATGGGCGCGCAGGCAGAGACCTTCATGGGCCTGACGGGGCTCGGCGACCTGGTGCTCACCGCCACCGGCGACCTGTCGCGCAACCGCAAACTGGGCCTGCTGCTGGCGCAGGGCGAATCGACCGAGCAGGGCTTGTCGCACCTGGGCCATGTGGCCGAGGGCGCCTACAGCCTGGGCACGGTGATCGAGCGCTCGCGCGCGCTGCAGGTCGACATGCCGGTGGCCGAGGCGGTGTATGCGGTGGTCAGTGGCGCTGCGACCGCGCGCGTCGCGGTCGAACAGCTGCTGCAGCGCGACCCGCGCGCTGAGGCCTGATCGGGCGGCTCACGCCGCGCCTGCGAAGCCGCACTGGCGCCAGGCCTCGAACACCGCCACCGCCACGGCGTTGCTGAGGTTCAGGCTGCGCTGGCCGGGCCGCATCGGCAAGCGCACGCGTTGCTCGGTGGGAAACTGCTCGCGCAGTGCCGGCGGCAGGCCGGCCGTCTCACAACCGAACACCAGCGTGTCCCCCGCTTGCCAGGCGATGTCGGTCGGCGCCCGCGTGGCGTGGGTCGTGAACGCGAAGAAGCGCGCGGGCAGGGTGTCGGCACCGATGGATTGCACGAACGCGTTCCAATCGGCGTGGCGCTTGACCGGCGCGAACTCGTGGTAGTCCAGCCCGGCGCGGCGCAGCAGCTTGTCGTCCATCGAAAAACCCAGCGGCTCGATCAGGTGCAGCTCGCAACCGGTGTTGGCGGCAAGGCGGATCACGTTGCCGGTGTTGGGCGGGATTTCGGGCTGGACCAGGACGATGCGAAACATCAGGCGATTGTCGCGTCGGCGGGCGCCGTGTCCCGTTCGGTGCGGGCCAGCACCCACAGGTGCACGCTGCGCGCGCCAGCCTCAAGCAAGGCCCGGCTCGCTTCGTTGGCGGTGGTGCCGGTGGTCATCACATCGTCGACCAGCGCGACGCAGCGGCCCTGCACCGCGCGCCTTGCGTTGGCGTCGCCCGGCATGAATGCGCCGCGCAGGTTGGCATCGCGCTGGTCGCGTTTCAGCTGCATCTGCTGCGGCGTGTCGCGCAGGCGGTGCAGCAGGTCGTGCCGCGCCGGCAGGCCGAGCGTGGCTGCGCAGCGGCGCGCGATCTCCCAGGCCTGGTTGTAGCCGCGCGTGCGCAGGCGGCTGTCGGCCAGCGGCACCGCGGTCACGTAGTCGACCGCCTGGCCATGGCCTTGCGCGGCATGGGCCAGCGCGCGCGCCAGTGGCGCCGACCACTGCAACTCGCCTCTGAACTTGAACGCCGCGATCGCGTGGTCCCACGGGAAGGCGTAGTCGAAGGCCGCGACCGTGCGCTCGAACAGGGGCAGCTCGCGAATGCAGTCGCCGCACAGGCTCACCTCGGGCGGCACGCGCAACGCGCAGCGGGTGCAGCGCGTGGTGGCGGCTGCGAAGCGGCGCAGGCAGTCGGCGCACAGGCCGGCCGGCTGCGACCAGGTGCCGCAGACCCCGCAGGGGGCTGGCAGTCGCCATCGCGCAAAGGCCGGGCCGGTAAAGGGCGACATGCGGCTCAATATACTGCCCGCCGCATGGCGCCCAGTGACCCTTCACCCTCATCTAGCGTGTTGCCTTCGCGCGTTGACGCCGTCGCGGCGCGGCGCGCCCTGGCCCGCCTGGCGCGCGCACCCGAGTCGCCCTGGCTGCACCAGGAAGCCGCGCGCCGCATGGGCGAGCGGCTGGCATGGATCAAGCGCCAGCCTGAGCAGGTGCTGGACTGGTCCGGCGCGTCGGGTGGCTGCCATGCGCTGTTGGCCGAGGCCTATCCGCGCGCGCAGCTGATGCAGGTGGTCGACGTTGGCATGAGCGCCGAGCCACCGGCGTCACCGTGGTGGCGGCGCTGGTCGCGCGGCGGGCCGCAGCGGGTGGCCGCGCCGGCGGTGCCGGCGGCGGCCGCGGCGCTGGTCTGGTCCAACATGCGGCTGCACTTCGCGCCCGACCCATTGCCGTTGTTGCGCGACTGGCGCCGCGCGCTGGCGCCCGACGGCTTCCTGATGTTCTCGACCCTGGGCCCCGGCAGCCTCGCGCTGCTGCGCGGGCTGTACCAGGCCGCGGACTGGGGCGAGGCCCACGCGCCGTTCGTCGACATGCACGACCTGGGCGACATGCTGGTCGAGACCGGCTTCGCCGAGCCGGTGATGGACCAGGAGACGCTGACCCTGACCTACACCTCGCCCGAGGCTCTGCTCGATGAGCTGCATGGCCTGGGTGCGAACCTCGCGCCCCAGCGCTTCGGGGGGCTGCGCACGCGGCGCTGGCGCGACGCTCTGCAGGCGCGGCTGGCGCAGCAGGCCGATGAGGCGGGGCGGCTGTCCCTGACGTTCGAGTTGGTGTATGGGCATGCGTTCCGCGCGGCCGATGCCGGGCCGCGGGTCGAAGCGCAGACGCAGATCGGCCTGGACGACATGAAATTGATGCTGCGCCACCCCCGGCCGCGCAAATAGCGTCGGCTAGAATCCTCAGGTTGACGTGGAACCGTCAGCGCAAGCGTTTGTCTTTGACGCGGCTCAAAGCATGAACGCGGCGGGTTGCCCTCGCGGTAACCCTGAAGTCTGACGGGCACTCTGCCCCTCGGCACCGTGGCATCGGCTTGGCTCTTGCAGCCAGCGCCGAGCGCGGATCGACGGCGGTTTGGGTTTGGAACTGAAGTGACGACGACGATGAAGATGACAACAAAGCTTTGCAACGGCATCGCACAGGGCGTGTTTGCGCTCGCGGCCGGCCTGGCGTCGACGGCGGTCCTCGCGGTCAACGACTTGCCTGGCGGCCCTGCGGTCAACCAGCTCGATCTGCACCCGCCCGTCACCCGCATCGCCAGTGATGTGCACACGCTGCACTACTGGATCATGATGGTCTGCGTGGTGATCTTCATCGCCGTCTTCGGCGTGATGTTCTATTCGATCCTGCGCCACCGCAAGTCGCAGGGCGCCAAGTCCGCGAACTTCCACGAAAGCGTGGCGGTCGAAATCGCGTGGACCATCGTCCCTTTCGTGATCGTCACGGCCATGGGCTTCGCGGCCACCAAGACGGTCGTCGCGCAGAAGGACACCACCAACGCCGACCTGACCATCAAGGCCACCGGCTACCAGTGGAAGTGGGGCTACGACTACCTCAAGGGTGACGGCGCCGGCATTTCGTTCCTGTCCACTCTCGACGTGTCGCAGCGCGAGCTGTCCGACGCCGGCACGCCGCAGGGTGACGACTACCTGCTGCGCGTGGACAACCCGCTGGTGGTGCCGGTGAACCAGAAGGTTCGCATCATCACCACCGCCGCCGACGTGATCCACGCCTGGATGGTGCCGGCCTTCGCGGTCAAGCAAGACGCGATCCCCGGCTTCGTGCGCGACACCTGGTTCAAGGCCGAGAAGACCGGCGACTTCTACGGCCAGTGCGCCGAGCTGTGCGGCAAGGAACACGCCTACATGCCGATCCATGTGCGTGTGCTGTCGCAAGAAGACTATGCCAAGTGGGTGGCCGGCGAGAAGAAGAAGATGGCCGCCAAGGCGGACGACCCGAACAAGGTCTGGACGCAACCCGACCTGATGGCCCGCGGCGAAAAGGTCTACACGGCCAACTGCGCGGTCTGCCACCGCCCCGACGGCAAGGGCGCTGGCCCGATCAAGCCGCTGGACGGCTCGCCCAAGGTGCTCGACGCCGACAAGCTGGTGCAGGTCAAGGTGCTGCTGAATGGCCAGAACAACGGCGCGATGCCGTCGTGGAAGCAACTGTCTGACACCGAGATTGCGGCCGTCGTGACCTACACGAAGAACAACTGGGGCAACCACACCGGCCAGGTCGTGCAGCCCTCGGAAGTGCTGGCCGCCCGTCAGTGAGCCACCGCGCAGCGTAGAGAAACAAGGAATCCCCATGAGCGCAGTTCTTGACCATCCGGGCGGCCACGCGCACGACGACCACGGCCACCACGACCACCCGCACGGCTGGCGCCGCTGGCTGTTCGCGACGAACCACAAGGACATCGGCACGATGTACCTGTTGTTCTCGTTCACGATGCTGATGATCGGCGGCATCCTGGCGCTGTGCATCCGCGCTGAGCTGTTCAAGCCGGGCCTGCAGTTCTTCAACCCCGAACTGTTCAACTCGTTCACCACGATGCACGGGCTGATCATGGTGTTCGGCGCGATCATGCCGGCCTTCGTCGGCTTCGCGAACTGGATGATCCCGCTGCAGATCGGCGCGGCGGACATGGCCTTCGCGCGGATGAACAACCTGAGCTTCTGGCTGCTGATCCCGGCGGCCACCATGCTGGCCGGGTCGTTCTTCATGCCCGGCGGCGCGCCCGCCGCCGGCTGGACGCTCTACGCCCCGCTGACGCTGCAGATGGGCCCCTCGATGGACGCCGGCATCTTCGCGATGCACATCATGGGCGCGTCGTCGATCATGGGCTCGATCAACATCATCGTCACGATCCTGAACATGCGCGCACCCGGCATGACGCTGATGAAGATGCCGCTGTTCGCCTGGACCTGGCTGATCACCGCCTACCTGCTGATCGCGGTGATGCCGGTGCTGGCCGGGGCGATCACGATGACGCTGACCGATCGCCACTTCGGCACCAGCTTCTTCAACCCCGCCGGCGGCGGTGACCCGATCATGTACCAGCACATCTTCTGGTTCTTCGGTCACCCCGAGGTCTACATCATGATCCTGCCGGCGTTCGGCATCGTCAGCGCGATCATCCCGGCCTTCGCCCGCAAGAAGCTGTTCGGCTACACCTCGATGGTGTATGCGACCGCGTCGATCGCGATCCTGTCGTTCATCGTCTGGGCGCACCACATGTACACCACCGGCATGCCGGTGACGGGCCAGCTGTTCTTCATGTACGCGACGATGCTGATCGCGGTGCCCACGGGCGTGAAGATCTTCAACTGGGTGGCCACGATGTGGCGTGGCTCGATGACCTTCGAGACGCCGATGCTGTTTGCGGTCGGCTTCCTGTTCGTGTTCTCGATGGGCGGCTTCACCGGCCTGATCCTGTCGATGGCACCGGTCGACCAGCAGCTGCAGGACACCTACTACGTCGTCGCCCACTTCCACTACGTGCTGGTGGCCGGCTCGCTGTATGCGCTGTTCGCGGGCGTCTACTACTGGGGCCCGAAGTGGACCGGCGTGATGTACTCCGAGACGCGCGGCAAGATCCACTTCTGGGGTTCGTTGATCTTCTTCAACGTGACCTTCTTCCCGATGCACTTCCTGGGTCTGGCCGGCATGCCGCGTCGTTATGCCGACTACCCGATGCAGTTCGCCGACTTCAACGAGATCGCGTCGATCGGCGCGTTCGGCTTCGGTCTGATGCAGGTGTACTTCTTCCTGTTCGTCGTCGTGCCGATGATGCGCGGCAAGGGCGAGCCGGCACCGCAGAAGCCGTGGGACGGTGCCGAAGGTCTGGAATGGGAAGTGCCGTCGCCGGCGCCGTTCCACACCTTCGAGAACCCGCCCAAGCTGGACGCCACGGCGACCCGCGTGATCGGTTGACCGGAACCTTCGTCGCCCGCATCGCTTGACCACCATGGCACTCACCCCGGAGCAACAACGCGCGAACCGCCGCCTGGCCTGGATCCTGGCGTCGGTAGCGGTGGTGTTCGCACTCGGCTTCTTCGCCAAGATCAAGTATCTCGGCCCCTGAACCGGTTGCGCACAGGTTCTCGGTCATGAAGTCGTCCTGGCTCTCCAAGGTGTCCGGCATGCGGCGCGACCATCGCCAGATGGTCGGCAAGCTGCTGGTCGTGACGGCGGCGATGTTCGGCTTCGGCTACGCGCTGGTGCCGCTGTATAAGCACATCTGCGAAGCGCTGGGCATCAACGTGTTGAGCCTGGGCGAGAACGGCGGCAAGCGTGAGCGCCCCGCCAACACCCAGATCGACGCCTCGCGCAGCATCACCATCGAGTTCGACGCCAACGCCCACGGGCCGTGGGATTTCAAGCCTGCGGTCGCATCGGTGCAGGTGCACCCGGGTGAGCTGGCCACGGTGATGTACGAGTTCCGCAACAAGCAGACGCGCGCGATGGCGGCGCAGGCGATCCCGAGCTATGCGCCGCACCAGGCCGCGGCGCATTTCAACAAGCTCGAATGCTTCTGCTTCAACGAGTACACGCTGCAGCCGGGCGAAGCCAAACAGTGGCCGGTCGTGTTCTATGTCGACCCGCAGCTGCCGAAGGACGTGACCACGATCACCTTGTCGTACACGTTCTTCGAAGTCGGCGGCAAGGTGCCGGCGGCGCCGAAGGCAGCGGCCCTGGTGCCCGCGGCCGGCGGTGCGCCAATGGAAGTGAAGTCATGAGTCCGGACACGCCCGATGACGACGGCCTGCGTGCCGCGACGGCCCGCAAGGGATCGTTCCTGGGCACGATGCGGGCGGTCGCCTGGTCGTTTCTGGGCATCCGCAAGGGCAAGGGCTACGAAGAAGATGTCAGCCAGCTCAACCCGGTCCACGTCATCATCGCCGGCGTCATCGGCGCGGTGCTGTTCGTGCTGACCCTGGTCGTGCTGGTCAAGTGGATCATTGGCAGCGGCGTCGCGGGCTGAGCGTCGACACCCTGACAAGCAACAACAACGCGGTTCTTTCGGTTCGAGGAGCAATACATGTCCGCAGCGAGCAACCACGGGGCAACGCCCTATTACTTCGTTCCGGGTCCATCGCGTCACCCGGCGATGGCCGCCCTCGGCCTGTTCTTCGTGATCCTGGGCGCGGGCCAATGGGTCAACGGCCACGGCTGGGGCGCCTACTCGCTGCTCGCCGGCCTGGCGCTGTGGCTGGGCACGCTGTACTTCTGGTTCGGCGACGCGATCGGCGAAAGTGAAGGGGGCCAGTACTCCGACCGCATCGACGTCTCGTTCCGCTGGAGCATGAGCTGGTTCATCTTCTCGGAGGTGATGTTCTTCGCCGCCTTCTTCGGCGCGCTGTACTGGGCCCGCATCCACTCGGTGCCGTCGCTGGGCAGCCTGGAAAACTCGCTGCTGTGGCCGGACTTCAAGGCCATCTGGCCGAGCACCGCTCCGGGCAACACCGCATCGCCCGCTGGCACGGTGGCGGCGTTCACGACGATGGGCCCGTGGCCGATCCCGACGCTGAACACCGCGATCCTGCTGACCTCGGGCGTCACGCTGACGATCGCGCACCACGCGCTGATTGCCGCACATCGCTCCAAGGCCATCCTGTGGATGTGGGTGACGGTGCTGCTGGGCGTGACCTTCCTCGGCTTCCAGGCCTACGAGTACATCCATGCCTACCACGAGCTGAACCTGAAGCTCACCTCCGGCATCTACGGCTCGACCTTCTTCATGCTGACCGGCTTCCACGGCTTCCACGTGTTCGTCGGCATGCTGATGCTGCTGTTCATCACGCTGCGCCTGGGCAAGGGCCACTTCACGCCGACCCGACACTTCGGCTTCGAAGGCGCCGCCTGGTACTGGCACTTCGTCGACGTGGTCTGGCTTGGCCTGTACATCGTCGTGTACTGGCTCTGAGCCTGGCCGACTCTGGGAGCGGGCCGGTGCTTGCGCCGGCCTTGCCCACAAAACAAAGCGCCGCTTGTTGCGGCGCTTTGTCGTTGGAGCGTAGGCGCAGCGCGCTAGGGCTGCAGCGGCAAGCCGCTCGGGCGGATCCAACCCAGCTGGTAGGCCAGCAGGATGATCAGGAACAACGCGACCGACAAGCCCACCCGCAGCGCCAGCGCCCAGGCCATGCGTTTGTCCGGCTGGGCCGGCGTGTGGGTGGAACCCCCAGGGGCCTGGCCGCGTCGCAGCATGAACAGGCCGGCGCCGGCCAACGCCGCAAGAATCGCCAGCAGTGCCAGCACGATGAACACTTTCATCGCTTGATTATTTCACCCGCCCGATGAACCCGCCTCCCATTGCCGCTGAACAGACCCCTGCGTCGGCAGCCCGGCCGCGCTGGTTGATCCTGCTGGCTGCGCTGGCCCTGATGGCGCTGACGGCGCGGCTGGGCTGGTGGCAGCTCGATCGGGCGGCGCAGAAGCGGGCGCTGCAGGCGGCGATCGAGGCGCAGGCCGATGCGCCGGCCCTGCCCGCCACCGCGCTGCCGGCCGATGAGGCCGAGGCCGAGCGTCAGCGCTATCGCCGCATCACGCTGCAGGGGCAGTGGTTGCCGCAGTACACCGTCTACCTCGAGAACCGGCAGATGCAGGGCCGGCCTGGCTTCTTCGTGCTGACGCCGCTGAAGCTGCCTGCGGGCGACGCGGTGCTGGTGCAGCGTGGCTGGTTGCCGCGCGACATGCTCGACCGCACGCGCATCGCGCCCTACCGCACCGCCGAGGGCGAGGTGCAGCTCGAAGGCCGCATCGTCACCTGGCCGTCGCGCCTGACAGCCCTGGGCGCCGAGGCCTCGGGCGCGATCCGGCAAAATCTCGACTTCGCCGACGAGGCGGCCCGGGTGAACACGGCCCTGCGGCCGTTCGCCATCGCCGAGCTGGACCAACCGGGCAACGCCAAGGACGGCTTGCTGCGCGATTGGCCGATGCCCGCCGTCGACGTGCACAAGCATTACGGCTACGCGGCACAGTGGTTTGCATTCTGTGCCCTCACCGCAGGACTGTATGTCTGGTTCCAACTCATCCGACCAAGGCGGCGCCAGCCTGCCGCCGGTCCCGACTGACCCGATGGCGCTGACCGTGCACAGTGGCCCGACGCCGCGGCTGCCCGACGACGCACCGCCCGCCCGCCCGCGAGGCCGCTTCACCGCGCTGCTGGTGCTGCTGGCCTGTGCCGCACCGGTGCTGCTGTCGTACTTCACCTACTACGTCTGGCGGCCGAACGCGCGCAACAACTACGCCGAGCTGATCCAGCCCACGCGCAGCATGCCCGCCGACCTGGGGCTGCACGACCTGCAGGGCCGCCCGGTCAAGAGCGCCGACCTGGCCGGCCAATGGCTGCTCGTCGTCGTCGCTGACGGCCAGTGCGACAAGCGTTGCGAAGACCATCTGTTCGAGCAGCGCCAGCTGCGCGAGATGGCGGGCCGCGAACGCGGGCGCATCGACCGCGTCTGGCTGGTGACCGACGACGCACCGCTGCGCGAGCCGATCGCCCGCGCGATGGCCGAGGGCGACTCGCCGACGCTGATGCTGCGGGTGCCGCGCGAGGCACTGGCGCGCTGGCTCGCGCCGGCCGCCGGCCAGGCACTCGACGACCACCTGTACCTGGTCGACCCGATGGGCGAATGGATGATGCGCGCGCCTGCGGCGCTGGAGCCCAAGCGCTTCTTCAAGGACCTGGACCGGCTGCTGCGCGCCTCGGCCTTCTGGGACCGGCCGGGCCGGGAGCATTGAGATGAACGGCGCCGTCGCGGCGGTGGATTTTTCACCGGCTCTGCACCTGCTGATGCTGGCCGCCGGCCTGGCGCTGGTGCCGCTGGCCTGGTGGGCCTGGCGCCATCGCGGCGATGGGCCGTCGGCACGCCGCGCCGCCTTGACGCTGCTGACGCTGTTCCTGACCTTCGACCTGGTGGTCTTCGGCGCCTTCACCCGGCTGACGGACTCGGGCCTGGGCTGCCCGGACTGGCCCGGCTGCTACGGCGAGGCCAGCCCTCTGGCCGCCAGCGCGCAGATCGCGCACGCCGAAGCCCAGCAGCCCACCGGCCCGGTCACCCAGTACAAGGCCTGGATCGAGATGATCCACCGCTACCTGGCGATGACGGTCGGCGCGCTGATCGTGGCCCTGCTGGTCATCAGCGTGCGGGCGCGGCGCGAGCTGCCGTTCTCGCTGGCTTGGCCGGGGCTGACCCTGGCCTGGGTCGTCGTGCAAGGCCTGTTCGGCAAGTACACGGTGACGCTGAAGCTGTACCCCGCGATCGTCACGCTGCACCTGTTCGGCGGCCTGGTGCTGCTGGCCTTGTTGATGGTCCAGGTCCAGCGCTACCGGCAACAGGCACTGGCCTTGACGGGCGCTACCCGCGCGCTGCTGGCCGGGGCCTTGCTGCTGCTGGTGATGCAGGTGCTGCTCGGCGCCTGGGTCAGCACCAACTACGCGGTGCTCGCCTGCCAGGGCTTCCCGCAGTGCAACGGCCAGTGGTGGCCCGAGGCGATGGACGCGACGCAGGGCTTCACCATCCTGCGTCACCTGGGCCGGGCCGGCGAGGGCGGTTTCCTGCCGGCGGAGGCGCTGGTCGCGATCCACTGGGCCCACCGTGTCTTCGCGCTGGTGCTGGTGGCGGCGCTGCTCGCCCTGGCCGCCGCGCTGTGGCGCCAGCCAGGCGGTGCGGCGCGCCGCGCGGCCCAGGCGCTGCTGTTGCTGACGGCCTGGCAGGCCGGAAGCGGCGCGGCCAACGTCGTGCTGCAGTGGCCGCTCGCCGCTGCGTTGATGCACACCGGCGGCGCTGCGGCGCTGGTGCTGCTGCTGGTGTCGCTGCAGGTGCGCGCCGCCGCCGATTCGTCTCCCGCCCGGGCCGCCGCGGCCATGCGCCACCCCGCGCCACAATGAACACGACCGTGTCTTCGACCACCTTGCCTTCACCCCCGTCCCGCTGGGCGCAGTACTACGCGCTGACCAAGCCGCGCGTGGTGCAGCTGATCGTCTTCTGCGCCGTGATCGGCATGCTGCTGGCCGTGCCAGGCTGGCCGGACTGGCGCGTGCTGCTGGCCGCCACGGTCGGCATCTGGCTGGTGGCCGGCGCAGCGGCCGCGTTCAATTGCCTGGTCGAAGGCGAGATCGACCGCCGCATGAAACGCACCGCCTGGCGGCCCACCGCCAAGGGTGAGTTGGCCGATCGCCACACGCTGGCGTTCTCGGCGCTGCTGTGCGCCGTCGGCTGCGCGATCCTGTGGTTCTGGGTCAACCCGCTGACGATGGGGCTGACGCTGGCCACCTTCGTTGGCTACGCGGTGGTCTACACCGTGATCCTGAAGCCGATGACGCCGCAGAACATCGTCATCGGCGGCGCGTCCGGCGCGATGCCGCCGGTGCTGGGCTGGGCCGCGATGCGCGGCGAGGCCGGGCCCGAGGCCTGGTTGCTGTGCCTGATCATCTTCTTGTGGACGCCGCCGCACTTCTGGGCCCTGGCGCTGTACCGCGCCGAGGACTACGCCCGTGCCGGCCTGCCGATGCTGCCGGTCACCCACGGCGCGGCGTTCACGCGGCTGCATGTGTTCCTCTACACCGTGGTGTTGTTCGCCGGCACGCTGCTGCCGTTCGTCTACGGCATGAGCGGCTGGATCTACCTCGCCGCTGCGGTGGCGCTGGGCATCGGCTTCATGGTGTATGGATTCAAGCTCTGGCGCGACTACTCGGACACGCTGGCCCGCCGCACCTTCCGCTTCTCGATCCTGCACCTGTCGTTGCTGTTCGCGGCGCTGCTGGTCGACCACTACCTGAGCCCGTGGCTGGCCGCGGCCTCCACCTGAAGAAAGCCACCCCATGCACCTGAACCCGACGCGGCGCACCGCGCTGCACCTTGCCGCCGCCCTGGCCATCGGAGCCACCGGGCTGGCCGGCTGTGCCAAGAAGCCGGTCGCGTTCCAAGGCATCGACATCACCGGTGCCGACTACGCACGCCAGCTGAGCCTGCCCGATGCCGACGGCAAGCTGCGTACGCTGGCTGATTTCAAGGGCAAGGTGGTGGTGGTCTTCTTCGGCTACACCCAGTGCCCCGACGTCTGCCCGACGACGCTGGCCGAGATCGCGACGGTGAAGAAACAGCTCGGCGCCGACGGCGACAAGCTGGTCGGCGTGTTCGTCACGGTCGACCCCGAGCGCGACACCGCGCCGGTCGTCAAAGCCTATGTCGAGAGCTTCGGCAAGGACTTCGTCGCGCTGCGGGGCAGCGTCGACGAGGTCAAGGCTACCGCGCGCGAGTTCAAGGTGTTCTTCGCCAAAGAGCCTGGCACCACCGATGGCAGCTACACGATCAACCACACCTCGAACTCCTACGTCTTCGACCCGCAGGGCCGCGTGCGCCTGGCCGAGCGCTATGGCGCCGGCCCCGAGGCGCTGGCCCAAGACGTCAAGGCGCTGCTCGACGGGGCCTGAGCCTTCGACCCCGGGAACAAAAACGGCTCCCGAGGGAGCCGTTTTTTTTCTGGCGAAGCAGCGCCTCAGGCTGCTTCGAGCGCCTTGCGCATCTTCTTCAGCGCGGCGGATTCGATCTGCCGGATGCGCTCGGCGCTGACGCCGTAGTCGGCGGCCAGCTCATGCAGCGTCATGCCGCCGCTCGAGTCGTCGTTGACCTTCAGCCAGCGCTCTTCGACGATGCGGCGGCTGCGTGCGTCCAGCTGGTCCAGCGCATGCGAGATGCCGTCGCCCGACAAGGCGTCGCGGCCACGTGCTTCGAGCACATGCGTCGGCTCCTGGCTCTCGTCGGCGAGGTAGGCGATCGGTGCATAGCTTTCCTCGCCGTCGTCGGTCTGCGGCTCGAGCGCCACGTCACCGCCGGACAACCGGGTTTCCATCTCGACGACTTCTTCCGGCTTCACGTTCAGCTCGCGCGCGACCTGGCCGACCTCGTCCGGCGTCAGCGTCGAGCGATGGGTCTGGCCCTCGAGCGCCTGGCCCTTGAGGCCCTGCTTCATCGAGCGCAGGTTGAAGAACAGCTTACGCTGGGCCTTGGTGGTGGCCACCTTCACCATGCGCCAGTTCTTCAGGATGTATTCGTGGATCTCGGCCTTGATCCAGTGCAGCGCGTAGCTGACCAGGCGCACGCCCTGATCTGGGTCGAAGCGCTTGACGGCCTTCATCAGGCCGACATTGCCTTCCTGGATCAGGTCGCCGTGGGGCAGGCCGTAACCCAGGTACTGGCGCGACACCGAGACCACCAGCCGCAGGTGCGAGAGCACCAGCCGCCCGGCGGCTTCGAGATCGCCCTGGTCGCGCAGCCGGCTGGCGAACCGGGTTTCCTCTTCGGGGGTCAGCAGCGGAATGCGGTTGACCGCCGTGATGTACGCGTCGAGGTTGGCAATGGCCGGAACCATCGCCCACGGATCGCGCAAAGCCAGGGTGTTGGAGGGGGCTGTCGTGTTCATCACTCTTTCCGACCCGCTGAAGGACCAGCAGTTCCATGGAATATTAGCACTCTTGAATCTTGAGTGCTAAAACCCGCCCACAGGCAGGTTTGACGCGGCGCAAGCGGGGCAGCGACCCCTCCCACCAGCCCCCAAAGGGCTCAAAACCAAGGGTAAACAGGCATCAAAACTCTCTGAGAGAGCTGTTGAAGAGTTTGTGGCGGCGATCTACAGTGGCCCGCACCGTCAACCCACAAGGACCTTGCCCATGGCTGCCACTGTCGTTTCTCGTCCTGCCTCGATGCTGTCGCTGCTGTTGCTGGTGGGGGCCGCGGCCCCGCTGGCGGTGCATGCCGAGACCTTCGAGGGCCGCGACATCTGCCACTGCTATGTCACCAGCCTGTCGGCCGACGGCCTGGCCGCCACCGGCCAGCTCAACGGCTCGTACCAAACCTTCTACTGGACCTGGCAGGGCGGCGCGCAGGCGCTGGGCCGCGGCACGCAGCGCAAGCTGCAGACCAGCGCCGGCACACCGGCCATCTCGGCCGACGGCAAGGTCGTCGCCTCGACCATCATCGACAGCAGCCAGGCCTACGCGACCCAGGGCCGCTGGACGGCCGAGACCGGCTGGCAGCAGCTGATGCCGCCGCGCCCGGCCGATGGCGCGATCGTCGACCAGTACGACGGCAGCGTGTTTGGCATGTCGCGCGACGGCCAGACCATCACCGGCCTCTACTGGCGCAACACCGGCGTCGGCGGCCTGGCCCATGCCAGCCGCTGGACCGCCGGTGGTCAGGTGCAGGACATGGGCAGCAGCGGCGGCTCCAGCCGCATCGACGACGCCAACGCCGACGGCTCGGTGCTGGTCGGCTGGGACGAGCACCCGCAGTACGGCAACCGCCGCGCCGCCGTCTGGGTCCACGGCGTCAAGACCGTGCTGGAAGACTCGGATTGGCCCAGCGAGGCCGGTGCGGTCAACGCCGACGGCACGATCATCGTCGGCCAGGCGGTCGACCCGGCCACGCAGATGAACAGCGCCGCGATGTGGACCTGGGACGGAAGCCGTTGGGTCAAAAAGAACCTCGGCGTGCTGGCCGGCACCCAGGCGGGTGGCATGGCATATGCCTCAGCCCTGTCGGACGACGGCAAGACGGTGGTCGGCACCGCGCGCCGCTTCTTCTCGCCGTCGAACCGCGGCTTCATCTGGACGGAGGCCACCGGCATGGTCGAAGCCGGCAAGTATTTCAAAGACCGTGGCTACAACGTCGGCAAGAAGCTCGCGATCCAGTCGATCAGCGCGCTCAGTGCCGACGGCCGGGTGATGGGGGTGGTGGGCACCGAGCTGGCGACCGGCCTGACACGCAGCATCGCGGTGCGACAGGTGCCCGCCACACGCTGAAAACGCTGACAAGACGGGCCCCGGCCATCGCGGATACTGCGCGCCGCGAACTGGGGCCCCAAAGGAACGACGACGGACGTGCACACGCTGACCGACTTGCTGCCTGACGACGCTGGCGCTGCCGACGTGGCCGCCGACGCGCCCGAGCCGCGCGAAGCGACGGTGGCCGCCGCGTTGCGCGAAGCCCTGGTGCCGCTGCTTGACGCCCTGGCCGGCCAGCCGCCGCGGCCGGTGCGGCTGATGCGCCGTATCGGGCTCGACAAGAGCCTGGCCAGTCGTCTGGTGCAGGCGGTGCGGGCCGAGTCCGACCCGCAGTTCCTGCACCTGCTGCCGTCGCCCACGGGCTTGCGCATCCTGATCGAGCGCAGCCGCCAAGAGCCGGCCGCGGCCGACTGGTTGCCGGCTGTCGAGTGCGCGGTCGATGCGTTCGCCGCGCTGCTGGACGCCTTGCCCGGTGGCCGGCAGGCGCTGGATGCGCGCCTGGGTGAAGACCTGTCGTCGATCCGCGAGCGGCGCGAGCACATGGCCCGCCAGGCCTCGTTCAAGGCCGTGTCTTTCCTGTTCGGGCACTACTGCGAAACGCTGTCGACGGCGATGTTCCTGTTCCCGTCGGCCGATGGCCAGCGGGTCGACGCGGTCGAGGTGCACCGCCGGCTGGGGCTGCGCCGCATCACGCCCGGCACCGCGCTGCCGCTGCTGAGCCTGCACACCCAGCCCGACCCGGTGCTCGCGGCCGAACGCCCGCCGCAGCTGACACCGATCGACGGCCCCCCGGCCGGCACCCAGACCGCCGCCGATGCGCACCGCTTCTTCGTTGCCGAGGGCTGCAGCCTGCCGCTGCCGATGCTGGACGTGGAGCATGAAGGCGACAGCAGCACCTTCTTGCTCGGCGCGCAATCGCCCGACCCGCTGCCGGCGCGGCTGACCACCGCGCTGCGCATCACCAACGTCCAGCTGGCGCGGCCCGACGCGCCGTACCTGACGGTGCGCACCTACATGCTGCACACGCCCTGCCAGCGGCTGGTGCGCGAGATCTACCTGGCCGACGGCCTGTGGCCCGACGCGCTGCCGCAGATCGGCTTCTACCTGCCCGGGCCCACCGGCGTGGCGCTGGAGCCGCCGCCGCCCGGCGTGCCGCACTACAGGCGCCTGCACCTGAGCGCGCCGATCGAGCAGTTGCCGGCCGGCCCGGCGATCGCGCCATTGACCGGCGTTGCCGACCACGCCAGCGTGCTGGCGGCCGTGCTGCGGCGCGCCGGCCTGGGCGAGCTGCGCTTTCGCGGCTGGCGCTGCCAGACACCCTATCCGGTGCCGCTGGTCGAGATGCAGCTCGGGTTCCGCTTCGCGGGTCACCGCGACGTCGGGGCCTCCGTTCGCTAGACCTTCGTCAAACCATCTTCTCCGGCCGGACCCAGGCGTCGAACTGCTCGCCGGTGACGCCGCCCACCGCCAGCGCGGCCTCGCGCAGCGACAGGCCCTGCGCGTGCGCATGCTTGGCGATCTTGGCCGCGCGGTCGTAGCCGATGTGCGGGTTCAGCGCGGTCACCAGCATCAGTGAGCGCGCCAGCAGCTCGGCGATGCGGTCGCGGTCGGGCTCGATGCCCTGCGCGCAATGCGCGTCGAAGCTGGCCATGCCGTCGGCCAGCAACCGCACGCTCTGCAGAAAGTTGTGGGCGATCAAGGGCTTGAAGACGTTCAGCTCGAAGTGGCCCGACGCGCCGCCGATGCCCAGCGCCACGTCGTTGCCCATCACCTGGCAGCAGGCCATCGTCAGCGCTTCGCACTGCGTGGGGTTGACCTTGCCCGGCATGATCGAGCTGCCGGGCTCGTTCTCCGGAATGCGCAGCTCACCCAACCCGCAGCGCGGCCCCGAAGCCAGCCAGCGCACGTCGTTGGCGATCTTCATCAGCGCGGTGGCCAGGGCCTTGAGCGCGCCATGGGCACTGACCAGCGCGTCGTGGCCGGCCAGCGCGGCAAAGCGGTTCGGCGCCACACAAAACGGCGCGCCGGTGTCGCGGCTCAGGCGCGCGGCCACACCGTCGGCGAATTGCGGGTGGGTGTTCAGGCCGGTGCCGACGGCGGTGCCACCGACCGCCAGCTCGTGCAGTGGCCCGAGCGTCGCGGTGATGGCCTGCTCGGCATGGTCCAGCTGGGCCACCCAGCCCGACATTTCCTGCCCCAGCGTCAGCGGTGTCGCGTCCTGCAGGTGGGTGCGGCCGATCTTGACGATGTCGGCGAACGCGTTGGCCTTGGCCGCCAGCGTGGCCCGCAGCGCACGCAGCGCCGGCAGCAGGTGGTCGGCCACCGCCGGGGCCGCGGCCACGTGCATCGCGGTCGGGAAGATATCGTTCGACGACTGCCCGAGGTTGACGTGGTCGTTCGGGTGCACCAGCCGCTCCTGGCCGCGGTGGCCGCCCAGCAGCTCCGAGGCGCGGTTGGCCAGCACCTCGTTCATGTTCATGTTGGTCTGGGTGCCCGAGCCGGTCTGCCAGACCGACAGCGGGAAGGCATCGGCATGCATGCCGGCCAGCACCTCGTCGGCGGCCTGGATGATCGCGTCGGCCAGGCGCTGGTCGAGCAGGCCCAGGCCGGCATTGACACCGGCCGCCGCACGCTTGACGCGCGCCAGCGCCATCAGCAGCGCGTCGGGCATGCGCTCGCTGGAGATGTGGAAATGCTCGAGCGAGCGCTGGGTCTGGGCGCCCCAGAGGGCGCCGGCCGGCACCTCGATCGGGCCGAAGGTGTCGCGCTCGGTGCGCGTTTCGCGGGTGTTCATGCGGGCTCCCGGCGGCTTCGCCGGGAAGCCGCATCAGACGTTGAACAGGAAGTGCAGCACGTCGCCGTCCTTGACGACGTACTCCTTGCCTTCAGCCCGCATCTTGCCGGCATCTTTCGCGCCTTGCTCGCCGCCGTACTTGACGAAGTCTTCGTAGGCGATCGTCTGGGCGCGGATGAAGCCCTTCTCGAAGTCGGTGTGGATCGCGGCAGCCGCCTGCGGCGCGGTGTCGCCGATGTGGATCGTCCAGGCGCGCACTTCCTTCACACCGGCGGTGAAGTAGGTCTGCAAGCCCAGCAGGGTGAAGGCCGAGCGGATCAGGCGGTTCAGGCCTGGCTCGTCCTGACCCATCTCGGCCAGGAACATCGCCTTGTCCTCGTCGGACATGTCGGACAGCTCGCTCTCGGTCTTGGCGCAGATCGCGACCACCGGGGCCTTCTGCTTGGCCGCGTACTCGCGCAGCCGGTCGAGGAACGGGTTGTTCTCGAAACCCGACTCGGACACGTTGCCGACGAACATCGCCGGCTTGGCGGTGATCAGGCACAGCGGCTTCAGCACGGCCTGCTCTTCCTTGCTGAAGTCGATCGAGCGCACCGGGCGGCCCTCGTTCAGCGCGGCGTCGCACTTCTTCAGCACCTCGACCAGGCGCGCGGCGTCCTTGTCGCCGCCGGCCTTGGCCACCTTGCTGTAGCGCTGCAGGCTCTTCTCGACCGTGCTCAGGTCGGCCAGGCACAGCTCGGTCTGGATCACCTCGATGTCGGAGATCGGGTCGACCTTGCCGGCCACGTGGATCACGTTGTCGTCTTCGAAGCAGCGCACCACGTTGACGATCGCGTCGGTCTCGCGGATGTGCGAAAGGAACTGGTTGCCCAGGCCTTCACCCTTGCTGGCACCGGCCACCAGGCCGGCGATGTCGACGAACTCGACGATGGCCGGCAGGATGCGCTCGGGCTTGACGATCTCGGCCAGCGCCTGCAGGCGCGTGTCCGGCAGCTCGACCACGCCGACATTGGGCTCGATCGTGCAGAAAGGGTAGTTCTCGGCCGCGATGCCGGCCTTCGTCAAGGCATTGAACAGGGTGGACTTGCCGACGTTGGGCAGGCCGACGATGCCGCACTTCAGGCTCATGGGTGTTTCCGGGGGAGAAAAGAGGGCGTCGCCAGGAAGATCAAGAATGTCATGGGCATCCCGGGCGCGGAACCCGGCATTTTAGGCCGCCTCCCTACAATTCCCCCATGACCGCTTTCGACGTGCGCATCCTCGGTTCAGGCATCGTCAGCCGCAGCCTGGCGCTGGCGCTGGCCCGCCAGGGGCTGCGCGTGGCCCTGCAGGCCCGGCCGAACGCCCCCCACGCCAGCCCGGACGTGCGGGCCTACGCGCTGAACCCCGCCTCGGTGGCCCTGCTGGCCGACCTGCGCGCCTGGGACACGTTGCCCGCCGACGCCCGCACGGCCGTGCACGACATGCGCGTGGCCGGCGACGCCCCCGGCGCGCAGCTGTCGTTTTCGGCTTTTTCGCAGGCGGTGCCGGCATTGGCCTGGATCGTCGACGCCGCGGCGCTGGAGGCGGTGCTGGACACGGCGGTCGGCTTCAGCCCGCAGGTCCGCATGTTCGCCGAACCCCCGGCCGCGGCCTTGACGGTGGTGGCCGAGGGCAAGGCCTCGGCGCTGCGCCAGCAACTGGGCGTGAAGTTCGAGCAGCACGCCTACGGCCAACGCGCGATCGCTGCCCGGCTGGTGGCCGACCGGCCGCACAACGGCGTCGCGCACCAATGGTTCCGCAGCCCCGACATCTTCGCCCTGCTGCCGTTCGACCGGCCGCAGGTCGGCCACAGCTACGGCCTGGTCTGGTCGCTGCCCGAAGCCGAGGCCGAACGCCTGCTGGCGCTGCCGGTGGCCGAATTCGACGCGGCGCTCAACGACGCCAGCGGCGGCGCTGCCGGCCGCCTGGCGCTGGCCAGCGAGCGCGGCGCGTGGCCGCTGATGCTGGGCCGGGCGTCGGCCGTCAGCGGCCCGGGCTGGGCGCTGGTCGGTGATGCGGCCCATGTGGTGCACCCGCTGGCCGGCCAGGGGCTGAACCTGGGCTTGGCCGACGTGGCTGCGCTGGCCGACGTGCTGGCCCGGCGCGAAAGCTGGCGCTCACCCGGCGACGCCGACCTGCTGCGCCGCTACGCCCGCCGCCGCGCCACCGGCACCTGGGCGATGGCCCAGGCGACCGACGGTTTGTGGCAGCTTTTTGCCGGCCAACAGCCCTGGCTGCGGGAACTTCGCAACCGCGGCCTGGGTCTGGTCAATCACATCGCGCCCGTCAAGCGCTGGCTCGTCGGCCAGGCGCTGGACGCCTGACCCGGCCGGCGGGCGCCCATTCCAACCAGAGACAATCCCTTTCCGCTTCTGAAGGACTTTCGATGAATCACCTGTTCACCCGCGCGGCACGCCTGGCCCGCCTGCTGCCCGGCATGGCGCTGATCGGCACCCTGGCCGTTGCCACGCAAGTGGCGCAGGCCGACGAAGCGGCGATCCGCAAGACCCTGGCCGACCGCATGCCCAAGCTGCCGAAGATCGACGAGATCAGCAAGACGCCGATCCCGGGGGTCTACGAGCTGCGCATCGGCACCGACATCCTGTATGCCGACGAGACCGGCTCGTACCTGTTCGAAGGCGCGATGCTGGACACGAAGACCCAGACCGACCTGACCAAGGCCCGCATCGACAAGCTGACGATGATCGATGTCGCGTCGCTACCGCTGAAGGACGCGATGGTCTTCAAGCAGGGCACCGGCCTGCGCAAGCTGGTGGTCTTTGCCGACCCGAACTGCGGCTACTGCAAGCGCATCGAGCGTGACCTGCTGGCGCTGAAGGACGTGACGATCTATACCTACCTGCTGCCGATCCTGGGGCCGGATTCGAACGTCAAGTCGCGCGACATCTGGTGCGCGAAAGACAGTGCCAAGACCTGGCGCGCCTGGATGATCGACGGCGTCACCCCGCCCAAGCAGAGCGAGAAGTGCGACACCGCGGTGCTGGAGCGTAACCTCGAGATTGGCCGCAAGTACAAGATCAACGGCACGCCGGCGGTGGTGTTCGAAGACGGCACGCGCTCGCCCGGTGCGCTGCCGATCGACCGCATCGAAGAGCGCATGAAGGAAGCGAGCAAGAAGTCCTGAACGCAATCCCGTTCGGGCTCGTTTCAAACGCAAACAAATCGGTGGGGCTGCGGCGACAATGCGCGCCATGAGTGTCGCAACCACCCATCTTTCGCACCCGGCCGCGCTCGCGGCCGAACCTCCCCGCCTGGCCCGCCAGCTGGGCGCCGCGGGGCTGATCCCGTTCGTGCTCGGCGCCGCGCTGATCTGGCTCGTCTACCCCGAGGCGCAACCGTTGGTGACGCTGGCAATGGCCGGCTATGCCGCCTGCATCGTCGCGTTCCTCGGTGGCATCCACTGGGGCCTGGCGATGCGCGCGGGCCAGCATGAGCCGGCGCACTTCGGCTGGTCTGTCGTGCCGCCGCTGGTGGCCGCCGTTGGCGTGCTGATGCCGGCCTATGCCGGCCTGGTGCTGCTCGGTGCGATGCTGCTGGTCTGCTACGCGGTGGATCGCAAGCTGTTGGTCGAGCAGGGCTTGAACGCCTGGTTGACGCTGCGATTTCGCTTGAGCGCGGTGGCCAGCCTGAGCTGCTTCATTGGCGCGGCAGGCACCTGATGACCGCTTCCATCCGCTACCGCATCGACCTGGCCGACGCCGCCAACCACCGTTACCGCGTCACGCTCACGGTGCCCAACCCGGCCCGGGTGCAGCTGTTCAGCCTGCCGGTCTGGATCCCGGGCAGCTACATGGTGCGCGAGTTCGGCCGCCATCTCAGCGGCCTGAGCGCGCAGCAAGGCCGCCGCGACGCCACGCTGACCCAGCTCGACAAGACCACCTGGCGCGTCGACACGGCCGGCCGCGGCGCGCTGACGCTGAGCTACGAGGCCTACGCCTTCGACCACTCGGTGCGCACCGCGTTTCTCGACGACAGCCGCGGTTTCTTCAACCCGACCAGCCTGTGCCTGCGTGTGCATGGCCAGGAAGGCACGCCGCACGAGGTGCGCCTGGCCGGCCTGCCCGCCGGCTGGGACGTGGCCACCGCGATGCCTGCGCTCGCCGGGGTGCGCCACGGCTTTGTCAGCGCCGACTACGACGAGCTGGTCGACCACCCGTTCGAGCTCGGCCACTTCTGGCGTGGCGAGTTCGAGGCCGGCGGTGTGCCGCACGAGTTCGTCGTTGCCGGGGCCTGGCCCAGCTTCGACGGCGAGCGCCTGCTGGCCGACGCCAAGCGCATCTGCGCCGCGCAGATCAGCTTCTGGCATGGGCGCGGCAAGCCCCCGTTCGAGCGTTATGTGTTCATGCTGAACACGGTCGAAGACGGCTACGGTGGCCTCGAGCACCGCGCCAGCACGGCCTTGCTCGCCAACCGCCGTGACCTGCCGCGCCGCGGCCAGGCGGCGGCGAGCGACGGGTACGTCACGCTGCTCGGGCTGATCAGCCACGAGTATTTCCACACCTGGAACGTCAAGCGCCTGAAGCCGGCCGAGTTCGTCGAGCTCGACTACGGCCAGGAAAACTACACCCGGCTGCTGTGGTTCTTCGAGGGCTTCACCTCGTACTACGACGACCTGATGCTGCGCCGTGCCGGCCTGATCGACAGCGCACGCTACCTGAAGCTGATTGCCCGCACCATCAGCGGCGTGCGCGGCACCCCGGGGCAGAAGGTGCAAAGCGTGGCCGAGGCCAGCTTCGACGCCTGGGTCAAGTACTACCGCAGCGACGAGAACACGCCGAACTCGACCATCAGCTACTACACCAAGGGCTCGCTGGTGGCGTTGCTGCTCGACCTGCAGCTGCGCCGCGCCGGCGAATCGCTCGATGCGCTGATGCGGCGACTGTGGAAAGCCTGCCCCAACGGCGCGCTGACCGAAGAGCGGGTGCTGGCCGAACTCACCGAGCTTGGCGGCGCTGCGCTGGCCGAGTCACTCAAGGGCTGGGTCCATGGCCGCGACGACCTGCCGCTCGACGCGGCGCTGGCCGCCGCCGGTGTCAAACGCAGCGAAGACAAGGCCGCGTGGAACGCCGCGCTGGGGCTGAAGCTGTCCGAAGGCCCGGTGACCGGCGTGCAGGTGAAATCGGTGCTGACAGGCAGTGCCGCGGCGGCCGCCGGCATCTCACCCGGCGACGAGCTGCTGGCGATCGACGGCTGGCGCATCCGCCGTTTCGACGACGCGCAGCAGTGGGTGACCGAGGGGCAGCCCTTCGAGCTGCTGCTGGTGCGCCAACAGCGCCTGCGCACGCTGACGGTCAAGCCGCTGGCGGCCCCCGCGCTGGAGCGCAACCTCAGCCTGGCGCCCGACCCCCAAGCCTCTGCCGCCGCATTGGCGCTGCGCCGGGCCTGGCTGGGTGACTGAGCCGGCACCGGCCCGCTGCTGACATGGGCGCCGCGCTGCCCGGTGGCCGTACGAGCCGGGCCCGCGTCGCACGCCGTGTGGGCTGGTGCGTGCTGCTGGTGGCGGTGGCGATCGGCCATTGGTGGCTGGCCGCGCAGTTGCCCGACAGCCGTTTTGGCGAAGGCGACGCCGAAGACGACGACACGCCGCGTGCGATCGAGGTGGCCTTCATCCGCGAGCTGCAGCCCGCGGCGCCGCCGGTGTATGCCCCCGCGCCACCGCCACGGGCGACCGTGACCCGGGCCGTGCGCCGGCCCGAACCGGCCGCGTCGGCGGCGTCACAGGCGGCCAGTGCACCGGCCGCCGAGGTTGCCGAGGCGGCGAGCGCGCCGGCGTCGGCCGCTTCAGCGCCGCCGGATGCGCCGCTCGCAGTGGCCGACACGGCCATGCCCGCGTCGGCGCCCGCCAGCGCGGTGCCGGCGGCGGTCGCCGCCGCGCCGTCGGCCCCGGCGTCCAGCGCCGTCGCCAGCTTCGATTGGCCGCCGTCGACGCGCCTGAACTACGACTTCAACGGCTACTACCGCGGCCCGGTGCTGGGCAACGCCAAGGTCGAGTGGCTGCGCGACGGCAGCCACTACCAGGTGCGCCTCGAAGTGCGCGTGCCGATGCTTGGCGGGCGCAAGATGGTCAGCGATGGCCTGCTGGGCCCCGACGGCCTGACGCCGCGGCGTTACGACGAGGTGACCGACCGGCTGTTCTCCGACAGCGTGAGCCAGACCGTGCGTTTCGAAGCCGACCGCATCGTGCTGGCCAACCAGAAGGTCAACGACTGGGTGCCCGGTGTGCAGGACACCGCCAGCCAGTTCGTGCAGATGACCTGGCTGTTCCTGGCCCAGCCCGAGTTGCTGCAGGTCGGCCGCACGGTCGAGTTTCCGCTGGCGCTGCCGCGGCGCGTGGGGCGCTGGACCTACGACGTGCGCGAGCAGGTGACGCTGTACCTGCCCTTCGGCGAGGTCAACGCCTTTCACCTGGAGCCGCGGCCGTCGAGCAAGCGCGGCAAGGAGTGGCTGGTGGACATGTGGATCGCGCCGAGCCTGCAGTACCTGCCGGCGCGCATCCTGCTGCGGCAAGACGCCGAGAGCTATGGCGAGCTGATCCTCAACAGCCGCCCGTTGCAGTCCGGCCCGCCGCCCGCGCCCCCGGCACCGCAGGCGTCGGAACGTATAGTTCGTTGAACTGTCCAGACGAGGAGTGCCACGATGGCCTACGAATGCATCCTGACCGAACACCACGGTGACGCGGCGCTGAAGACCGGCGTGATCCGCCTGAACCGGCCCAAGCAGATGAACGCGCTGAACGACCAGCTGATGGACGAGCTGGGCCAGGCGCTGCTGGCCTTCGATGCCGACCCGGGCATCGGCTGCATCATCGTCACCGGCAGCGAGAAGGCGTTTGCCGCCGGCGCCGACATCGCCGCGATGAAGGATTACGACTTCCAGCACACCTACCGCACCGAGTACATCAGCCGCAACTGGGAAACCATGCGTCGCGTGCGCAAGCCGGTGATCGCCGCGGTCGGCGGCGTGGCGCTCGGTGGTGGCTGCGAGGTGGCGATGATGTGCGACATCGTCATCGCGGCCGACAACGCCAAGTTCGGCCAGCCCGAGATCACCATCGGCGTCGTGCCCGGTGCCGGCGGCACGCAGCGCCTGCCGCGGGCGATTGGCAAGGCCAAGGCGATGGACATGGTGCTGACCAACCGCTGGATCAATGCGCAGCAGGCCGAAGCCTGGGGCCTGGTCTCACGCGTGGTGCCGCTGGACAAGCTGATGGACGAGGCCTTCGGCATCGCCGCTCAGATCAACGGTTTCGGCCAGATCTCGGTGATGGCGGCCAAAGAGGCCGTCAACCGCGCCTTCGAATCGAGCCTGACCGACGGCCTGTGGTACGAGCGCCGCCTGTTCCACGCCATGTTCGGCACCGCCGATCAACGCGAAGGCATGGCCGCGTTTCTCGACAAGCGGCCTCCAAAGTTCGAACGGCCAGAGTAAGCCTTCGGCTACGGTTGAATCCAGCGCGCGCCGTGGCCGTCGAAGACGGCGCGGCGATGGCCGGCCGGGTCCAGCGCCAGCCAGTCCATCACCCGCACCTGCGCCGTGACCACCGCGAAGTGTTCGCGTGAGCCGCGCTCGGGGGCGGGGTGGGCGCCCAGCGGTGTGCCGGGGGGCAAGGGCGACAGATAGTCCTGCGCTGCCGGGGTCATCTTCAGCCGCGCCCAGCGCGACGACACGGCCAGGCCGCTGTTCTCCAGGCCGAGTTGCACACCCAGCCGCAGCTGCCAGCCGAGCTCGGCCGACCACATCACCAGCGTGGCCTGGGGGTGGGCCGCGATCTGCGCCAATTTGGGCGATCGGGCATCGGTGAAGAAGACCAGCTCGCGCGTCGGCGCCTCGACCTCGCGCAGCACCACCACGCGCGCGTCCACGCCGGCGGCGCCGCCAGCGGTGGCCAGCACCGGGGTGCGCCACGCGTGGCCGCGGGTGCGGGCCGCGGTGACCAGCTCGTCCCACAGCCGCGCCTCGAGGGCGCCGAGATCATCGGTGGGCAGCGTGGCGGCCATGTTGCCCGCCATCATCGCCGGTCCGCACGGGGTCGGGTTGCGGCGCGTCAAGCCTCACGGTGCGGCGAGGCACGGCGCTTCAGGACGCGCGGCGCCGTGCCGACGGCCGGCTCAAACTTCCCGGCGCAAGGCCGGGAAGAGGATGATGTCGCGGATGCTCGGGCTGTCGGTCAGCAGCATCATCAGCCGGTCGATGCCGATGCCGCAGCCGCCGGTCGGGGGCATGCCGTATTCGAGCGCGCGGATGAAGTCGGCGTCGAAGAACATCGCCTCTTCGTCGCCGGCGTCCTTGTTCGCCACCTGGGCCTGGAAGCGTGCGGCCTGGTCCTCGGCGTCGTTCAGCTCCGAGAAGCCGTTGGCGTATTCGCGGCCGGTGATGAACAGCTCGAAACGCTCGGTGATGGCCGGGTTCGTGTCCGACGCGCGGGCCAGCGGGCTCACCTCGACCGGGTAGTCGATGATGAAGGTCGGCTGCCAGAGCTTTTCTTCGACCACTGCCTCGAACAGGCCGAACTGCAGCTCGGCCAGCTTCCAGTGCGCCGGGGGTTCTTCGCCCAGGGCCTTCAGCTTTTCGTGCAGCGCGGCGGCGTCGGTCGATTCGGCTTCGCTGACGCCGGCGTGCACCACCAGCGATTCACGCACCGACAGGCGGGCGAACGGCTTGTCCAGCTCGACCGGCTTGCCGGCGTAGGTCAGCGCGGCCGAGCCGGTGGCCGCCCGCGCGGCGTGGCGCAACACGGCCTCGGTGAAGTCCATCAGGTCGTGGTGGTTCCAGTAGGCCGCGTAGAACTCCATCATCGTGAATTCGGGGTTGTGCCGAACCGAGATGCCTTCGTTGCGGAAGTTGCGGTTGATCTCGAACACGCGCTCGAAGCCGCCGACGATCAGCCGCTTCAGGTACAGCTCGGGCGCGATGCGCAGGAACATCTCCTGGTCGAGCGCGTTGTGGTGCGTGACGAAGGGCTTGGCATTCGCGCCGCCGGGGATCGGGTGCAGCATCGGCGTCTCGACCTCGAGAAACCCGTGCTCGACCATGAAGCTGCGGATCGAGCTGACGGCCTTGCTGCGCGCCACGAAGCGGGCGCGGGCCGCATCGTCGGTGATCAGGTCGACGTAGCGCTGGCGGTACTTCTGCTCCTGGTCGGTCATGCCGTGGAACTTGTCCGGCAGCGGGCGCAGGCTCTTGGTCAGCAGGCGCACCGAGGTCGCCTTGACCGACAGCTCACCGGTCTTGGTGCGAAAGAGCGTGCCCTCGCAACCGAGGATGTCACCCAGGTCCCAGTGCTTGAAGGCGGCCAGCACCTCGGCGCCGACGGCGTCCTGCGTCACGTACAGCTGGATGCGTCCGGACGAGTCCTGCAGCGTCGCGAAACAGGCCTTGCCCATCACGCGCTTGAGCATCATGCGGCCAGCGACGACCACCTTCACGCCCTGCGGCTCCAGCTCTTCGTTGGGCACCTGGCCGTGGCGGTGGTGCAGGTCGAGCGCGTGGTGCGTCGGCTTGAAGTCGTTCGGGAACACCGCCCGGCCTTGCTCGCGGGCCTGGGCGCGCAGCGCGGCCAGTTTCTCGCGGCGTTCGGCGATGAGCTGGTTGTCGTCGGTCGGCGGGGTGGTGTTGTCGTGGCTCATGCAAAGGCTCGCGAGGCGCCGGCACGCGTCGAAAATGCGTGCCGGCAGGGCAGGGAGGGGCGATTTTAGGTGGTGGGCGCGCATGCGCAGGTCCCGTCGGGGCCCCGCCCTAAAATCCTTCGCTTTGGCCCACCCTCCGGGCGCCCGAACCCACCCATGAACCGCAAAGTCGCCGTCGTCGGTCTCGGATACGTCGGCCTGCCCGTGGCCGTGGCCTTTGGCCAGCGCGCGCCGACGATCGGTTTCGACATCAGCGCCCAGCGCATCGCCGAGCTGCGCGCCGGCCACGACCGCACCGGCGAGGTGGCGCCCGCCGAGCTGGCCGCAGCCCAACTGCACTGCACCGATCAGTTGCCCGACCTGCGCCAGGCGGACTTCTTCATCGTCGCCGTGCCGACCCCTGTCGACAGCGCCAACAAGCCCGACCTGTCGCCGCTGATCTCGGCCTCGCGCAGCGTCGGCGCGGCCTTGAAGAAGGGCGACATCGTCGTCTACGAATCCACCGTCTACCCCGGCGCGACCGAAAACGATTGCGTGCCGGTGCTCGAAGCCACCTCGGGCCTGCAGCACGGCGTCGACTTCTTCACCGGCTACAGCCCCGAGCGCATCAACCCCGGTGACCGCGAACACCGCTTCGAGAACATCAAGAAGATCGTCTCCGGCTGCGACGCCGCCACGCTGGACACGGTGGCCGAGGTCTACGCGTCGGTCGTGACGGCCGGCGTGCACCGTGCGCCCAGCATCAAGGTGGCCGAAGCCGCCAAGGTGATCGAGAACACCCAGCGCGACCTGAACATCGCGTTGATGAACGAGCTGAGCGTGGTCTTCGCCCGCATGGGCATCGACACCGCCGAGGTGATCGCCGCAGCGGCCACCAAATGGAACTTCCTGCCCTTCCGCCCGGGCCTGGTGGGCGGCCATTGCATCGGTGTCGACCCGTACTACCTGACCTTCAAGGCCGAGCAACTGGGCTACATCCCGCAGGTCATCCTGGCGGGCCGGCGCATCAACGACAACATGGGCCGCTACGTCGCCCGCAACGTCATCAAGCGCATGCTGCAAAACGGGCTCGATGTGCCGCGCTGCCGCGTTGGCGTGCTGGGCATCACCTTCAAGGAAAACTGTCCCGACATCCGCAACTCCAAGGTCGTCGACCTGGTGAACGAACTGCGCGACCACGGCACCCAGGTCGTCGTCGTCGACCCGCATGCCGATGCGGCCGAGGTGCGCGAGGAATGCGGCATCGAGCTGGCCAGCCTGGCCGACGCGCCGTTCGACGCGCTGGTGGTCGCGGTGGCGCACCGCGAGTACCGTGCGATGACGTCGGCGCAGCTGCGTGCGCTGGTGCGTGGCGACCAGCCGGTGATTGCGGATGTGAAGGCGCTGTATGAGCGTGATGCGCTGGCCGCCACCGGCGCCAGCGTCTTTCGCCTGTGACTGACATGAAAAACTTCGCCCTGATCGGCGCCGCCGGCTACATCGCGCCGCGCCACATGCGTGCCATCGTCGACACCGGCCACCGGCTGGCGGTGGCGTACGACGTCAATGACTCGGTCGGCATCATCGACAGCCTCGCGCCGCAGGCCGAGTTCTTCACCGAGTTCGAGCGCTTCTACGAGCATGCCCAAGTGCTGCGGCGTGCGCCTGAAGCCGCGCTGAACTATGTGGCGGTCTGCAGCCCGAATTACCTGCACCACGCCCATATCGCTGCCGGCCTGCGCCTGGGGGCCGACGTGATCTGCGAGAAGCCGCTGGTGCCCACGCCGGGGCTGCTGGACGAACTGGCGCGGGTCGAGCAGGAGACGGGCAAGCGCGTCTTCAACATCCTGCAGTTGCGCCACCACGACGCGATCCTCCAGCTGCGCGAGAAGGCGGCGGCGGCGCCCGCCGACACCAAGTTCGATGTCGAGCTGACCTACATCACCTCGCGCGGCAAGTGGTACGCCGAGAGCTGGAAGGGCGACCCGCGCAAGTCGTTCGGCGTGGCCACCAACATCGGCGTGCACTTCTTCGACATGCTGCACTTCGTCTTCGGCCAGCTGCAGGCCAACGTCGTGCACTTCAGCGGCGAGGCCAAGGCTGCGGGCTACCTCGAGTACGAACGGGCGCGGGTGCGCTGGTTCCTGTCGATCGATGCCAACGACCTGCCGGACGAGGTCAAAGGCAAGAAGACGACCTTTCGCAACATCGACATCTCGGGTGAGCAGCTCGAGTTCTCCGAAGGCTTCACCGACCTGCACACGGTCAGCTACCGCGAGATCCTGGCCGGGCGAGGCTACGGCCTGGCCGATGCGCGCCACTGCATCGAGACGGTCGATGTGATCCGCGCGGCGCGGGTACAGGCGGCGACAGCCGATGCCCACCCCTTCGTGCGTCGGCTGGCCGGTTGAGGCCGCGATGAGCGTCACCATCCACCCCAGTGCGATCGTCGACGACGGGGCGCAGATCGGCGAGGGCACGCATGTCTGGCATTTCAGCCACGTCTGCGCCGGCGCGCGCATCGGGGCGGGCTGCTCGCTGGGCCAGAACGTGTTCGTCGGCAACGACGTGCTGATCGGCCGTGGCGTGAAGATCCAGAACAACGTGTCGGTCTACGACGCGGTCACGCTCGAAGACGAGGTGTTCTGCGGCCCGAGCGTGGTCTTCACCAACGTGCACAACCCACGTGCCGCGGTGCCCCGCAAGAGCGAGTACCGTCGCACGCTGGTGCAGCGCGGGGCGACGCTGGGTGCCAACGCGACGATCGTCTGCGGCGTGACGGTGGGCGAATACGCCTTCGTCGGCGCCGGCGCGGTGGTGACCAAGGACGTGCCTGCCCATGCGCTGATGGCCGGCGTGCCGGCGCGCCGCATCGGCTGGATGAGCCGGCATGGCGAGCGGTTGGCCTTCGACGCGGCCGGCGACGCGCGTTGCCCCGCCACTGGCGAGCGCTATCGGTTGGACGGTGAGCAAGTGACTTTCGTGGGGGCTGGCGCCTGATGCAGTTCATCGACCTGAAGACGCAGTACGCGGCGCTGAAGCCCGAGATCGATGCGGCGATCCAGCGTGTGCTGGACCACGGCCAGTACATCCTCGGGCCCGAGGTGGCGCAGCTGGAGGCGGCGCTGGCCGAGCGCACCGGTGCCGCCCATTGCGTGACGGTGGCCAGCGGCACCGAGGCCTTGCTGATCGCGCTGATGACGCTGGGCATCGGCCCGGGCGACGAGGTGATCACGACGCCGTTCAGCTTTGCCGCCACGGCCGAGGTGATCGTGCTGCTGGGCGCGCGGCCGGTGTTCGTCGATGTCGAGCCGGACACGGCGTTGATCGACGCGGCGCTGATCGAGGCGGGGGTCACGCCACGCACCAAAGCCATCATGCCCGTCAGCCTGTATGGCCAGGTGGCCGACATGGCGGCGATCAACGCCATTGCCGAACGACACGGGTTGGCCGTGATCGAGGATGCGGCGCAGAGTTTCGGCGCCACGCTGCACGGGCGCGAGAGTGGGGCGCTGTCGACTTGGGGTTGCACCAGCTTCTTCCCCAGCAAGCCGCTGGGCTGTTACGGCGACGGCGGCGCGATGTTCACGAACGACGCTGCGCTGGCCCAGGCGGCGCGCGAGATCCGCATCCACGGCCAGAGTGCGCGCTACACCCACACGCGCGTCGGCGTGGGTGGCCGCATGGACACGCTGCAATGCGCGGTGCTGCTGGCCAAGCTGCCGCGGCTGGGCTGGGAGCTGGCGCGCCGCGCCGAGCTGGGCGAGCGCTATGACCGGCTGCTCGATGGGCTGAACCTTGACCGCCTGGCCGTGCGGCCGGGGCGCGATTGCGTCTGGGCGCAGTACACGGTGATGGTCGACGAGCGGGCGCGCGTGCAGCAGGCCATGCAAGAGGCCGGCGTGCCCACGGCGGTGCATTACCCCCGGCCGCTGCACCAGCAGCCGGCCTACGCTGCCTTTGCGCCGGCCGGCGGTTGCCCGGTGTCCGAGCGCTTGGCGGGGCGGGTGCTGAGCCTGCCGATGAGCGCCGACCTGAGCGAGGCCGACCAGGACCGCGTGGTCGATGCGCTCGCTGCGGCCGTCGGCCGCCGCCCGCTGGTGGCCTGAGCGCCGTCGCGCCGAGCCGCATGCAGGCCCCTGCGCCACCCGCTGCCGGCGGCCTGCTGCGTGCCAGCCTCACGTTGCTGGCGGGCGGGGCGTTGGCGCAGGTGCTGCCGCTGCTGCTGGGCCCCTGGCTGACGCGGCTGTACACGCCCGACGAGTTCGGTCATTTCCACCTCTTCGCCGCGATCGCCGCCAACCTGGCGGTGGTGGCTTGCGCGCGGTACGAGTTCGCGCTGCCGATGGTCACCGAAGACGCCGAGGCCCATGCGCTGCGCCGCTTGTCGTTGCGTTTGCTGGTCGGTGCCACCTTGCTGTGCACCGTGTTCGGTGCCGCCTGGGCCTGGCGCCGCGGCGTGGGCTACCCGCTGGCGCTGCCGGTGGCGGTGGCGGCGTTGGGCGGGGTGTCGCTGGCCACGCTTTGGGCCAATCGGGCGCAGCGGTTTCGGGCCCTGGCCGGTGCGCGTGTGCTGCAGCATGGCGGCGGCGCGGGAGTGCAGGCGCTGGCTGGTGTGGCCGGGCTGGGCTTGGCAGGCCTGATCGGCGGGCCGATCGTGGCGGCCTTGGCCGCCGCCGTGTGGCTGCGCATGCCGCTCGCACACGGCCCGGCCGATCAGCCGCGGCTGGGCGATGTGGCGCGCCGCTACAAGGACTTTCCGCTGCTGAACACACCGCACGCGTTCGCCGGGGCCTTGCAGGACACGCTGGCGGTGGCGCTGATCTCGGCCTGGCTGGGCTCGGCCGAAGCCGGCTTCTGGGGCCTGGCGCTGCGCTACCTGAAGGCGCCGGCCACGCTGGTCGGCAGCGCGGTGTCGCAGGCGCTGTACCCGCAGCTGACGCAGGCCGGCCCGGGCGCGACCCCGGCGTCGCGCCAGGCAGTGCGCCGCCTGATGGGGCTGCTGGCGCTGGTCGCCTTGCCCCTGGTGCTGGGCTTGTGGGTACTCGGCCCGTGGGCGTTCGAGTGGCTATTCGGCCCCGCCTGGCGGCCAGCCGGTGAGCTGGCCCGCGCGCTGGCGCTCTACATCGGCCTGCATTTCGTCGCCAGCCCGCTGGCGGTGGTGACGATGGCCTGGCAGGCGCAACGCTGGGCGTTGAAGCTCGCGTTGGTGGGCCAACTGGCCTTCGTGGCCGCGCTGGCCGCCGGCCTGGCCTGGGGCGGCTTGGCGGGGGGCGGCTGGGCCGTGTCGGCGGCGATGCTGGTCTATTTCGGCACCTACTTCTGGCGCCTGGCCACCTGGCCGGTGGGCACGCAGGGCAGCGCCGAAGCGGTGGAACAATCCGCCCGGTGACGACCACCTTGCGTGCAACCTTGAACCGCTGGCGCCGCCGCCTGGCCCGCGTGCTGCTGTACCGCATCGTCTTCGGCGAGCGCTCGCAAGGCCGTGCGCTGGCCCACACCCGCATCTCGCCGGCCTGCTGCATCGAGCACGAAGACCGGTTGACGCTGGGTGACCATGTCTACATCGGCCCGTTCAACTTCATCGAGGCCAGCGGCGGTGTCACGATCGGCGACGGTGTGCAGATCACCAGCCACTGCAGCCTGGTCACGCACGCCTCGCACCGCACGCAGCGGCTGTTGGGTGAGGGCTATGTCAATTGGCCCGCGAACCGTGAACGCCCGGGCTGGATCGCCGGCCCGATCCACATCGGCGCCTTTTCGTTCATCGGCCCGCATTCGCTGATCGAAGCCAACACCCGGCTGGGCCGCGGCACGCTGGTCTGCGCCGGCAGCTTCGTGCGTGGCGAGTACCCAGATTTCGCGATCCTCGAGGGCCGGCCGGCACGCATCGTCGGCGACACACGCCGCACCGACCAGCGTCTGCTGCAGCAATACCCGGCGCTGCAGCCGCTGTACGACGCGTGGGCCGCCGAGACGAAGGCCCCATGATCCGGCTGGTGTTGATCGGTGACGGCAACAGCCCGCATCTGCTGAAGTGGGCGCGGGCGCTGCAGGGCAGGGTCGACCTGTGGGCGATCTCTAGCCGTGGCTTCGACATCGGCTTCAACACGCTGATGCCGCTGGACCGCCGGCTCGCGTTGTGCACCCAGCCGGATTTCGCCGGTGGCAACGTCGGCCTGCTGCGGCACCTGCCCGAGGTCTCGCGCTGGCTGCGCGAGATCGAGCCCGACTGGCTGGCGCCGCACTACCTGAGCTCCCACGGCACGCTGGCCTGGCTGGCCACGCGGGTCGGCCGGGTGAAGGCGCGCATCGCCGGGTCGGCCTGGGGCTCGGACATCCTCGTCGCCCCGCAGCGCAGCGCGGCCATGCGTTTCGTCACCCGCCGGGTGCTGACCGCCTGCACGCTGGCGACCAGCGATTCGGTCTACATGGCCGAGCGCATGCGTGCGCTCGGTGCCGGCGAGGTGATGGTCTTCCCGTTCGGGCTCGAGAGCCTGCCCGCCGCCTCGACCGACAAGGACGCGGCGCTGTTCTTTGCCAACCGCGGGCTGGAGGCCATCTACCGGCCCGACCGCGTGCTCGACAACTTCGCCGCGATCGCCGCCGCGTGGCCCGACGCGCAACTCGTGGTCGCCAACGACGGCGCGCTGCGCCCCTCGCTCGAAGCGCGCGCGCAGGCACCGGACCTGGCCGGCCGCGTGCGCTTCGTCGGCCGCCTGGATGCGGCCACGCAAGCCGGCTGGTACCGCCGCGCGCGCTGGTACCTGAGCCTGCCCGCCAGCGACTCGGTCTCGGTCTCGGTGCTCGAGGCGATGGGCCATGGCTGCATCCCGATCCTGTCGGACCTGCCCGCCAACCGCGAGCTGGTGCAAGACGGCCGCAACGGCCTGATCCTGGCCGACGGCGAGGTGCTGGGCCGGCAGCGGCTGGCACCGCTGGCCGAACGCGCCGACGAGGTGGCGGCGGCGCTGCGGGCCTGGGTCGGCGTGCATGCGATGTTCCCGGCCAGCGTGGCGGCCTATGTGAAGCGGCTCGAAGCGCTGAGCAACGCCGGGGCCGCACGGTGAACATCCTGTACCTCAACCACTATGCGGGCAGCCCGGCATTGGGCATGGAGTACCGCCCGTACTACCTCGCGCGCGAGTGGGTGCGCATGGGGCACCGTGTGCGCATGGTCGCGGCCACCTTTTCGCATGTGCGGGCGCAGCAGCCCACGCCGGGGCGCGAGCTGATCGACGGCATCGAGTACGACTGGGTGCCGTCGCCGCGCTACCAGGGCAATGGCCTGGGCCGGGTCAAGAACATCGCCGCCTTCCTGGGCCGGGTGTGGTCTCGTGCGCCGGCGCTGGTGGCCGAGTTCAAGCCCGACGTGGTGATCGCGTCCAGCACCTACCCGATGGACATCTGGGTCGCGCGCCGCATCGCCCGCCGTGCCGGTGCGGTGCTGGTGTTCGAGGTGCACGACCTGTGGCCGCTGTCGCCGATCGAGCTGTCGGGCATGTCGCCGAATCACCCGTTCGCGCTGCTGTGTGGCTGGGCCGAGAAGACGGCCTACCGCGAGGCCGACGTGGTGGTCTCGATGCTGCCCAAGGTGCATGCGCACATGGCCTCGCGCGGGCTGAACCTGGCCAAGCTGCACATCGTGCCGAACGGCATCTCGCCCGACGACTGGCAGGGCGAGCCCGCCGCCCTGCGGCCGGACGTGGCCGCCACGCTGGCCACTGCCCGCGCGGCCGGCCACGCGGTGTTGGGCTACGCCGGCTCGATGGGCTTGCCCAATGCGCTGGATGACCTGCTGGGTGCCGCCGCGCTGCTGCGCGACCTGCCGCTGACGATCGTGATGGTCGGCGATGGCCATGAGCGCGAGCGGCTGGTGCAGCGCATCGGCACCGAGCAGCTGGTGCATGTGCACAGGCTGCCGCCGATCCCGAAGGCGCAGGTGCCGGCCTTCCTGGCGGCGGTCGACATCGCCTACATCGGCTGGCAGCGCGTGCCCATCTACCGCTTCGGCATCGCACCGAACAAGCTGATGGACTACATGATGGCCGGCTGCGTGGTGCTGCATGCGGTGCAGGCGGGCAACGACCCGGTCGCCGAGAGCGGCTGCGGCCTGACGGTGGCGCCGGAGTCGCCCGCCGCAGTGGCCGCCGGGGTGCGGCGATTGCTGGCGCTGCCGGCCGCGCTGCGCCGCGCGATGGGCGAGCGGGGCCGCGCCTTCGTGCGGGCCGAACACAGCTATCCGGTGCTGGCCGAGCGCTTTCTCGAGGCTTGTGCCGTGGCGAAGGGCACTCGGCCGTGAGCGCTGCGCCAGACCGCTACAGCCTGCTGCAGCCCGATGTCTGGCAGCTGGTGCACGAGCGCCAGCGCGCGATCCTGCAGGGCCTGGCGCGGCGTGGCTGGCACGACCCGGCGGCCTTGACCTTGACCGAGGTGGGCTGCGGCGCCGGCGGCAACCTGCTCGAGTTCCTGCGCGCCGGCTTCACCGCGGGCCACCTGACCGGCTGCGAGCTCTTGCCCGAGCGACTGGCGATGGCGCGCGCCTGCCTGCCCGAGGCGGTGGCCTTGTGGCCGGGTGACGCCGTGGCCGCGCCCGTGGTGCCAGCCAGCCAGGACCTGGTGCTGCAGGCCACGGTGTTCTCGTCGCTGCTCGACGATGCCGCCCAGCAGCGGCTGGCCGACGCGATGTGGCGCTGGGTCCGGCCGGGTGGGGTGGTGCTCTGGTATGACTTCACGGTGGACAATCCGCACAACCGCGCGGTGCGCGGGGTGCCGCTGGCGCGGCTGCGGCAGCTGTTCCCGCAGGGGCGGGTGCAGCACCAGCGCATCACGCTGGCGCCGCCGCTGGCCCGCCGTGTGGCGCGGGTGCACCCGTCGCTGTACACCGTTTTCAATACGCTGCCGCTGTTGCGCACGCACCTGCTGGCCTGGATCGACAAACAAGCATGAGCTCTCCCGACCTTCCGTTCCTGCCGTTTGCCTTGCCCGAGATCGGCGAGGCCGAGATCGCCGAGGTGGTCGACACGCTGCGCTCAGGCTGGGTCACGACCGGCCCGAAGGCGCGCCGCTTCGAGGCCGCGTTCACCCAGTACCTTGGTGACCCATCGCTGCAGTCGATCGCGGTCAACTCGGCCACCGCCGGGCTGCACCTGGCGCTCGAAGCCGTGGGCGTTGGCCCGGGCGACGAGGTCATAACGACCACCCACACCTTCACCGCGACCGCCGAGGTGGCGCGCTACCTCGGCGCGGATGTGAAGCTGGTCGACATCGACCCGGCGACGCTGAACATCGACCCCGCCGCCATGGAAGCGGCCATCACGCCGCGCAGCAAGTGCGTCATCCCGGTCCACTACGCCGGCCTGTCGGCCGACATGACGGCGATCCTGGCCATCGCCCGGCGCCATGGCTTGAAGGTGGTCGAAGACGCCGCCCATGCCTTGCCCACCACGCACCGCGGCCAGCTCGTCGGCACGCTGCCAAGCGACGCCACCGTCTTCAGCTTCTACGCCAACAAGACCATCACCACCGGCGAGGGCGGCATGCTGGTCACGCGCGACGCGGCATTGGCCGAGCGGGCCCGCGTGATGCGGCTGCACGGCATGAGCCGCGACGCCTTCGACCGCTTCACCGCCAAGGTGCCGAGCTGGCATTACGAGATCGTTGCGCCGGGTTTCAAGTACAACCTGACTGACATCGCCGCGGCGCTGGGGCTGCACCAGCTGGCGCGGGCCAACGCGTTCCAGCAGCGGCGCGTCGAGCTGGCGGCGGCGTACCGCGAAGCGCTGGCCGGGCTGCCGTTGCTGTTGCCGCCGGAGCCTGAAGCCGGCGACCAGCACGCCTGGCACCTGTACGTCGTGCGCTTGGCTGACGACGCGCGCATCGGCCGCGACGCACTGATCGAGCAGCTGTATGCCGACGGCATCGGCTGCAGCGTGCACTACATCCCGCTGCACCGGCACCCCTACTGGCGCGAACGCTATGCCCTGCGCGACGAAGACTTCCCGCACAGCCAGCGTGCCTTCGAGCGCATGCTGAGCCTGCCGCTGTACACCCGCATGACGGATGCCGACGTGGCGCGCGTGGCCGCGTCGTTGAAGCGCGCGCTGGTCGGCTGACGGCCGTGCTGCTGCTGTTCATGGCCAAACGCCTGTTCGACATCCTCGCGTCGCTGATCGGCCTGGCGCTGCTGCTGCTGCCGGGCCTGCTGCTGGCGCTGTGGATCAAGCTCGACTCGGCCGGGCCGGTGTTCTTTCGCCAAGAGCGCGTTGGCCGCTTCGGCCGGACATTTCGCATCCACAAGTTCCGCACGATGCGGGCAGACGCCGAGCGTGTCGGGGGGCAGCTGACCGTCGGCGCCGATGCCCGAGTGACCCGCGTCGGCCGCTGGCTGCGCGCGCACCGGCTGGACGAGTTGCCGCAGCTGATCGACGTGTTGCGCGGCGACATGAGCCTGGTCGGGCCCCGGCCCGAGGTGCCGCGCTATGTCGCGATGTACCCGGCGGCGATGCGTGAGCAGGTGCTGGCCGTGCGGCCGGGCATCACCGACCCGGCGTCGCTGGCCTTTCGTGGCGAGGCGACGCAGTTGGCCGCCGCCGCCGACCCCGAGCGCGAGTATGTCGAGGTCATCCTGCCGCGAAAGCTGGCCCTGGCGGCCGACTATGCGGCGCGCGCCAACCTGTGGACCGACTTGCGGGTGGTGGCCCGGTCGCTGGCGGTGTTGTTGACGCGATGACCCCATCGACCCCCCCTGTGCCGACCGCCTGGCATCGGCTCGATCGCTTTCTGGCCCGGCTGCGACCGCACCGCGAGCCGCTGTCGTTGATCGTCGACGCCACGATGATCATGCTGGCGTGGAACGCGACCTACCTGTTCCGCCTGGGTTTCGAGCGTTGGCTGAGTGCGCGTCCGAGCTACGACGCCTGGGTGCTGCTCGGCGTGGTCGTGGTCTACCTGCTGGCCTTCGTCGTGGCCAAGGTGCCGCAGAGCATGTGGCGCTTCTCGGGCTTCGGCGAGGTCAAGCGCCTGACGCTGGCCTGCCTTGGCGCAGGCCTGGTCAGCGCGGTGGGTGTGATGGGCTTGCAACTGGTGCAGGTGCCGCGCGCGGTGCTGGCGCTGCACCCGATCGTCACACTGATGGCGGTGTGCGTGGTGCGCATTGCCTACCGCATGCTGTACGAGCACTCGCGGTCCCGCATCACCGGCGGTGACGCCGAGGTCCGGCGCGCACTGGTGCTCGGCGCCGGCGAGGCGGCCAAGCGGCTGCTCGCCGGCATCCACCAGCAAGGCTGGATCGTGCTCGGCCTGCTCGACGACGATCCCGCCAAGCAGGGCGCACGCATCGCCGGCGTGCCCGTGCTGGGCCCGCTCGAAGCCGTGCGCGACAAAGGCGTGCGCGGCGCGGCCACCCACCTGATCATCGCGCTGCCCTCGGCCAGCGCGGCGCAGCGCCGGCGCGCGGTGGAACTGGCCGGCGCCGTTGGCCTGCCGGTGCTGACCGTGCCCTCGGCCGAGGAACTGCGCAGCGGCGACGGCACGGTCGACCGGGTGCGTGATATCGAGGCGGAAGATTTGCTGGGGCGTGAGCCGGTGCAGTTGGACGAAGCCGGCATCGCCGAGACCCTGGCCGGCAAGACCGTGCTGATCACCGGTGCCGGGGGCTCGATCGGCAGCGAGCTGTGCCGACAGGTTGCCCGGTTCCACCCGGCCCAGTTGGTGTTGTATGAACTGTCCGAGTTCAACCTCTACTCGATCGAGCAAGACCTGGGTGAGCGCTTTCCGACGCTCGAACTGGTGCGCCTGATCGGCGATGTGAAGGACCTGGCGCACCTGCGCAGTGTGTTCCAGCAATGGAAGCCCCAAGTCGTCTTCCACGCCGCGGCGTTCAAGCATGTGCCGCTGATGGAAGAAGAACACAACGCGTGGGCCGCGCTGCGCAACAACACACTCGGCACTTACCACACGGCGCTGGCCGCAGCCGAGGTGAACGCCGAACGCTTCGTGCTGATCAGCACCGACAAGGCCGTCAATCCGACCAACGTGATGGGCGCCACCAAGCGTGCCGCCGAATTGGTGGTTTCGGCATTGGCAGCCGAACACCCCGGCACACGCTTCATGGCGGTGCGTTTCGGCAACGTGCTCGGCTCGTCGGGCAGCGTGATCCCGAAGTTCAAGGAGCAGATCGCCAAGGGCGGGCCGGTCACCGTGACCCACCCGGACATCATTCGCTACTTCATGACCATCCCCGAGGCTTCTCGCCTGGTGCTGCAAGCGGCGGCGATCGGCGAATCCGGGCAGGTGCTGGTCCTCGACATGGGCGAGCCGGTGAAGATCGTCGATCTGGCGCGGACGATGATCAAGTTGGCGGGGCGCAGTGCCAGCGAGATCGAGATCAGGATCACCGGGCTGAGGCCTGGCGAAAAGCTTTATGAAGAGCTCTTGGTGGATGTGGAACAGACTCAGCCAACTTCAAACAAGCGGTTGCGCGTAGCGAAACTGAAGCCTGCATCCGATCTGGCCTGGTTGCGTAAGGAGGCTGTCGCGGTTTGGAGAGTCCTGGACGAGCACGAGGTTCGGTCCTGGTTGAAGCAGGCGGTGCCGGAGTTTTCAGTCACCAGATAGATGTTGGAGTGCGCGCCGCTCGCCTATGCTCTGTTCCCATCGCATTGCCCCAGACGCCCTGCAGGAGATGTCATGACCCATTCGCCGACCAGCACCTCTCGCCGCGGACTCATTGGTTCCCTCGTTCTTACCCCGACCGTCCTCGCGGGATCCCAGGCCGCTGCGGCTGCGCCGGGTGCGGGGGAGACCAAGGATCGACCGGCCTCTCCCTTGTTGGACTTGGCTGCGTTCCAGCCAGCTGGCGCGACAGTCAGCGACGACGCCGGAGCCTTCAATGCTGCCGTGCTGCAGTTGGCCCAACGAGGCGGCGGAGTGTTGCTCGTTCCTCCTCGCGTCTACACGATCCGCCGACCGATCTATTTGCCGTCGGGTGTCGTGATCGACTTGTGCGGCGCAACGCTAGATGGCGCAGGAGACGGTGTCATCTTCGAGTCCGGCTTCCTCAAGGATGGAAGCGTGGTGTCGAACATCGGCACTCAGAATGAATCCCATCGCGTGATCGGAGCCCGTGTTTCAAATGGAACCATCGCGAACTGCGAGCGGGCATTCAACCTGTTCAACTTCAATGAGAACTCCGCGATCCGCAACATGCGTTTCCGGGATTGCGCCTACGCGATCTATTCCGAGCGGCCGTTCTACTCAAGCTACAACGACCTGACTTCGCGCGGCGGGGCGAAAGGCGCCAAGAACGCTGCCTACTATTTCAAGGACTTCACCAACATCTGCGACATAGCGAATGTCCGGGTGATCGGGCGCGCGCTGGGCTTCGAGTTTTCCGGCGGCGTCAACGGTCAGCAGATCGTCGGGTGCTCTGCAGAGAATTGCGGCGACGGCATCCGATTCACCGGAGAAGTGAATCCGATCAGTATCCAAAGCTGCTATTTCGAAGAGATCCCGGGAGTGGCCATCGATTTCATGAAAGCGGTGGCGCACCGCGCCGTCGTGATCGATGCCAATTGGTTCCAGAATGTCGGAACTGGGATCGCTGGCGTGCAGATGCTCGGCGGGTGCATCGGCGGGGGCAACTACTTCCTGAAGACGGCCACGCCCGTGGCCGTCCAGGACAACCCATCGACCATCCGGGTGGAGATCAAAGGCGACCGCCTGAGAGAAGGGGCTGGTGTCGCGCTGCCGGCTGGATACAGACTCGGCTCCGCCGTCGAGATCGACTACCTCGCGCATGCACTCGACTCGTCGAGTGGGCGAAGCCTGGCGAAGCAGTATTACTCGGGCCAGTCGCCCATGCCGATGCCCTTCTCCGGCAACATGGGCTTCGTCCCCGGCGGCATTCCCTTCTGCAGTCACCGCGCCACAGGAGGCAACGGCTTCAGCGTCGAGATAGACACGCGGATTGTCTTCAACGACTATGTTGCGGCGCTGTTCGCCTTGACCATCGGCGACAAGCAGGGACAGCATGTGCTGCATGGCCGCGTGTTCGGCTCTGCGGTGTACGCCGACTCTGCGGCCGGGAAATCCATACGTGCTTCAAATGCCGAGGGGTACCTTCGACTCACGATTGGGCCGTTCGCCGGGTCATCGTCCGACTACAAGCTCGAAGGCGTGGTGAGGCACGCCTAGGGAACGTCTGCATAAATCGCCCGCGGTTGTGCTTGGCGAGGGGCTGAAGTGC
>NZ_JAYSDQ010000016.1:0-185651 GCF_041914305.1 Ideonella sp.
TCATCTTGACTCCATTCTCAATCGAAGGAGCCTCCTCGATTCCCGGGGCGGTTCACCCCAGCCGTCAAGTCGCTCGTTGGGTGGCGAGCGCCAAAACGCTGCCTGAGTTGCACCGGCGACTCGGCTATCTCATCCGACGCAAGCGCATCTGACCATGAGCGACCAATCCGAACAGACCATTCTTCGCAAGGCCCTGGAAGCACTGGACCCAGCACTCAAGGGCGTCGAGTTCGACAAGACAGCGTTGAGCGAGGCACTTCGTGCAATTCCGTGGCCCGCTTGCGGTGTGATGGACGACCTGGTCGTCGACAACGGGCTCGACCTGACATCGAACGGGGTCCAAGACGCCTGCACCGCGCTGGGCATCAACCTCCACTTCACGCCACCGCGCAGCCCTTGGTACAAGGGCACCATCGAAAGAGCCGGTGGAACCTTCAACACCCGCTTCATCCATTGGATACCGGGAACGACGCTCGGGGAAGCCACGGCGGACCGCCAGTACAACGCCGGCGACCACGCGGTCCTCAGCGATGACCACTTCGAGCTGCTGACCCAGGTGTACATCCGCCTGATTCACAACTTCACGCCTCGACGCGAGAAGGTTGGCTCGGGCGTGCGCCGCTACCTCAACGGCATCGCCGAATGGCCCGTTCGCGTTCCGACTTCGATGGACGAACTCGATGCGGCTTGCGCACTCACCCGCACCGCGACCCTGCGTGCGACGGGGCTGATATTCCTCGGGCTGCAGTACCAGAACGACGCGCTGGGAGAACTCTGGAACCGAGTTTCGGCGGGAACGCGGCTGACGTTCAAGGTCAATCCGCTGAACCTGAAGACCATCAAGGTGCTCAAGCCGGTGACCCAAGAAATCATCTCTGTCGACTGTGTCTCCGACTTCTCTTGGCCGAGAACGCTCTCGTATCACGTCGCCGTGCGTCAGCAGGCGCGCAACATGGGAGTGAGCGTGGTCGACCCGGTCGGCTTGTCGCAAGCCGAGCGCGCGCTCAAGGTGCTCCTCGACAAGGCCGTGGCCACCTCCAAGAAGGCGCTGCGTCGCATGCAGGCCGAGCTGTATCGCCAGTCCCGTGCCGCGGAAGATGCCGAAGCGACCGGTGAAGCGGCCGCGACAGTGGCCGCGACAAACCTCGACGATGCGTTGAGTCAGGCGTTTGGAGCGGAGGCCTGATGGACGTGACCTCGCTGGGCCTCGACCTGCCGGAGGGGCCTCTCAACGCCGCGTACAAGGCGCTCAACATCATCTTCGTGGTCACGCGGCGCCACGGAGCCGCCTTGAAGGCCATGGAACGCCTTTTCCGGGCCTCGCCTCACACCTCGAGCCACCAAGGGTTCGCGCTTCTCGGCGAGTCGGGCGCGGGCAAGACCTCCACGCTGGCCGAGTTCGAGGCCTGGTTGCGGAACCAACTCGGTCTCGGTGCCGATGCCCCCTCGCCCTTGCCGCGCATCGAAGTCACCGGCGCCATGCGTCCGAAGGAACTGATGGCCGCGGTGCTCAAGGCCTGTGGTGACCCTGTGTCGTCCAGCGGCACCTTGTCGCAGCTGATGGACCGGTTCACCCTGGTCGCGCCGCATGTCACCAACATCTACGGACTCGCGTTCGATGAGGTTCATCACGCCTTCGTCGGAAAGTCGGGCGATGACAAGCTGCAGATGGCTTTTGCGCTGAAGTCGATTGTCTCGGCGTTTCCCAAGCCCATCATCGCCCTGGGACCGTTGGCCCTCGAGAAATACCTGGATGCCGGAGACGGCACGAAGATGCGATTCGAGCGGCGGGAGTTCCTTGAAGACATGCGATTGGACCTGGCCGATGACCTGCACGACTTGCGCGCGGTCTTGAAAGCCATGGACAAGATACTTCCCAGCGAACCAGGCTGGTCGCTCGACTCGGCCGACATGCTCAAGCGCCTGTACCTGGCCGGCGAGGCGTCTTTCGGCCGCATCGTGAGCCTGGTGCGCCGCGCCTGCCATCAGGGGCTCGAGTCGTGTGCCGTCCGGGTGGGCTCAGAGCACTACAGCGCAGCGTGGCGCGAGGTGGCACCCCGAGGCAAGCGCAGCGACAAGCACGACCCCTTCAAGCTGGACCTCGCCACCGTCACCACGCTGGCAGCGCAGCTCTGCACCAAGCTCCGCGAGGCACCATGACTGTTGAACTTGAGGGTCCGCGCGGTGCCTCGACCGTCGGCCAGACAGCTACCGCCCCTTCGCAGGCCTCGCCGACGTTCGTGCGGTGTCGAGAGCTGCAGCCAGGGGAAAGTCTCGCGAGCCTTGTGCAGTGGCACTGCACGCAGAACGTCGTCCCTCGCCTGTCGACGCTGTTCTCGCTCTTGTCGAAGTGCGGCGGGGAGGCTGTCCGCACCCTTCACGACCTTGCGCAGAGTCCCACATCGCTCTGCGCCTTGGAGCGGGTGACCCGCCAGCCGGCGGGCGCCCTCGCCCACCTGCGGCGCAAGACATTGCGCGCGGCCGTCGAAGACGGCTACGAAGCGCGCGTCGTCGAAGGTGCCTACGAGTGGCCGCAGTTCACTCGCGCGCGCAAGCTGCAGGCCGTTTGCCCGCAGTGCCTGCGAGAACATGGCTACGGATTTGCGAACTGGGACTTCGTGCAAGCGCCGGTGTGTCTGCGCCATGGGGTTCGGCTCCTGGACCACTGTGACCACTGCTCAGTGCCCATCGAGATGGACCGGCTCGCGATGCTTCGATGTGCGCGCTGCTCACGCGCTCTCGGGCAGGCAGTATCGAAGCCCGTGGATGAGACGGTGCTGGCTGCCGCGCGGCTCGTGCAAGCCTCACGCGTTCAGGCGTTTGGAACTGCTGACGACAACTTCCCGGTCGAGCCGCATGACATCAGTGGCCTCCTGCGCTTGTTGCTCCTCGGTGAGGCAAGCAGGCCGGTGGACTTCGGCCTCAAGGGCGACCTCGAAGATGTCTCCATAGACCAACGCGTGGCTGCGCTGCGGCTGCTGGGTCAGACGCTGGCGGGAACGCGGATTGATTCGACGCGACTGCGCGAGCTGTCGCGGCGTCGCTGGGTGTTCGAGGCGCTCCTGCCCGAGGCCGAGCGAAGCCGTTTGCTGAGAGAAGCATGCGCGACCGCCGTGCTGCCGGCGGACGTCACGGCCATGCTGTGCGGCGACCGCGAACGTGCGCCACTGCCGACGGCCGTGGAGCATTTCAAGCCTTGGCAGCCGCCGCGCATTTTCAAGCTTCAGGACCTTGCTAATCGACTGGGTCTGTCGCGAGAGGACTTGCGCCTCCTGATGGCCGAAGAAGGCATATCGGAAGTCAAGCCGTCGCACTACGGCTTCGACATGGACGACGTGTTGCGCCTGGAGCGCGCGCTCGCAGAAATGCTCCCGCTCAACCAAGTGGACGACCTGCTGGGATGGCCGGGACTGGCCACCGAACTGATGTCGATGCGATTGGTGGTGGGCCTGACGCTGGGCTCTGGCGAGCAGCTGGTCCATCCACGCAGCGTGACGAGTCTCTTCGAGCGGGCACAGCAGACTGCGACCGTGACTACCGGGCGGAAAGCCATGGTGACTTTGGCGGCTGCTGCGCGGGCGACTGGCCTGGATGCACGACAGGTCGCCTGGGCTCTGTGGCGCATCTTGAGCGGGAGCGTGCCCAACGGCGGATGGCAAGAACCGTATCGCCTCACGTCGTTGCTCGTGATTCCCGAGCAGTTGCAGGCGCATGTCATCGCGCAATCGCATGGGACCGAGGCATTCACCCTTGCCGGCGCGGAGTCGCCGAGTGCTGGTCTCGCCGCCAGGCATTGCCAGAGTTCGGAGGCCGATGATGATTGAACCCGGCCTGGACATGATTGTCTGCACCAACCTGACACTGCGTGATGGCCGCTTCCGTCAAGGGCCGACGCTCCATGTAGAACAAGGGCATCGTCGACAAGGCGGCGCCTTCGACTGGCACGTGCGCCAACTGAACTCCCGGCTCGAACCAGTGGACTTCGGCACCGTGTTCAGTCACCGGTTGCAGCGAGAGCCGCTGCTATCCCTGGCGGCCCGGGCTGCTTGGTCGCTTTGGAACGACGACACGCCGTTCGAGGAACTCGAGGACTACGTCGGTCTGGTGGTCGAAGTGACGTATGGAGATGACAACGTCGCGACCATCTACGTCGAGCTCGACGAGGCCGGCGGTCGATACACCGGCTCGGCTGCCCCGTGCTTTGAGCTCTCGTTGGCGACGTTCGATAGCCGCGGCAGACGCGATGCCGGGCACTGGGTTCGCTCGGTCTTGAACGAGGTCGCGTTTGGCGACGTCAAACCGTTGCCGCCGTCTCTCTCTCGAGGAGCAACCCTTCGGACGCTGCCCGCGTGCTGGAAGGAAGGCGCAGAGTCTCCCAAAGACAGCGTGCTCATCTACTTCCTGTAGGTCAAGCCGTGAAGGAGAGGACATGACCGAGATGAATCGCACCGTCGTCAGCGCCGGGTCGACGGACATGGTGAGAACCGCGAGTTTGCGGCAGCAGAGTGACGACCACTTGGCGTCCGCAAGCGCGGCCGGAGCAAGAGCCGAATTTGCGCTTGCGGCCTCCTCCGCGATTCAGGCGGGCTACTGCGCCGTGCTGTCCGTGCTGTCGGCGGAGGAAATCCGCACGGTTCCCGACCACCCGAACGGTCAAGCAATGGCGCTCGGCGCGGTGCGTCTTGGCCTTCTGCCGGAGGACCAATTGTTCGGCGAGCAAGCCGCAGAGAACTTCTATGCGCCGCATCCTGAACAGCTTTGGTCGTTCGACGACTGCCTCGGGTGGGCCGGGCGTGCACGAGCGGCTGCCGGCTGGCATGGCTAAGCCTGGAAGGCCGCCGGGTTCGCTATGAGACCGGACTGATGCCGAAGTTGCCCACCAGCAAAGTCATCAAGCGGTCCTGCGCTGCCGGGTCGAGCAGGCCCTTGCAGGGGTCGGTCAACACGCAGTGGCCGCGTCGCTCGTCCACCGTCCAAAGTGCCGCCTCGTCGTCGACCGCGACCCAAGCATCGGGCTGCAGCCAAGCCACGTGATGCCGGACGACCTCCGCGCGCGTCATGGTCCAGTAGATGGTCGGCGACATCGGCTGACCCTGGCGACCCAGCTCGGCGCGCCGGGTCAGGTCGTCGAACGTGTATCCGATGACGCGCGAGGCAAGGCCGGGTCCAAGGCATTGCAGCACTGCCTGCAGCCCCTTGGACCACACCTGCGTCGACGTCAGGACGATGCGTGCGGATGGCCAGCCCTCAAGCAAGCGCTCGAGGTAGAAGGTGCCCTCGTACTCGGTGTGCCCCTGCTGCCAGCAGTTCTTATCGAACATCAGCTTGTACAGGCTGGCGCTGGGGTGAAGGACGCCGCTCACGCCAAGGTAGACGACTTGGGGCGATGTGACGCGCCCAGCCGTCGCTACCGGCAGCAGCGGCGCCAGCGTCACAGCCAGTTCCAGAGGCGTCGCATCCACGTCGGCACCGGACGGGTGGGTGTGTAGTTATGGCGAATCTGCATGGGCCCTCCTGTGGTCGGATAGATACTGTATATCCGTACAGCTTTTGGAGCAAGCGCCCGGCCACTTCTCAGAACTTCTCGCCGATTTTGAGAACTTCCGCGGGGGGGGCGCGGGGGGTCATCGCCGGTACTTCAACGCCGTGTACGTTCCTCTGAACGCGCCCCGTTCTGTCTGCGCCCCCCCACCTTCCAGCACCATGAGCCAGAGAGTCATCGAGTTCCAGCGGCACACGCTTTACAGTGAAGCGTGGACACAGCCGCAGACCAAGCTTGCCCTGCAGTACGGCGTCACGCCGTTGCAGTTGAAGCAGGCTGCCCAAGCGCTGGCGGTACCGTTGCCACCGTCTGGGCACTGGGCAAAAGTGGCGCGCGGCGACGACGTCCAGACGACGCCTCTGCCGGACTTCGATGGCGAGACCACGTTCAGCCTCACGAAATGGGTCGACGACGAGGCCGAAGAGGTGGCGCGACGCTTCGAAGCCGCACGAGACGGTCTTGAGCTGGAAGAGCCACCGCTTCCGGAAATGCGCAAGGCGCTCGCCGACTGTCTCCCCATCGTCAAGCGGATGGCCTCTCGCCTCAAGAAGGGCTACAAGGACGGCCGTGACTGGCCCGCCATCAAGGGGATGGGCCAGTTCGAGCTGGCGGTAGCGCCTGTTAACCAGGAACGCGCGCTGCTGACCATGGACCGCGTCATCCGGCACTGCCAAGCTGCCGGATTCAAGCTGGTCTCGGACGAGACACAGCGCGAGCCAGCCACTTTCATCGTCAACGGCATTGCCTACACGCTGCGCATCTTCGAGTCAGGCCGTCGTGAGGAACGCGAGCTGACTGCTCGTGAAAAGGCCGAGAGGAAGGCCTACCCCGACCGGTACCACTACACGCCGGACCGCTGGTCCTTTCATCCCAGCAATCTTCTGCGGCTCGAAGTGCACAACCCGGGCTACAGGAGCGCCGAGCTCACCATCCAGGATGGTAGCGACGCGCCACTTGCCGACCGCATCGGTGACCTGCCGCTCAAGTTGCAGGAGCGTGCGCTGAAAGAGAAGCTTCGCCAGGACGTTCGCAGCGAGGAGCGAAAACGCGAGGAGGCGCGGCGCGAGGCCCATGCTCGGAAGGTTCAGGCAAAACGCGAAGAACTCGACCGCCTGAAGCATTTCGAGGAGGCCGCCAGCCAGGCAGAGCGGGCGGCCCGCCTTCGCTCCCTCGCGGCGACCATGCAGGCCAGTGGGCAGTACGACGACGCAGAGGGGCAAGACAAGGTCGTCTGGATTCGCAACGCGGCCGACTGGCTAGACCCCGTCGTGAACAAGCACTGGCCGGTCGTCGATGACGTCGACGACCGCTACTACTGATGTTCGAGAGACGCATCACCGCGGCGATGCGGGCCCACAAGTGCTGTCGACGGCTCCATCAACGCACGTCACGAGAGCCGACGAGTCTGAGCACTTCCAACGTCATCCAGGTGTATGCCAGTGATTCGTTGTCGTGCTCTCCAATGGCCCAGCCCTCAGTGATGACGCAGCGCTTTTCACCGGATTGGCCATACGCCAAGGAAACGCGCGCGTGGTCACCGTCGACGGTCTGCGTCAGCTCGCACTCCAGCCCCGCCGAGCGCAGCCGTGCCATACCTCTCTGGAGCGCCAGTCGAGCGCTGGCTGCTCGTTTTGCTTCGTCGTCATCAATGCAATCTGCCATGGTGGCAGTCTCTCGCATTTGCCCCGTCGAAAGGTGAATGGGCCCGTGAGCACAGTCAGGAAGACTAACCTCAACCAAGTGTATGGGCGACACCGATGCAAGATGCATGCGGTGCGTTCAACGTCCGCGTCCCCGGGCGCGTAAACCATGCTTGCTCAGGAGGTACCGCTAGAGTCTGAGGCGAACATGCAGTTGGATGAGACCCGATGGGTCGGTGGTCTCCTTCGTCTCGACGTACGGCTGCTTGCGCACCAACTCGCCGAGCTTTTTGAAGCCGTAATTGCGCGGGTCGAAGGACGCATTGTTCTTGCCGATGTACGAACCGACCGCAGCTAGAAGTGCCCAGCCAGTGTCCCGCTGTGTCTCTTGGATGGCGTGCGTCAACAGGTCCTTGAGGTCCGGGACATCCGCGACAGGGATGCTTGTGGCCTCCTCGGCGGGGGCTTTGAGCACCTCAAAGAAGATGAACCGGTCACAGGCAGCGATGAATGCCTCCGGCGTCTTGCGCTCACCCAGACCTATCACGGTCTTTCCTGCCTCACGCAAACGTGTGGCGAGCCGGGTGTAGTCGCTGTCACTGGCCACGAGGCAGAAGCCGTCGACGTTTCCGGCATACAACAAGTCCATCGCGTCGATGATGAGTGCACTGTCGGTCGCGTTTTTGCCCTTCGTGTACGCGAACTGCTGCATCGGCTGGATGCCGTGCCGGTGCAGATGCTCTTTCCACCCGGTCAGGTTCTGCGTCGTCCAGTCGCCATAGGCCCGCTTGGTCGTGGCTGTACCAAATTTCGCCACCTCCTCCAACAGTTCCTTCGCGACGGACGCGGATGCGTTGTCCGCATCAATGAGCACTGCCAGTCTGACAATATCGCTATTTGCCATAAGCGAATTCCTCCCTTCACCATTGCTTCTCGGCGCCTTCACATGGCTCAAGTATCGAGATGAAGTTCCCTAGGCGTCCTTGAAGCGAAACCAGATGAGCGTGTCCAGTTCGGCGAGCGTCTCCAGCCCAAGCGCTCGCGGTCCTGGGTCATTCAGCGCCGCGCGCATGGCCTCCGCCAATCGAACGTAGCGCGCGCCCTCCGACCCACCCACGCCTCTGTCGAAACCGACTTGGGACCGCCAGCGCCGCACTGGGTCGTCAAGAATCGGGTAGCGCGTCGGAAGCAGGTGACAAAGCAATTCAGTAAGCACGGCGCCACGCGTCGAAACGCCAAGTGCATGCAAGCGGTCCTTCTCACGCGCAACGGTGTCGTCTTGGTCAGCCAAGTGCGCATCGAGTATCTCAACCAGCGACCGGGCCAACTCTCGATGGTCTGCGTGCTTGCCAAGCATGACCCACTGCAGACCACCCAAGCGTGTGGTCTCGCTTCCAGCCCATAGCCGGGACAGTCCGTTGTAAAAGGCGACGTTGTCGTCCTCCAGCCAACGCCGCTTCGCGGCAGCCGTTCTGACGAGGTCCAGCAGGGGCATCTTAGAGTGCGCATCGAAGTAGGCCCTCTGCGCTCGACGAGCCCGGAGATGTCGCGCAAACAGGTTCCGGTCGGCCTTATTTGTCAGCTCGAGCGCGAGGTCAAAGACGGGGGGTGGTCTGGCCTCGTCTGATGTCGCTGGCTTGCGCTTTCCACCGCCTTGAGTACTTCTGATGGGCGCTTCAACATACTTCCCTAGCCAGGCGTCGTTGACCTCCAGGCTGCAATCAGAAATCCGGCGGAACCACGTGAGCGTCCTCGCGTACTCCTCGCTGGAAAGCCCAACAGTCACGTTCGCTTCGACATTGCTCTCAAAAGCTGCGCGCGTGAGGTTCGACGAGCCGATGAGCAGGTAGCGCCGTCCGCTCGCTTCACGCCACAGGACAGCTTTGGGATGAAAGTTGACGCCCCGCAGATTGAAGGCCCGGACCTCGCCAAGAAAGCGTTTGGGAAGCCATCTCAGCACGCTCTCGACCGCTGCCCGGCGCGTGGTCCCAAAGTCGGTGCCGATGATGAGTCTGAACTCTTTGCACTTTGGATTGAGTCGTAGAGCACTTGGCCATTCAGTCAAGAACGCACTAACGATGTACAGCTGTTCTGCCTTCGCAAATGCCCGTCTGTATTCGTCGGCGAACTGCTGTACTCCCTCCCCGCGCCACGCAGTCGGCAACAGATGGAATTGGCTGGCCCTTTCCATGACCTGTCTCTCCTCGCCTCTTGTTGTCAGCCCTCGAGCCTCGCGCAGGCCCGGTGTCGCCAGAGTATCGGCCAGTCACGTCAGACGCGGCGCGAGCGAAGAGTAGGCAGCATGCTGCTGCATGTCTTCCACCGGTTGCGGACTCTTTTGTCCGCGGCATCTTCTCACGTCAATAGGGTGCGGCAATCTTCTCGAAGGCCATGGGGTTGAAGTCGAACAGCAGGGTACTCTTGCCGAGACCTTCTCCCTCGACGCGGCCAGCATACAGCCCGCCGTCTTCGGCCCAGACGACACGCCCACCATCGACTTAGGCCCACTCCCAGTTCGGCAGAGCGATGACCTGTTCCGTGCGCGCGTTGAAAAGCTGGTGCTCATCAAAGTAGCACCCCTTGCCCACGGGGTGATGCAAAGTAGAGTGGGCGAGTTTGCGCAGGCGCCAATGCGTGTTGATGCGGCGCTCAAACATCGTCACTGTGCCGCCGGCGCTGTCCGGCGCCGTGTACTTCATGGCCCACCCGTCGCGCTGCAGGCGCACGTAGTAGACGCCCGGACACTCGCCACCATATTGCTCGTGCCATGGATACGGCGCTGTGCGCTGAATGCGCGCCTCATCCTCGAGGACTACGTGTCCGTAACCCTCGTTGACCCAGAGCTCCTTGCTCGACGCGAACAGTCCCCCACCGTGCCAGCAGTCGCCCTTTGCAAGCAGCGTAATCGCCTTCAGGTACGGCGCCTTCGAGACGGCCGTCCAGGCGCCGCGTGCTCGCGAGTCCCAGCGACCGTTCATGGCGAAGTAGACGAAGTGCTTGCCGTCAGGCGACAGGTCGCAGCGCCGCTCGTAGATGCGTCCGTAGAGCCATTGACCGACCTTGAAGCGGTCGGTTGCCCGGTCCCAGCCGACGACCGCGGTGTGGCGGCTGGGACCTCGACGGATGACGACCGCTGTCGAGGCGTCGCTCGCCAAAAGGACATGGAGACGAGGGGGATGGGCGCGGGTCAAGTTTGATGGCGGTCGCGGTAAGAGGCGAAATCTTCGCATCGTCCGAAGCGCGCGAAGCGCTGCGCGTCGTTCGAGGGCGTGAGCAGACGCTAACTATAGAGCTCTATAGTCGGCTGTAATTGCGGCTCTCGCGGCTTCGGAGAGCGCAGCGGTCAATTTTTCTCTGCAAAATCAATAAGTTGCGGCGTTGCAGAAAATAGGTTGCGAACCGGCTACCCGTCATCACTGCAAACTTGTCCGCCAAGCAGCCGGGCTCGCTAAGTGATTGATTTACCTACTCCCTGGTTGGCAGGGCTACCGTGTCACCACACCAATAGCCACCCGCCAGATGATGATGGACCCCCTCCCACAAAACACGAGCGCTGGTTGTGGCCCAGCGCCCCTTGTCGTTGCTGTTTGCGGGTCGGTTGGCATTGGCTACGAATCCGTTGCCAATGCCTGATCTGTTGGTCTGTCGATGGCAGAGCCGGGTCGCCGTGGTAGCGCTCAAGCGCTACCCAACCGGCCAACGCCGACCCCTCCAGCTCAGCGCATCACGATCAGCTGAACCCGCCGGTTCATGCTGCGGCCTTCGCTGGTGCTGTTGTCGGCCAGGGGCGCAGATTCGCCGTAGCTGATCGTTGCCATGCGCGCCAGCGGCAAGCCGGCGCGGGCCAGGTGCAGGCGCACGGCTTCGGCCCGCTTGAGGCCCAGTTGCTGGTTGATCGTGTCGCTGCCGGTAGCGTCGGTGTGGCCTTGGATTTCAACGAACACCGGCTGGTTGTCGGCCTTGAGCTTGGCCACGAGTTGATCGAGTTCTTGGCCGGCCTGCTCGGTGAGCTGGGCGCGGCCCGAGCTGAACTTGATCTTGTCGTCGGTCAGCAGTGTGCTCATCAGCAGGCCGGGCGGCGCCGGCAGATTGGCGGCGGCCTGGGCGCGCGCCGCAGCCTCCTTCTCCAGCGCCGCGATGCGCGCCTCGCTGCCTTGCGCCCGGCCATCCAGGGCCTTCAGGCTGGCGTCCTGCGCCTGCACGCGGGTCTGCACCGGAGCGATGGACTCTGTGACGAATTCTTTGGTGGCACAAGCGCTCAGCAACATGACGCTGCTGGCGGCGATCAGGCTCGAAAGTCTCAACATCGGTGGGCTCACAGAGAAAGAAAGTGGTGTGACTTTAGTCAGGCCTCCGGGGAAAACGTACCGAGCTGTGAGCAATCCTCTCGCCGTTAACCGGGGCGAACAAACCTTACCGTTCTGCGCCACGGCGCTACGGTGCCACGTGCACAGATCGGCTGGAGCCAACCCCACAGGCCTTCGGCGGCCCGCCTATAATTTCTGCGTTTGGTGCTCGCGCCTGGTCTCAAGCCTGGCGCAGTTAAACGGGAATCAGGAAGGGTCGTTCCAACGGACACCACCCCAACCTGAGCTGCCCCCGCAACGGTAAGCGGTCGAGATCGCACGCAGCATTCGCTGCAGCGCTCTCGCTTCGAGTCACATGCCCACTGGGTGCTCAACGCATCTGGGAAGGGTTCTCGAAGCGCACCGCCAGCCCGGATACCGGCCAACAAGGGAGCACGCTCGCGTGCTTGGTTGCAGGCGCCTGCGGGGAAGCAGGATCCTGGTCGTATCCGGTCGATCCCATGTTCCATTTTCTGGCGCAGCCTGCGCACCTGTACCCGCCCGTGGCGAAGACGATGTTCGTCTGCCCGTGCCCGGTACAGGCGCCGTGAACCCGGTCGCCCACTGTCCGGCGCTGATGGTCAGCGCCCCGGCATCCGGCCAAGGCAAGACGAGCGTGACGGCCGCCATCGCGCGCGCCAACGTGCGCCGAGGCCGGCGCGTGTGCGTGTTCAAGACCGGCCCCGACTTCATCGACCCGATGATCCTCGCGCGCGCTTGCGGCGGGCCGGTGCATCAGCTCGACCTGTTCATGGGCGGGCTGGCGCATTGCCGCGGCTTGCTGCATGCGGCGGCAGCGTCGGCAGACCTGGTCCTCGTCGAGGGGGTGATGGGCCTGTTCGATGGCCAGCCCAGCAGCGCCGACCTAGCTTCTGCCTTCGGGTTGCCGGTGCTCGCGGTGATCGACGCCAGCGCCATGGCGCAGACCTTCGGCGCGCTGGCACATGGCCTGGCCACGTTTCGCGGTGACACACGTGTCATGGGCGTCGTGGCCAACCGCGTCGGCAGCCCGGGCCATGCGCGCATGGTGGGCGAGAGCTTGCCGGCGGGCTTGCCGCTCGTCGCCGCGTTGCGCCGCGACACCGAGCTCAGCCTGCCCGAGCGCCACCTCGGGCTCGTGCAGGCGATGGAGCTGCCCGAGCTCGACGCCTTGCTCGACCGCTGGGCCCATGCCTGGGACGACGCCACTGGCGGCGCCTTCGAGCCCTCACCCATCGCCTTTGAAGCGCCGATGGGCGAAGCGATGCCGCCGTTCGCCGAGCGGCCTCTTGACGGCGTGCGGATCGCCGTTGCGAACGACCCCGCGTTCTCGTTCATCTACCCCGCCAACCTCGACGTGCTGCGCCAGCTCGGCGCCGAGCCGGTGTTCTTCTCACCGCTGACCGACGCCGCGCTCCCATCGTGCGAGGCCTTGTGGCTGCCCGGCGGATACCCCGAGCTGCATGCGCCAGCGCTGTCCGGCAACGCGGCGATGGGCCGTGCCATCCGCCACCACGTTGCGCAGGACAAGCCGGTGCTGGCCGAATGCGGTGGCCTGCTCTACCTGCTGGAATCGCTCACCGATGTGGCCGGGCAGCGCCACGCGATGGTCGGCGCCCTGCCCGGCCATGCCGTGATGCGCCAGCGCTTTGCCGCGCTCGGCCTGCAGGCGGTGACGTTGCCCGAGGGCGAGCTGCGCGGCCACAGCTTTCACTACTCGACGTTGAGCACCGAGATGCAGCCTGTCGCGCGTGGGCGCAATCCCAACGGCGGCAGCACGGCCGAGGCGGTGTACCGCCAAGGCCGGCTCACGGCGAGCTACATCCACCACTACTTCGCGTCGAACCCGCGGGCCACCGCTGCGCTGTTCCGGCCGGGAGCGCATTGATGCCGAACCGGCCCATGCCACACCCAGACAACCTGGCGGCCCGCTGCGAAGCCGGCACCGTCTGGTTCGTTGGCGCCGGCCCCGGCGACCCCGATCTCATCACGGTGAAAGGCCGCGACCTGATCGCGCGGGCCGGCGCCGTGCTCTTCGCCGGCTCGCTGGTCAACAAAGCGGCGACGCGCTGGGCCCCCGCGGGCTGCACGATCGCCGACTCCAAGGACATGACGCTGGAGCAGATCGCGGGCTGGCTGGTCGAGCAGGCCGGCCAGCACGAGACCGTGGTGCGGCTGCAGACCGGCGACCCGGCGCTGTACGGCACCTTGATCGAAGTCGTGCAGCCATTGGACGCCGCCGGCGTGCTGGTGCGCGTGGTGCCGGGGGTGTCGTCGGCCATGGCCTCGGCGGCCGCGGCGGTCGAGAGTTTCACGCTGCCCGAGCTGACGCAGACGGTGATCTTCACCCGCATGGCCGGCCGCACGCCGATGCCCGCAGGCGAGTCGCTCGATGCCCTCGCGCGCCACGGCTGCACGATCTGCATCTTTCTCTCGATCACCCTGCTCGGCCAGGTCGTTCGCGATTTGCGCGCAGGCGGCTGGGCGGAGGACGCGCCGATCCTCGTCGTGCACAAGGCCAGTTGGCCGGGCGAGGAAAAGATCGTGCGCGGCACGCTGGCCGACATCGCGCAGCGCTGCCGCGACGAGCGCATCGTGAGCCAGGCCATGATCATCGCGAGCCCGGCGCTCGGCGCCCGCGACTGGCCCGAGCTGACCAAGTCGAAGCTCTACGACGCGCGCTTCACCCACCGGTTCCGGCGCGCCTCGGTGCCGCCGGGCCCCACCCCGGAGACAACGACATGACCGACACCATTTTGCTGATCGGCCACGGCTCGCGCGAGGCCGAAGGCAACGACGAGATCCAAGCTTTCGTGGCGCAGTGGCGCCAGCGCCAGCCGACCTGGCAGATCGAGGTCTGCTTCATCGAGTTCGCCGAGCCGGGCTTGCATGACGGCCTGCTGGCCGCGGCACGCCATGCGCGCCGTGTGCTGGTGCTGCCGCTCATCCTCAACGCCGCCGGGCACGTGAAGATGGAGATCCCCGAGGCCATCGAGCACACCCGCGAGCACGCGCCGGGCACCGAGTTTCTCTACGGCCCGCATCTCACCGCGTGCGACCCCATCCTGGCCATCCTCAAGCGGCGGCTGGCCGAGGCCATGGCCGAGCTGGACATGCCCGACCCCACGACCACCGGCGTGGTGGTGCTGGGGCGAGGCTCGTCGGACCGGCAAGCCAACGGCGAGATGGCCAAGATGGCGCGCTGGCTGCACGAAGAGACGCGCCACGAGCTGGTCGACCTGGCCTTCACCGGCATCACCTACCCACGGCTCGAGCGGGTGGCACAACGGCAAGCGATGCTGGGCATGAAGCAGATCGTCGTGCTGCCGTACTACCTTTACACCGGCACGCTGGTACAGCGCATTGCGCGCCAGGTCGAGCACCTGCGCCTGCAGTACCCGACGATCCGCTTCGCCAGCACGGCGCACTTCGGCCACGAGCGCGAAATTTTCGAGCTGATGGAGCAGCGCGTGCGGGAGCTGCGTTCGGGCGTGCCGCAAGCGCGGTTGCCTTGCGACGGCTGCAAGTTCCGCGAGATCGCGCACGACCTGGGCCACGGGCATTCGCACGAACATACCCATGTGCCGATCGCCGCCCTGCCGGTGAACGCTGTCGCGGCATGAGCGCCGCCAACACCGTCACCGAGCAGCTCACCGCCGCGGGCCGCGCCATCGAGCATGACTCGTTCGCCGTCATCGACCGCGAGGCGGGCCTGCATGCCTACGGCGAAGCCCAGTGGCAGGTCGTGCGCCGCATGATCCACGCCAATGCCGACTTCGACTTCAACGGCCTGACCGCGTTCCATGACGGCGCGATCGCCGCCGCGATGTCGGCGATCCTCGGTCGCCGCTCGCGCATCGTGGCCGACGTCGAGATGATCTGCGTCGGGCTCTCGGCACCGCGGCTGGCGCACTTCGGCCTCGCCACACACCAGTTCATCAGCGATGCCGATGTCATCGCCGCGGCACAGGCCGACAACACCACGCGCGCCGTGCAGGCGATGCGCAAGGCACACCGCGGCGGCTTGCTGGACGGTGCGATCGTCGGCATCGGCAACGCCCCGACGGCACTGATCGAAGTGGTGCGCCTGATCCGCGAAGAAGGCGCGCGGCCGGCGCTGGTCATCGGGATGCCGGTCGGTTTCGTCTCCGCCGCCGAATCCAAGGACCTGGCCGCCGCGCTGGACGAGGTACCGTGGATCGTCATCCGCGGCCGCAAGGGTGGCTCGACGCTGGTGGTCGCCGCGATCCACGCGCTGCTCGGGTTGGCCGAGGCGAGCGAGCGCGGCAACGCCTGACTGCGTGGTGATGGAGTCCACCGTCAAGCGCGGCACGCGCACCGGCTTCACCACCGGTGCCTGCTCGGCCGCGGCTGCGCGTGCGGCCGTGCTCGGGCTCGTACACGGCGCGGTGCCGAGCACCGTCGAGTGCCTGCTGCCGAACGGTCAGCTGGTCAACTTCGCCGTCAACGACGGCCGCACCGACGGCGTGCTGGCACATGCGATGGTGATCAAGGACGCCGGCGACGACCCCGACTGCACCGACAAGGCCCATCTCACGGCCGACGTGCGCCTGCGCCAAGACCTGCCCGGGCAGGTGCTGCTGCAAGGCGGCTTCGGCGTCGGCACGGTCACCATGCCAGGCCTGGGGCTGGCGGTGGGCGGGCCGGCGATCAACCCGGTGCCGCGCCGAAACATCGAGCACAACGTGCGCCTCGCGGGTGAATCGCTGCTGGACGAAGCCGGCTTCGAAGTGACCCTCTCCGTGCCGCAAGGCATCGAGATGGCGAAGAAGACGCTGAACGCACGGCTCGGCATCCTGGGTGGCATCTCGATCCTCGGCACCACCGGCATCGTCAAACCCTATTCGACCGCCGCCTACCGAGCGAGCGTGGTGCAAGGCGTGCACGTGGCCGCGACGACGGGCGCCGGCGTCGTGGTGCTCACCACCGGTGGCCGCACCGAGAAGTTCGTGATGGACGAGATGCCCGATCTGCCGCAAGCCTGCTTCGTGCAGATGGGCGACTTTTTGCGCTACGCGCTCGGCGCCGCCGTGAAGGCCGGCCTGCCCCGCGTCGTGATCGGCGGCATGGTGGGCAAGCTGACCAAGATCGCGCAGGGCGAGACCATCACCCACGCCGGCCGTGCCGAGGTCGACACCGGGTTGCTCGCCGATCTGTGCGCCGGCATCGGCGTGCCGGCAGACGTGTGTGAAGACATCCGCCATGCCGAGACTGCCCGCTATGCCAGCGAGCGCGTCGCGGCGCTGGGGCTGGTGAGCGAGTTCCACGCGGCGCTGGCGCGGCGCGTGTGGCGCACGGTCACCGAGCGCTATCCCGGCCAATTTCAACTGAAGGTGCTGGTCTGCGACTTCGATGGTCGCAAGCTGGCGGAGGCATCATGAGAGAAGAAGTCGAGCGGTTCAAAGGCGAGCGCTGCCGGGTCATCGGCGTGCTCGACGATGGGGTGGCCAGCCTCGGCGCCGCCGCCCTCGCCCACCTGGCGCGCGCCGACTGTGTGATCGGCGGCACCCGAACGCTCGAATTGCTCGACACGCACCTGCGCCCCGACGCGATCCGCCGCGATCTGACCGGTGCGATGTCGAAGGTGCCCACCTGGGTTCGCGAAGCCCAGGCCGACGGGCTGCGTTGCGTGGTGCTCGCCACCGGTGATCCGCTGTGCCATGGCATTGCGGCCTACCTGGCCTCGCGCCTGTGCATTGAAGCGTTGGAGGTCATCCCCAACCTGTCGACGATCCAGCTGGCCTGCGCGCGCTTGGGCATGCCGTGGCAAGACATGGCGATCGCGTCGGTGCACAGCCACGATGCCGGCGAATGGGTGGAAGGCGCCGACGCGCGCCATGGGCTCTACGCGTTGCTGCAGGCCGCGGCGCGACACGACCGGCTGGCCGTGCTGACCAGCCCCGACAACTCACCCGACCGCATCGCCCGCATGCTGGTCGCCGAGGGCCTGGGCGACGTGTTCCAGGTCGCCGTCGCCGAGCACCTGTGCCGGCCCGACGAACGCGTCGTCACCGGCAGCCTGGCGCAGGTGGCCACGATGCAGTTCGCCGAGCCCAACGTTGTGCTGCTGTGGCGAACGGAACTGCCGGCCCGGCCGGTGATCTTCGGCCTGCCCGATGCGCGCTTCGAGCAGCGCTTTCCCGAGAAGGGACTGATCACCAAGAACGAGGTGCGCGCCGTCTCGCTCGCGCGCCTGCAGCTGCGGGCCGACAGCGTGGTGTGGGACATCGGTGCCGGCTCCGGCTCGGTCGGGCTCGAAGCGGCGCGCCTGTGCCGCGACGGGCATGTCTACGCGATCGAGAAGAACGCCGACGACGCCGGCATTGCCCTGCGCAACCGCCGCGCGATGGCGGTTCACAACTACACGCTGGTGCAGGCGAAGGCCCCGGCCGGCATGCAGGCATGGGCCGACCCGGACGCCGTCTTCATCGGTGGTTCGGGTGGCGAACTGGCGGAGCTGATCGCCCTCGTCCTGTCGCGGCTGAAGCCCAACGGCTGGCTGGTGATGAACTTCGTGACGATCGAGAACCTGGGTGCCGCCGTCGCGGCCCTGAAGGCCGCGGGCGCGCCATGGGACGTGCTGCAGCTGCAGGCCTCGCGCAGCAAGCCCATCCTGCAGATGCACCGGATGGCCGCCGAGAACCCGGTTTGGATCGTGTGCGCGCAGCCGGGGTCGGGCGAGCCGCTCGTTGAGGGCCGCGCCGATGAATGACCCGGCACACGGCATCGGCCGCCTGATCGGCGTGTCCCTCGGCCCGGGTGACCCCGAGCTGATCACCCGCCGGGCGTGGGCCCAGCTGCAGCGCGGCGACGCGCTGTGGACCTACCCGGTGCGCTCGACCAAGAGCGAGAGCTATGCACTGGGCATCGTGCAGCGCAGCGGCCTGGCGCTGCCCGCGCAGCATCTGCCGCTGCTGTTTCCGATGACGCACGACGTGGAGAAGCTCACGCGCCACTGGCTGCGCGCGGCCGAGGCGGTGTTGCCGGTGCTGCTGGCAGGGCGAGACGTGCTGTTCTTGGTCGAGGGCGACGCGTCGACCTACGCCACCTTCGGCCACCTCGAGCGCACGCTGCGCGCGCTCGACGAGCGTATCGCCATCGAGGTGGTGCCCGGCGTCACGTCGTTCCACGCCTCGTGCGCGCGCCTGGGCGTGCCTTTCGCTGAGCAAGACGACACCGTCGCCATCGTGCCGGCCGCCTACGGTGTCGAGATGGTCGAACGCCTGCTCGACGACTTCGACACGCTGGTGCTGATGAAGGTCAAGCCCTTGATCGACGACCTGGTCGATCTGCTCGAGCGGCGAGGCCTGCTCACGCACGCCTGCTTGGTCGAGAAGGCCGGTTCGCCCGAAGAGCGCGTGGTGCGCGACGTGCTCACGTTGCGCGGCACGACCGTCAACTACCTGTCGCTGCTGCTCGTGAAGAACCCGCAGCGCCTGCGCGGCGAGCGCATCAAGGGCTGCAAGAAGAAGACATCCGAGCCATTCGAGAAAGCCACCGCATGACCACCGACACGGATCCCGCAAGCCACGAAGGCGTTCGCGTCGTTCTCGTCGCCATCACCCGCCACGGCGCGCAACAGGCCGCCCGGCTGGCGCGTCAGCTGCCGCAAGCCGGCGTCTGCGTGGCGGCCAAGTTCGCCGACGCGATGGCCGGCCTGGCCAACCCGGTGCACGCCTACGCCGGTGCCTTCAAGGACGAGATCGCCGGGCTGTTCGGCGCCTACGACCAGGTCGTGTTCTTCGTCTCGCTGGGCGCGGTGGTGCGCCTGATCGCGCCCCACCTGCGCAGCAAGGACGAAGACCCGGGCGTGATCGTGATCGACGACGCCGGCGACTTCGTCATCCCCGTGCTGTCGGGGCATGTGGGCGGTGCCAACGCTTGGGCCGAGCAGATCGCCGCGCTGCTGGGCGCCACGCCGGTGCTGACCACGGCATCGGATGTCGGCAAGACGATCCCCGTCGACATCCTCGGGCGCGAGCTCGGCTGGAAGGTGGAGGCGCCGAAGATCAACATCACGCGCGTCTCGGCCAACGTGGTCAACGGCGACCCGATCGCGGTGGTGCAAGAGGCCGGCAGCCCGAACTGGTGGACGAGGCCGACGCCGCTGCCCGCCAGCATCCACCGCTTCGAGCGATTCGACGAGGTCGATCTCGATCGTTTCAAGGCCATTCTGTGGATCACGCACGCCGAGGTCGACGAGGCGCGCTGGCAATCGCTGAACGAGCGGCTGGTCGTGTACCGGCCGCCGCAGGAGCCTGGCGCGTGAGGATCGCTCAAGTAGCTGTCGGACTTGGCTGTGATCGTGGCACGCCGCTGGCGACCGTTGAAGCCGCGCTCGAGCAGGCGCTGGCCAGCGTCGGCCTCACGCCGGACCACGTGGCCGTGCTCGCCAGCATCGACATGAAGGCCGACGAAGAGGCCTTTGTGCAACTGGCCGCGGCGCGCGGCTGGCCGCTTCGCTTCTATTCGGCCGCGCGCCTGGCCAAGGTGGCGGTGCCCAACCCGTCAGAGACGGTGCGCCGCTACATAGGCACGCCGTCGGTGTCCGAAGCGGCGGCCCTGCTGGCCGCGTCGAGCCCCACGCTGCTGGTCGAGAAATTCAAGTGGCGCGGCGAAGACGGCCGCAACGCCACCGTGTCGATCGCACCGATGTCCCCCGCAACCTCTTCATTCCACCCCTGAACCAGGAGCCCCCATGAACGCCCAACCGTCCCCCATCGGCACCCTCGCCCCGGCCCGCGTGAGCAGCCCCTTTTTGCAGATCGCCGCGGCGCTGCTGCTGGGGGCCGTGATGGTCTACGGCGTCGAGTTCAGCGCTTCGCCCCTGGCCCACAACGCGGCACACGACGTGCGCCACGCCAACGGCCGCCCGTGCCACTGACGGAGCCGGAGTCCCCATGCTGTTTCGACGCTTGTTCCTTTGCGCGCTGCTGGTCGGCACCTGCAGCGGGTTGCTGCACGCCGCGCTGCAGCGCTGGCAGGTGGTGCCGCTGATCGCCGCCGCCGAGGTGTATGAATCTACCGCCGAGGCCCACGAGCCACCCGCCATGCCGGCGCACGGCGAATCCGCTGCCGCTCACGAACATGACCACGAGCATGAGCACCAGCACGACGCGAACGAATGGCAACCGGCCGACGGCCTGGAGCGCACGGGCTGGACGATCACCGCCAACATTCTCGCGGCGACCGGCTATGCGCTGCTGCTGATCCCGCTGCTGGCGTGGTGGGACCGTTCGCGCGTCGGCACGGCGGCCTCCTGGAAGACAGGCCTCGCGTGGGGCGCCTGTGCCTGGCTGGCGACCTTCGCGCTGCCGGGCCTCGGGCTGCCGCCAGAGCTGCCGGGCATGGGTGCCGCGGCGCTGCGCTCGCGCCAGGCCTGGTGGTTGCTGAGCGTCGTCTGCTCGGGCGCCGGCCTGGCCGCGTGGTTGCTCGCGCGCCGCAATCATTGGGCTTGGCGCTGCATCGGGGCCGTGCTGCTCGCCGTGCCGTTCGCCGTGGGTGCGCCGCAGCCCGAGGTCGACGCGTTCTCGGCCTTCAGTGGCGACGCTGCCGTGCAGATGCGCCTGCTGTCGACACAGTTCGTTCGCGCCACCGCGCTGGCGACGGCGCTGTACTGGTTGTCGCTCGGTGCGTTGTCTGCCATCGTCGTCGCGCGCTGGGTCAGGCCGCTGATCGGCACCTTCGGCTTCGGCGGTGTGGTGGCACCGGCGGCGGGGCGTGCCCTGTGAGCGCCGGCAAAATCATGCTCGTGGGCATCGGCCCCGGCAGCGTCGATCACATGACGCAGCGGGCACGCGAGGCCATTGCCGAAGCAGACACCGTGATCGGGTATGTCACCTACATCAAGCTGGTGGACGACCTGCTCGAAGGCAAGGAGATCATCCGCAAGTCGATGACGGAAGAGCTCGACCGCGCCGTCAGCGCGCTGCAGGCCGCCCAGGCCGGCCGCAAGGTGGCGCTGATCTCCTCGGGCGATGCCGGTGTCTACGGCATGGCCGGGCCGACCTACGAGGTGCTGTTCCAGGCCGGCTGGACGCCCGAGTCGGGCGTGGAGGTCGAGATCGTGCCGGGGGCTTCAGCCCTGAACAGCTGCGCCGCGCGGGTCGGCGCACCGCTGACCCACGACTTCTGCGCCATCTCGCTGTCCGACCTGCTGACGCCGTGGCCGGTGATCGCGCGGCGGCTGAACGCGGTGGCGGCGGCCGATTTCGTCGTCGCGCTCTACAACCCGAAGAGCGGCCGCCGCACGCGCCAGATCGTCGAGGCGCAGCGGCTGTTCCTCAGCCACCGCCAACCCGACACGCCGGTGGCGATCGTCAAGTCGGCCTACCGCCGGCGCGAGCGCATCGAGTTCACCACGCTGGCCCACATGAGCGAGGCCGACATCGGCATGCTCACCACCGTGCTCATCGGCAACAGCCACACCTTCGTGCGCCACGGCCTGATGGTCACGCCACGCGGCTACGCCAACAAGTACGACATGGACAACCATGGGGCCCATGCCGGCGAACAGGCCGGCCGCTCGTTGTCGACCGGCCTGCTCGGCTGGCTCGACACCCTGGCTGCTGCCCACGCCGCCGGCGACAGCATCGCCCTGCTGGCCGAGCGCTACGGCCTGCCGGCCCCGTACATCGAGGCGACGCTGGCCGAGCAGCCTGTGGAGCAAGACGAGGCGCCCGAGCGCGAGGAGACCGACGCATGACTGCCGATAAGCCGAAGATCGGCGCCTACCGCCGTCACCTGCTCGTGTGCACCGGCCCACGCTGCACGCAAGACAACGCCTCGCAAGACCTGTTCGACAGCCTGGGCGACAAGTTCAAGGCGGCCGGCGTGAACGACGGTGAACTTCGCGTCAAGCGCAGCCGTGTCAACTGCTTCGCCGCCTGCAAAGGCGGCCCGGTGATGTGCGTGCAGCCCGACGGCGTCTGGTACTACGACGTCACGCCCGCGAACATGGACCGCATCATCGAAGAGCACTTCGTCGGCGGCCGCGTGGTCGACGAGCTCGTGTTCCACCGTGGGCCCGGCATGGAAGCCGACGAGCCTTGCGCGTCGGAATGAACGCGGTCGAGCCGGTCACCTCACCAGAGAGCCAGCCGGACAGCCGGCCGGGCATGGTCTACATCGTCGGCGCTGGCCCGGGCCCGGCCGATCTGCTGAGCCTGCGTGCGCTCGATCGCCTTCAGCGGGCCGATGTGGTCGTGCACGATCGCCTGGTGGGTGACGACGTGATGGCGCTGGTGCCGGCGGCGGCGTTGCGTGTGTACGCCGGCAAGGCCTCGGGCCACCACGTGATGCCGCAGGCGCAGATCCATGCCGTGTTGATCGAGCATGCGCGCGCCGGGCGGCGTGTGGTGCGCCTGAAGGGTGGCGACCCGCATGTGTTCGGCCGCGGTGGCGAAGAGGTGCAGGCCCTGCAGGCGGCGGGCATTGCCTTCGAAGTGGTGCCCGGCATCAGCGCCGCCAACGGGTGCGCGGCAGCGGCCGGCATCCCGTTGACCCACCGCGAGCTGGCCAACACCTGCACCTTTCTCCCGGGCCACCTGGCCGATGGCAGCGTCGAGCTCGACTGGCCGGCGCTGGCGCGGCCCGCGCAGACGCTGGTGTTCTACATGGGCGTCGAGCGCATCGCCCGCATCGCCGAGCAGCTCATCGCGCATGGCCTGCCCGACAACACACCGGCCGCCATCGTGCGCGACGGCACGCGCGACACGGAGGACGTGCTGGCAACCGGCCTCGCCGCGCTGGCGCGGCTGGCACCGGCGCACGGGCCGCGGCCGGGCTTGCTGATCGTCGGGCAGACCGTGCGCCTCAGCCCGCACTACCGCCAGGCCGACACCGCCGACCCCAGCCTTCGGGCCGCGGCGACACCCTGCGCACACCATTTTTCTGCCACCGAGCGCGCCAGCTTCTATCGGCTGGTCGACGCACGGCGCGACATGCGCCACTTCACCGTGGGCGGCCGAGTCGATGACGAGGTGCTGCAGCGGCTGCTGACTACCGCGCACCGCGCGCCCTCTGTCGGCCTGATGCAGCCCTGGCGCTATGTGCGTGTGGTGGATGCCGGCCTGCGCGCACGCATCGCGACGCTGGTCGACCAAGAGCGCGCGGCCACGGCCGCCGAGCTCGGCGACAGGGCGGATGAATTCATTCGGCTGAAGGTGGACGGCGTGCGCGAATGCGCCGAGCTGCTGGTGGTGGCGCTGGCCCCCGACGACGGCACGGTCTTCGGGCGCCGCACCATGCCGCGCGACATGGCGCTGTGCTCTCTTGCCTGCAGCGTGCAGAACCTGTGGCTCGCCGCGCGCGCCGAGAACCTGGGCATGGGTTGGGTTTCGATGTTCGAGCCAGCCGCGCTGGCCAAGGCGCTTGGCATGCCCGCCGGTGCCGAACCCATGGGCATCTTGTGCCTGGGCCCCGTCGACCGGTTCTACGACGCGCCGATGCTCGAGATCGAAGGCTGGCGCCAGGGCCGGCCGCTGAGTGCGATGGTGTTCACCGACGGGGCGGCCTGGGCCAGCGCAACGATCGCCCCGTGAGAAGGCGGCAACGAGCGAACCACCACGCGGGCGACACGCTCGCCGCTGCGAACCAACAGCTCGACAGGGTCGGCAGTCGCCCCCACGTCGATGCTGGCGGGCTCGACGCTGAGCCCCCACCCCACGGCCTTCAGGCAGGCCTCCTTGCGGGTCCAGCAGGTGAAGAACGCGCGGGTGACGCCGGCCCCGGTTTCGGCGAAGACCTGGCGTTGTTCGTTCTCGGTGAAGAGTGCCTGGGCCAGCGCGCGCAGGTCGTTCACGGGGCGCGGCTGTTCCACGTCCACGCCGACACCCGTGTCGGCACCCGTCAGTGCAATCAGGGCCAGGTCCTCGCCGTGGCTCAGGTTGAATTGAAGGCCTGACGAGCGCAACCGCGGCTTGCCGAATTCGCCCCGCTCGAACTCGAGCGCGCTGGCCGCCACACCCAGGTGACCGGCGAGCACGGCCCGCAGCGCCACGTGCGCCGTCAGAAACCGGCGGCGGTCGCGCTCGAAGGCGAACGCGCGCGCGCGCCGATGCTCGTCGGCCGACAGCCAGCCCAGCTCCGTCGGCGTGGGCCAACGGTCCAGCTCGGCACACCAGACCTCGAACGGTGCCGGCGCGTCGAGCGACTGGCACCGAATCGTCGAGGCCAGGCGCAGGTGTGCGTGGGGCATCACCGCCAGTCCCGCGTCTACTTGGCCATCGCGTGGTCGGCTTCGCGCTCGGCCGGTTCTTCCAGCCGAACGAGCGGGTTGCTGGGCTGCGCCGCGGCGCGGGTCATCAGCGCCTTCCACTGCAGCAGCCATCCCCTCACCGTCTGCTCATCGAACAGATCGCGTGCGAAGTAGCAGGCCACGGTCAGGCCCTCTTCGCTTTCCCACATGTTGACTTCGAGATCGAAGAAGAGATGCGAACGCGGCGGCACCTGCAGCTCGGTCTGCAGCCCTTTCCATTGCATCTGCGGCGCGTCGTTCAGGTTGAGCAGCACCGACACGATCGGCAGGCAGCCGGGCTCGCGTGGTGGCTGCAGCGCCTGGATCAGCTCGCCACAGGTATAGCCCTCGTGCGCGCGCGCCTGCAGCAGCGTGTGCTTCACATCGCCCAACAGGTCGACGAACGGCGCGGCGTCGTCCACGTCAGCCCGGATCGGCACCACGGCGCTCGAGTGCCCGATCAGGCGCTCGCAGCCGGCGAATGGCTGCAGATCGGCCGCCAACTGCCCTGCCACCGGCACGCCGACGATGATGCGGCGCTGCCCCGTAACCTGCCGCAGCCAGGCGATGGTGGCGGCCAGCAGAAAGTGAAAGAGCGTGGCGCTCGAGGCCGCGCTGGCCGCACGGATGGGTTCGCAGATAGCCCGGTCGATCGTCAATTCGACCGTCCCGGCGCGGTACGAGCGCTGAACAGGGCGTGGCCCCTTGCACGGCAGCGCCACCGACGCGGGCGCATCCGAGAAGGCTCGGGTCCAATACTGCTCGGCATCGTGGTGGGCCCGGCGGGTGTCGGCGCCGTGGTACCAGGCCACGTAGTCTCGATACTGCATCGCGGCGGGCGGCGGCTCGAGACGCTCGGCGCCCACCCGGGCCGAATAGAGCCGGCCCAGCTCCATCACCACCACGTGCGTGGACCAGCCGTCGATCACCACGTGGTGGAACGTCAGCTGCAGCACATGGTCTTGCGCGCCCAGCCGAACGAGCTGCACCCTCATCAGGGGCCCGTCGGTGAGCTTGAACGGTGTCTCACGCCGCTGATCGGCGAGCGCTGCCAGCCGCAATGCCTGTTCATCGCCCGGCTCGGCCGACAGGTCGATGATCGGCAGCGGCTGCACCCGCCAGGGGTGGACGCGCTGCCGTTGGCCGTCGACCGAGATGGTGGTGCGCAGCGCGTCGTTCAGGTCCACCAACTCCTGGACGGACGCTTCGAGCGCCCCGACATCGAGCGGGCCGCGCAGCCGAAGGTCGACCAGCTGGTTGTAGGCCAGCGTCGCCCCGAGCTTCGACGCGAACCAGATCTCCCGCTGCCCCGCCGTCGTCGGCAACTCGATCTCGCCTGTCTGTGCCACCAGCGGCGCCGTCGCCGCAGGCGGGGCGGGCGCGGGCTCGTCGGGCGCGATGGTGACAGTGCGCTCAGGCGGCAAGGCGTGGTCGAGGTGGTCCACCACCATCTCGACATTGGCGAGCTGGCTCATGAGCTGCGCAAACGTCACCTTCACGCCAAACGCCTTCTGGATCGCGAAAGCCACCTGGGTCAGCGACAGCGAATTGAAGCCCTGCTCCAGGAAGGTCGCCGAGGTGCTGATCTGCGCGCGCTCGCGGCCGGATATCGGCACCAGGATGTCGACCAGGCGCGCGCTCAGGCGGGCAGCGCGGTCGTCGGCCGCGCTCAGTGGCGCGTGGGGCGATGGCGCGTCGTCGGGTGGCGCATCCGCCGGCTCGGCACCGGCATGGCCGACACCCATTGCGGCGCCCTGCGCGGCGGCCACGCTGACCGGCGCGGGGTCGACCCAGTAGCGCTGCCGCTCGAAGGCGTAGGTCGGCAAGGGCACCTGGCGGCGGTCTTCGTGGACGGCGAAGGCCTCCCACTCGATGGACACGCCGTTCTGCCACAGCGACCCCAGCGCAAAGAGCCAGGCCGCCCACTCGGCATGGTCGGCCTGCGAATCGGCCAGCGACGGCACCGCCACGCCCGGCCGGTCCGCCGCGAAGTGCTGGCGGACCAGCGACGACAGTGTCGAGCGCGGCCCGCATTCCAAGAAGAGGTCGTGTTGCTGGTCCAGCAGGCAGCGCACCGCCTTCGAGAAGTTGACCGTGGCGCGCGCATGGTTGGCCCAGTAGCCGGGATCGGTGGCCTGCGCCGCCGTCATCGGCTCGCCGGTCACGGTCGACACGATCGGCCGCGCCGGCGGGCGCAGCCGCACCTGGGCCACGGCGGCGCGAAGCGGCTCCAGCATCGGGTCCATCATTGCGGAGTGGAAGGCGTGCGAGGTGTGCAGCAGCCGGCAGACCACGCCCTGCCCTTCGAGCATTTGCTTCAGCTCGTTCACGCTCGCCTCGGGCCCGGCCACCACGCACAGCGAGGGGCTGTTCACCGAGGCGATCTGTAGCGACGCCGGCAGCAGCGGCTCGACCGCGCCGGCAGCCAGGTTGACCGCGAGCATCGCGCCGCGCGGCAGGCCCTGCATCAGCCGACCACGCAGCGCGATGATCTTGAGCGCATCGTCCAGGTCCCACACGTCGGCCAGGGTGGCGGCCACGAACTCGCCGATGCTGTGGCCCACCATCACGGCCGGCTGCACGCCCAGGCTCTGCCACAGCCGGGCGAGCGCGTACTCAATGACGAAGATCGAGGGCTGGGTGTAGTAGGTGTCCTGCAGCGATCGGCGTGCCGTCTCTTCGTCGTCGCTGCGCGGGTAGAGCAGCTCACGCAGGTCGCGCCCAAGGTGCGGCTTCAGCCGCTCGCAGCAGTCGTCGACCACCGCGCGGAACAGCGGCTCGCCTTGGTACAGGTCGAGCCCCATGTTGACGTACTGGGTGCCCTGCCCGCCGAACATGAACACCACCGGCGGGTCGCGCCGCTCGCAGCGCCGGCTGCCGCAGCGCAAGGGGTTGGGCTTGCGCAGCAGGCACGCGGCCTCCTGTGCGTCTGCGGCGACCACGAATCGGCGCTGGGCCATCTGCCGGCGCCCCGACTGCAGGGTGTGGGCCGCGTCAGCCAGCGGCAGGCCCGGCGTGTGTTCGAGGTGGTCTGCCAGCAGCTGCGATTGGGCGTCCAATGCCGCGGGGGATCGTGCCGACAGCGGCAGCAGCTGCAGCGGGCGCGACGCGCCACTCTGTCGCGCCACGCCCGCCTCTTCGAGGATCATGTGCACGTTGGTGCCGCCGAAACCGAACGCACTGACCGCGGTGCGGCGCGGCTCGGCGCCGCGCGGGAACGGGATCAGGCGGTCTGCGATGACGAAGGGCCCGTTCGAGAAATCGATCTTCGGGTTGGGTGTCTTGAAGTGCAGCGTCGGGGGGATCTGCTCGCGGTGCAGCACCATCGCGGCCTTGATCAGGCCTGCGACGCCCGCAGCGTTCGTCGGGTGGCCGATGTGGCCCTTGATCGAGCCGACATGGCAGAACTGCTTCTTGTCGGTCTTCGATTCGAAGACCTGGCGCAAGGCTTCTATCTCGATCGGGTCGCCCACCGGCGTGCCGGTGCCGTGCGCCTCGATGTAGCGAATGGTCTCGACCGGCACGCCAGCGCGCGCCTGGGCGATCGCGATAGCCTCGGCTTGGCCTTCGACGCTCGGCGCGAGGAACGACGCGGGGCGCCCGCCGTTGTTGTTCTTGCCGCTGCCCACCAGCACCGCGTAGACCGTGTCGCCCTCGGCCAGCGCGTCTTCCAGGCGCTTGAGCACCACGATGCCGGCGCCGTCGCAGAACATCGTGCCGGTCGCATCGGCATCGAACGGCCGGCAGTGGCCGTCACGGGCGAAGGTGCCGCCCTCTTGGTAGAGAAAGCCGCTGCGCTGTGGCACCGTGATGTCGACACCGCCGGCCAGCGCCACATCGCACTCGTAGTCGAGCAAGGCCCGGTACGCCTGGTCGACCGCCAGCAGCGTGGTCGAACACGCCGTGTTGAGGCTCACCGCCGGGCCGCGCAGGTCCAGCAGGTAGGCCGTGCGCAGCGCGACGTAGTCTTTCTGGTTGCCGTATTCGACCGCCAGCTTCCCGGCCATGGCCATCAGGTCGGGATGGGTCAGCAGGTTCGTCGTGTAGTAGTGGTTGTCGCCGATGCCGGCGTACACGCCGATGAGCCCCTTGTAGCGCTCGGGGTCGACACCGGCGTTTTCGAGCGCCTGCTGGGCCAGCTCCAGGAAGACGCGCTGTTGCGGGTCCATCACCTTGGCCTCCAGCGGGCCGATGCCGAAGAACGCCGCGTCGAATCGGTCCGCGCCTTCGATCAGCCCGCGGGCGCGCACGTAGTCGGGGTCGTTGCGCAGTTGCGGGTCGATGCCCGGCCCGAGCTCTTCAGGGGCGAAGAACGAGATCGATTCGACACCGTTGCACAGATTGCGCCACAGCTCGTCGAGGTTTTCTGCACCCGGAAACCGGCCCACCATGCCGACGATCGCCACGGCATGGCGCGGCCGCTCGCCCGGGGCCGCGCCGGTGCGCCACTGTTGCGCCCGGCGTTCAGCGCCTTCGTGCAACGGTGCGCTGGTTTCGCGCCCTTCGAGATAGTGCGCCAGCTGCGCGATGGTCGGGTATTGAAAGGCCTTGACGGGCGGGATGTCTGCCCCGAAGCGAGCCCGATACAAGCTCACCATGCGCAGCACCACCAGCGATGTGCCGCCGAGATCGAAGAAGCTGTCGTCGATGCCGCCCTTGTCCACATGCAGAAGCTCGCACCACAGAGCCGCCAGTTGCCGCTCGACGGCCGTGCGCGGGGCGATGTAGGCCTGCGCCAGGTGCGGCCTGGCCTGCAGCGGCGCCGGCAGCGCCTTGCGATCGATCTTGCCGTTGGGTGTCAGGGGCAGGCTGTCGACCGGCTGGAACAGCGACGGCACCATGTAGTCGGCCAAGGTCTGCCTGAGCCGCTGGCGCAGGGCGTCGGCCGTCAACTCGACACCGCTGCCGGTGCCCGTGTAGTAGGCCACCAGGCGCTTCTCGCCAGGGCTGTCTTCTCGCAGCACGACCACCGCCTGCCGGATGCCGTCGATGCGCGCGAGCGCGGCTTCGATCTCGCCGAGTTCGACGCGAAAGCCACGGATCTTGACCTGGTCGTCGATGCGCCCCAGGCACTCGAGGTTCCCGTCGGGCCGAAAGCGCGCGAGGTCGCCGGTGCAGTAGAGCCTGGCACCCGGCTTGAACGGATGGGCGATGAACTTCTCGGCGCTCAGCGCGGGCCGGTTGAAATAGCCCGACGACAGCCCTGCCCCGCCGATCAGCAACTCGCCCGTGCCACCGGGCGGTACCGGCTGCCGTTGAGCGTCCAGCACGAGAACCTCGGTGTTCGCAATCGGCCGGCCGATGTGGATGTCGCGTGCGTTGGTGACGCGGCAGCAGGTCGACCACACGGTGGTTTCGGTCGGGCCGTACATGTTCCACAGCTCGACGCCGCGCGCGAGCAGTTGCTCGGCCAGGTCTTCGGGCAAGGCTTCGCCGCCGACCAGGGCCTTGAACGGTGACGCACCGTCCCAGCCTGCGTCCAGCAACAAACGCCAGGTGACCGGCGTGGCCTGCATGACGGTGGCGCCGTGCGTGCTCAGCAGCGCTCGCAGCGCACGGCCGTCCATCGCATCGTTGCGGCTGGCCATGACCACGGTGGCCCCCACCGTGAGCGGCAGCTGCAACTCCAGCACCGCGATGTCGAACGACAAGGTGGTGACGGCCACCAGCACGTCGTCTCGCGTCAAGCCCGGTTCACGGGCCATGCTCACCAGAAAATTGACCACCGCGCCGTGCGGCACGACCACGCCCTTGGGCTGGCCGGTGGAGCCCGAGGTGTAGATCACATAGGCGGGGTCGTCGGCGCACCCCATGGCAGCGTTTTCGGCGGCGTTTGCCGTGAGCCGGGTCGCTGGTGCGTCGTCGATGCGGGGCGCATCGGCATCGAGCAACAGCTGCCGCTCGCGCGGCAGGCCGAACGTGCCCGCCAGCGCGGCCGTGGACACGAGCAGCGTGAGCTGCGCATCCTGCGCCATGAAGCTCAGCCGCTCGCGCGGGAACGAGGGGTCGAGCGGCACGTAAGCCGCCCCGGCCTTGAGAACGCCGAGCACCACGGCGAGCAGGTTCGCGTCTCGCTCGAGGCACACGCCCACCCGGTGCCCGCGCCCAACGCCGCGTTCGCGCAAGGCCGCGGCCAGGCGCTCGGCGCGCGTGTCCAACTCGGCATACGAGAGCGTCTGGGCCCCGGCCACGAGTGCCGTTCGCTGCGGCGTGCGTCGGGCTTGCGCCTCGAACAGTTCTTGGATCAATGTGATCGCATCGGCCATGGCATCCCTCGCCCATTGGGGTGTTGTGGCGAAGCATGTTTTCATGCCCCCACCGGGGCAGCCTTGTCCTTGGACAACAAACCTGCGAACGCCGCGGGCCCTGGTTGGCCAGGTGTTGCTCAGGGTCAAACGCACCGGCGAGCAGACGGTCGAACATCGAGCCAGCCTGGCGTTGACCAGCGCCGATTCGGAGCGACACATGACCCTCACCACCTATGGCACGAAGATCGACCTGCGCGACATCCCGCCGCGCGACCACCCCAGCCTCGTGCTGAATACCTACCGCCTGCTGAAGGCGGGGCAATCGATGGAACTGATCCACGACCAGGATCCCCGTCCGCTTTACTTCCAGCTCCAGGAACACGAACCGGGCGGCTTCCGCTGGAATTGCGTGGAAGAGTCTTTCTCTGTCTGGCGCGTGCGCGTGCTGTGCCCGTCGCTGGCCTGAGGTCCCTGCGCGAGGCGCGGTGATCGACATGCCGATGAGCGACACGCTGCGGCAGAATCTGAAACTGCGCAGCGACAAGCCGGCGGGCTGACGAACGTCAGCCCCCCACCGATGCGGCTGCCGCAGCGAATTCAATGTCGTTGGCACGGGAGCCCATCATGCTCAGACCACTGACCTTCTCGATGCTCGCCGCGGCGCTGCTGGCCTGGCAGCCCGCGCCGGCCGCGGCAGCAGACACCTACCTGGCCCACGAGACGTCGCTGTTCGCCGGCCCGTCACCCGATCTGCCGCAGGTCACCACGCTGCCTGCGGGTGCCGACGTCTCGGTGCAAGGCTGCCTGGACGACTTCACCTGGTGCGACGTGGCCGCCCAGCGCGGCCGCGGCTGGGTCTATGCCGACAACATCGCCCGCCGCCCGGACGGCGCGAGCGTGAGCGTGCGCCGCACCGGCATCGAGGTCATCGGCTTCGACCTGCTGGCCTACTGGGCCCAGAACTACACCGACCAGCCGTGGTACGAAGAACGCGAGCGCTGGGCGCGCGCGCCGCGGGTCAATCGCCAGCGCTGGCCTCAGTTCCCCGGCCAACCGCCCATCAACCCTCAGCCGCCCCCACCGCCGCCACCGCCGAAGCAGCCCACGCAACCGGTGATGCCGCAGCCGCGGCCTTGAGCGCTCGGCACCACTAACGCGGCATCAACGCCACGAACGCGACGATGGCCAGCAGCGACAGCGCCGCTGCCGCCCCAAAAGCCGCTGCCGGCGCCACGGCCCACAGCAGGCCGGCCAGCAGCGAGGCCGGCAGGTACAGCACGCCGGTCACGAAGCCGAAGACGCCGATCGCGGTGGCGCGGCGCTCGGGTTCGAGGTCGGCGATGAAGGCCTTGCCTTGTGATTCGTCGATGGCGTAGAAGATGCCGTAGACGGCGAACAGCGCCGCCAGTGCCCATCGTTCGGTGATGAAGGCCGCGCCGAGGTTGATCAGCCCATACAGCGTGTAGCCGAGCAAGATGATGCGCGCGCGGCCGACCCGGTCGCCCAGCAGCCCCGCGAACGGCGCCACGACGACGCAGGTGGTGTTGAACAGCGCATACAGCAGCACGATCTCGGCCACGCCAAAGCCCAGCTCGTGTGCGCGCAGCAACAAGAAGCCGAGCGAAAAATACGCCAGCGCGAACAAGGCCGACGGCAGCAGAAAGCGTTTGAATCGTGGGCTCAGCAGGGCCCACGCGGCCAGCGGGCTCTCGCGGCCGTGCTGCACGGCCGGCCGCTCGCCGATCAGCGCCAGGACCACCAGGCTGGCCAGTGCCGGCACGAAAGCCACCCAGAACAAGGTGCGGTAGGTCGACGCCGATTCACCCAGCGATTGCAGCAGGCCATATGCCACCAGCGGGCCGACGACGGCGCCGGCTTTGTCCAGCGCCTTGTGCACGCCGAACGAGTAGCCCCGCGAGGCCGGCGGTGCGATCGAGCTCAGCCATGCGTCGCGCGGCGGCCCGCGAAAGCCCTTGCCCAGGCGCTCGACCACGCGAAACACCGCCAGGCCGGTGATCGCGCTCGACACCAGCAGGATCGACTTGGCCAGCGTCGAAAAACCATAGCCCGCGATCACCAAGGCCTTGCGCCGGCCGCTGCGGTCCGACAACCAGCCCGCCAGCAGGTTGAGCGACGAGCTCGACAGATCGGCCAGCCCTTCGACCAGACCCAGCAGCGCGCTCGAAGCGCCCGCGATCGTCGTGAAGAAGACGGCGAAGACCGCGAAGATCATCTCTGAGCTCACGTCGACCAGAAAGCTGACGAGGCCGAGCTTCAGGACGTCCGGATGCAGCCGGCGTGCATCGGCTGCGGGTGTGTCGCGCCCCTGCTGCGGCTCGGTCATGCTGCGCTCCCTGTCATGGCGCTGCGACTGTACCGAAGGGGGCTGCGCCGTCGGCGGCGGTGACCATCGAGCCGATCAAGCGCGCGATATTCGATGCAGTGAACACGGAATCCGCAGACTTCGTCAGCCGGTGTCTTCCCCCAGGCGCGAAAGCGCAGTCAGAATCGCCGCTCACCGTGTGCGCAACGACCTCGAATGCCAAGAACCTCACCCGATCGAGCTGCTGAAGTGCTGGAACTGGCGCAGCAGCATTTCGAACAGGGGCGGTTGATCGCGACGATCGAACTGCTGGCGCCCCTGGCCGGCGGCGGGCTGCCTGCCCCGTTGGTGGCGAAGGTCGAGCACCTGCGCTGCGTCTCGGCCTACCGCCTGGGCCAGCTCGACGTCAGCCTGCAGAGCACGCGTGCCTTCCTCAAGCGGGTGGACCCGGGCATCGAGTCCACGCTCGAGCAGCGGTTTGCGGTGCTGGCCGTGGCGGTGGTGGCCGCGGGCGAGCTGGCTCAGTACGAGCAGAGCCTGGAGCACCTCACCGAGCTGCTGGGCCTGGCTTCCAGGCTGGGTGGGCTGGCGCACTATGTTCGCGCCCGCGGCACCGCGGCGTCGGCCTTCTTTCTGCTGGGCGACCCGTGGGCGGCGCAGCGCATCTTGTCGGCGCTGACCAGCGAATTCGACCGCGAGCATGACGAGCTGCGCCTGGAAACCACCATGCGCTGCAACCATGCCTCGCTGTGCCTGCAAGTGGCGCGCATGGCGCGCGATGCCGACGACCCCGATGCATCGCAGCAATCGCTGCAAGACGCCCAGGCCAGCCTGGACCGCGCCGTGCTGGCCGCCCAACGGCTGCAGGACCTGCGGCTGGTCACCTTCGTCCAGCTGCACCAGATCGAGCTGAGCCTGCTGCAAGGTCGGCACGAATCGGCATGGGCCCACCTCGACAAGGCCACCGTCAACGCCCGGGCCGCCGGCTTGAACGCGCACTGGCGCCACCTCGAGCTGCTGCGCGCCGAGTTGCTGCTCGGCCGTGGGGCCGGCCTGGCGGCGCTGGACGTCCTCGACGGGCTGCGCCGCACCGAGACCCCGGGCCATGAGCTCAGCGAACGCCTGCTGTTGCGCGAACTCGAGTTTCGCGCGCTGCAGGCGCTCGGCCGCGACGCCGCGGCGCTCAAGGCCAGGGTCGCATTCGACCAGCTGCACGCCTACCGCGCGTTCCGCCAGGCGCGTGCGCAGTCTGCGCTGATGCGCAAGCGGCTGGAGCTTGAGCACCTGTTCCAGCGCAGCTCTGGCCACAAGGCCTTCGGCCCCGTGAAGTCACCAGGCCCCAAGCTGGCGGCATCGCCCGCGCTCGCGCCCGCGCCCACGCCCACGCCCACGCCCACGCAGGCGCCTGGCGGCCCGGCCGTGGCCACCCGTCGCCGCGCACCGCGGCCTGTGCCCATCAGCCAGCCTTGACCCCACCTGGCATGCAGGTCATGCCAGGCGTAGTAGCCTCCCGCTTCGCCCACGGGAGACCCGCATGCCGCCTCGCCTGACGTCGCAGGATTTCGACCAGGAACTGCTCATCCTCTTCGATGCCTATGTGCATGGAGACGTGGATCGCCGCGGCTTCCTGGACCAGGCCAGGCGCTTCGCCAAGGCCGGGGTCACGGCCGCGGGGTTGCTCGCGGCGCTGAGCCCCGATTTCGCCGCCGGCCAGCAGGTGCCGCCCGGCGATGCCCGGCTGAAGGCAGAGCGGGTCTCGGTGCCTTCGCCAAAGGGCAACGGCCAGATTCGCGGCTACCTGGTGCGGCCCGCCGCGGCCGGCAGCGCGAAGCTGCCGATGGTGCTCGTCATTCATGAGAACCGCGGCCTAAACCCGCACATCGAAGACATCGCCCGCCGCCTCGCGCTGGACGGCTTCATGGCCTTCGCGCCCGATGCGTTGACGCCGCTGGGCGGCTACCCGGGCGACGAAGACAAGGCGCGCGCCGCCTTCGCCACGCTCGACCAGGCCAAGACGCGCGAAGACTTTCTGGCGGCCGTGGCGTGGTTGCGCGGCCGGCCCGACGGCAACGGCAAGCTCGGTGCGGTCGGCTTCTGTTATGGCGGCGGCATCGTGCATTGGCTGGCCACCCAGCTGCCCGACCTCGCGGCCGCCGTGCCCTTCTACGGCAACACGCCGGCGCCCGACCAGGCGGCCCAGGTGAAGGCGCCGCTGCTGGTGCACCTGGCAGCCGTCGATGAGCGCATCAACGAAGCCTGGCCGGCTTACGAGAAAGCGCTCAAGGCGGCCGGCGTGAAGCTCGAGGTCTACCAATACGCCGGCACGCAGCACGGCTTCAACAACGACACCACCCCGCGCTACGACGCCGCCGCCGCACGCCAGGCTTGGGACCGCACGGTGGCGTTCTTCAAGCGCCAATTGGCTTGACGATACCGCCAGGCCTTACCAGGTGTTGCGCAGCTCGCGCAGCTTGGTGAACACGGTCTTCGCGTCGGGCGCTTCGGGCAGCTCGGGGAACTGCTCACGCAGGTGGGCGATGACGCTCGGGCTGCTCAGGCGCATGAAGGTGTTGAACTGCTTTTCTTCGCCCAGCGTGGTGACGCGCGCGCTGGCGGCGTCGTGCCCGGCCACCTCGGGCAGCAGCGACTGCGCCGCGGCGTTGTCGGGCTCGCGGGCCAGCGTGAACCGCAGGTTGTTCTCGATGTAGTCGTGGCCGGGGTAGACGCGCGTGTCGTCGGGCAGCTTGGCAATCTGGTCGGCGAACGTGGCGTACATCGCCTCGACGTTGCCGCCGTTGTGGCAGTTGCCGGCACCGGCATTGAACAAGGTGTCGCCCGAGAACAGCGCAGGCTGGTCGCCATGGGCGCGCAGGCAGATGTGGCACATCGTGTGGCCCGGCGTGTCCAGGCATTCGAGCTCGACCGTCTTGCCGACCTTGATCACGTCACCGGCTTTCACGCCTCGGTCCACCCCGGGGATGCGCCCACCGGCCAGGTGGTGCGCGATCACCTTGGCGCCGGTGGCGGCCACCACCGCGGCGTTGCCACCGGTGTGGTCGTGGTGCTCGTGGGTGTTCAGGATCTGCGTGATTTGCCAGCCCCGCACCCGCGCCGCGTTCAGGCACTTCTCGTGGTCCAGCGGGTCGATCGCCAGGGCTTCGCCGCTCTCGGGGCAGGCGATCAGGTAGTTGTAGTTGCGGAAGGCGTTGCCGGTCCAGATGCGCTCGACGATCATCACGGGCTTTCGAATAGGTTGGAGGGTGGCTGGTTCAGCCAGGCGCCGATGATGCCCGCGAACGGGGCCACGCGTGCAAGTAGGCGATAGGTGGGCGATTGGCCGGCGAGCTGCTACGCAGGCGGCGCCAGCAGCGAGCCGGCCAGCTGGCCCACCGTCTTGATCGCCTGGTCGACGCGCTTGTCCGCAGCATGGCCACAGTTCAGGCGCAGGCAATGGCCGAAGCGGCGGCCGGCCGAAAAGATCTGCCCCGGCGCGAGGCTGATGCTGTGCGACAGCGCCAGCCGGTGCAGCTGCCAGGCGTCGATCGACGGCGGCAGCTCGATCCACAGAAAGTAGCCGCCCTCAGGCCGGGTGACGCGCGTGCCTTTCGGGAAGTGCTTTTCCACCGCGCGCAGCGCCCGTGCCTGGCTGCCGGCCAGTGCCTGGCGCAGCTGCCGCAGGTGGCGGTCGTAACCGCCTTGCTGCAGGTAGCCGGTGATCGCCTCTTGCGACGGCACCGGTGCCGACAGCGAGGTCATCAGCTTCAGGCGCTCGACCGCCTGCGCATGCCGGCCGGCCGCCACCCAGCCGACCCGGTAGCCCGGCGCCAGGCACTTCGAAAACGAGCCGCAGTGCATCACCGCGCCGAGGCGGTCAAACGCCTTGGCCGGTGGCGGCTGGTGGCGCCCGAAATACAGCTCGCCGTAGACATCGTCTTCGATCAGCGGGATCTCGCGCGCCGCCAGCATCGCCACCAAATCGCGTTTGGCCTGCTCGGGCATCAGGCAGCCCAGCGGGTTCTGGAAGTTGGGCATGAACCAGCAGGCTTTGACGCGGTGGCGCGCCAGCACGGCCTGCAACGCGCCCAGGTCCACCCCATGGCGCGGGTGCGTGGCCACCTCCACCGCCCGCAGGTTCAATCGCTCCAGCGCCTGCAGCGCGGCGTAGAAGGTGGGCGACTCGATGGCCACCACGTCGCCGGGCTGGGTGACCGCTTGCAGGCTCAGGTTCAGCGCCTCCATCGCGCCATTGGTGATGACGATCTCGTTCGGGTCGACCTTCATCCCCTGCACCGCGTAGCGCAGCGCGATCTGCCGCCGCAGGTCAGCGTTGCCGGGGCCGAGGTCTTCGACGATGCGCTTCGGGTCCATCCGCCGCATGCCGGCGGCCAGCGTGCGCGCCAGTCGCGGCAGCGGGAACAACTCAGGCCCCGGAAAGGCCGAGCCCAGCGGCACCAGCTCGCGCTGGCGCATCGCGCCCAGCACCTCGAACACCAGCTCGCTGATCGCCACCTTGGTCGACCCCGCCGGTGGTTGAGACGGCGCAGGCTCGGCCGGCGCGGCCTTGCTGGCAACGCTGGCGGCACAGACGTAATAGCCCGAGCGCGGCCGGGCCTGGATCAGGCCGCGCGCCTCGAGCAGGTAGTAGGCCTGGAACACCGTCGACGGGCTGATCTGCCGCTGGGTGCTGGCCTGCCGCACCGAGGGCAGCCGGTCACCTGGGCGCAGCGTCTGCTGCCCGATCAGGTCGGCGATCTCGTCGGCATAGCGTTCGTAGCGCGTCATCGGTGGCGGTGGCAACTGATCTGGTGACTGATCTGATTTTGCGCACTGTACTGAGTGGGCTGCTCCACCAGGGCATTGGCGGGTGTCAATGCATCTGATCTGGTCGTTTTTTCGAGTTCTGAGCCTTTTCGATGGGCATGGCGTGAGGCACAGTCTGGCTTGTCCATGATTGCTGCGATGCGCACCACGCGCCGTTTCCTGCCCTCGCCTGTTGCCCAACGCAGCGCCCGCGCCGCCACGTTGGCCGTGCTCTGCCTCGCCGCCGCCCCCGTGTGGGCGGGCGACGCGCCGGCCGAGCGCCAGGTGCCCGACACGCTGCAGCAGCGCCTGCTGGCCTGCACCGCCTGCCACGGCAAAGACGGGCGCGCCACCAACCAGGGTTACTTCCCGCGCATCGCCGGCAAACCGGCGGGTTACCTCTACAACCAGCTGCTCGGTTTTCGTGACGGGCGGCGCCACTACGCCGGCATGACGAGCATGGTCGAGCACATGTCGGACGACTACCTGCGCCGCATTGCCGACCACTTCGCCGCACTCGATCTGCCCTACCCCGGCCCGCAGACCACCGCGGCGCCGGCCGCGCTGCTGGCCGCCGGCGAACGCCTGGTGCGCCAGGGCGATGGCGCCCGGCAGCTGCCCGCCTGCGTCAAATGCCATGGCGCCGCGATGACCGGCACGCTGCCCGCCACGCCGGGCCTGCTGGGCTTGCCGCGCGACTACCTCGTGGCGCAGCTCGGGGCCTGGCGCAGCGGCTCGCGCCACGCCGCCGAGCCAGATTGCATGGCCCGCATCGCGCAAGCCCTCGGCCCCGACGACATCGCCGCGGTGTCGACCTGGTTGTCTGCGCAGCCCTTGCCGGCCAACCCGAAAGCCGTGACGGCCAGCGCCGAGCCGTTGCCCTCGCCTTTGCCACCGTCGTTGCGCTGCGGGAGCGTGCCCCCATGACGCGGCGTGTCGTGCTCAAGCGCGTGGCGCTGATCGGGCTCGCGTTGGCCGCCTTGGCCGCCATCGTCATCGGCCGCAACCTGCGCGACGAGGCCACTGTGCCCGAGCCTGCCGCGCCGCTGGCGATCACGCCGCAGCTGGTCGAGCGCGGCGCCTATCTGGCGCGCGCCGGCAACTGCGCCGCCTGCCACACCGCCCGCGGCGGGGCTGCCTACGCCGGCGGGCGCGGCATCGAGACGCCGTTCGGCGTGGTCTACGCCGGCAACCTGACGCCCGAGGCCGACACCGGCATCGGCCGCTGGACGGCGGGTGACTTCTGGCGCGCGCTGCACAACGGCCGCTCGAAAGACGGCCACTTGCTGGCGCCGGCGTTCCCCTACCCGAGCTACACCCAGGTCAGCCGCGACGACGCCGACGCCATCTACGCCTACCTGCGCACCGTGGCGCCGGTGCGCCAGGCCAACCGGCCGCATGCGCTGCGCTTTCCCTACAACACGCAGGCCGCGCTGGCCGTGTGGCGCGCGCTGTTTTTCGAGCCCGGCAGCTTTCAGCCGCAGCCAGGCAAGACGGCAGAGTGGAACCGCGGCGCCTACCTGGCCAAGGGCCTGGGCCACTGCGTGGCTTGCCACTCGCCGCGCAATGCATTCGGCGCGATCGCCGACGGGTTCGAGTTCCGCGGTGGCCTGATCCCGATGCAGAACTGGTATGCGCCGTCGCTGGCCTCGCCGCAAGAGGCCGGCGTGGCTGATTGGCCAACGCCACAGGTGGTGGGCTTGTTGAAGACCGGCGTCTCGCCGCGCGGCTCGGTGATGGGGCCGATGGCCGACGTGGTCTACCGCAGCACCCAGCACCTGAGCGACGCCGACCTGCAGGCGATGGCCGTGTTTCTGAAAGACCTGCCGCAGCACGACACGGCCCCGCGCGAGGCCGACCATTCGGCCGACCATTCGGCCGACGACGCGCTGCTGCCGCAAGGCGCCAAGCTGTACGACAAGCACTGCGCCTCGTGCCATGGCGACCAGGGCCAGGGCGCCAGCGGCGCCTACCCGCCGCTGGCCGGCAACCGCATGGTCACGATGAACGACCCGACCAACCTGGTGCGCGTGGTCGTGGGCGGTGGCTTCCCGCCCACCACCGCCGGCAACCCCAGCCCCTACGGCATGCCGCCGTTCGGCCCGCTGCTCGGCAACGACGACATCGCGGCGGTGATCAGCCACATCCGCAACGCCTGGGGCCACCATGCGCCGACGGTGTCGCCGCAAGACGTGGTGCGCGCCCGCTGAGCGTGGCCCGCTCGGCGCCCCGCGCCGTTGCGCATAGGATGACGCGCTGTCAATCTGCCGGGAGTCTTCATGCACGCATGGCGAGCCTTCGTCGCGGCCACACGTACGGCCACACGCACGGTCATGCAACTGTGCGGCATCGCGCTGGCCGGTGGGGTTGTGGCCAGCTGTGCCCAGGCCGAGGGGCTGGAGCGCGGCGACCTGGTCATGTTCGCGCCGGCCCAGGCGGCGGTCACCAGCCCGGGCCAGTGGACGGTGTTCATCCAGGGCCGCGTGTTCGAATCGCCGGCCGGCAAGCCAGGCCGCCAGGCGCTGATCGACGCCTTGGCGCCGGTATTGGGGGCCGACCGAGCGAACCCGATCTACCGCGAACGGGCGGGCCAGTTGGTGTCCGACAGCGCCGGCGGCACCGAGGTCTCGGTGCTGCTCGCCGGCCGGGTGTTCGACGCCGCGCCGTCTGACGCGGCGGGTGTCTTCTCGCTCGACGTGGCGCTGACCGACGACGAGATCGCGCGCGCGTCGCGCCAAGGTGTCGTCCCGTTCGAAACGCTGCCCACGCGGCGCAACCCGCAGCGCTTCCAGGGCCAGGCGGTGCTGGTGCCGCCGCAGGGGCTGACCGTGGTCACCGACATGGACGACACGATCAAGGAAACGAACGTCAACGACCGCACCGAGGCCAAGGCCAACACCTTCGTGCGGCCGTTCAGGCCGGTGGCCGGCATGCCGGCGCTGTACCGCGCGTGGCAGGCCGCGTCCGGCGGGCAGATCCACTTTCACCTCGTGTCGGCCGGCCCGTGGCAACTGCACGCGCCGTTGCGGCGTTTCACCGAAGAAGCGGGCTTCCCGGCCTTCACCTGGGACATGCGCTCGATCGACATCACCGACCCGCGCCGGCTGATCGACGAAACCGTGCACGCCGATCCGGCCCGGCTGTTCGACTTCAAGGTGGCCCGGATCCGCGCACTGATGGCCCGTTGGCCGGCGCGGCACGTGGTGCTCGTCGGCGACTCGGGCGAGCGCGACCCCGAGGTCTACGCCACCATCGCGTCCGAGTTTGCAGACCGGGTCGACGCGGTGTTCATCCGCAACGTGACCGGTGAGCCCTCCACTGCGCCGCGCTACACCAGGCTGTTCGCCGACGCCAGCACCGCCGCCAAGCTGACGGTGTTCACCGACCCCGCCCAGTTGCCGCGCCGGTTAGCGGCACGCTGAAGCGACCCGGGTATCAAGGCTTTCGCGGCTTGCCGGCGGCCGGTGCGGAGGATGCGGCGGATGCGGACGCCGATGCTGCGTCGGGCTTGGCCGCGGCGGGCGCCGCGCTGCCAGCTTGCGCGGCCTTGGCGGCGGCGGCGTCGTCGCCCGCGGTGCGCTTCACGCCGATCAGTTTCAGGTGCCGCTCCTGGGCGATGTCGCCCAGCTCGGCGTAGACGCTGGCCAGGTCGAGCGGCGAAGGCGAGAGCAGGCGGATCGCGATGCGCTCCACGTCGGCCACCGCGGTGCGGTTGGTCTGCCACTTCATCTGGAAATCGCCCGACGACGACAGCGCCGCGAGGATCGCGCTCAGCGAGGCCATGGCTGCGGCGAGGTCTTTCTTCAGCGAAGCGCGCTGGGGCCAGGCTTCGAGCTTCAGCACCAGGGCGGCCAGCAGGCCGAGCGCCGAGGCCCCGAGCACGCAGCCGTTGTAGACACCGCTCCACAGGCGCGCCACGTCGCGGTACTCGTCGAACATCGTCACCGCCAGCTTGGCAGCGCCCTGGCGCGGCTCGGCCATGCTCTGGGCGTCGACGCGCAGCTTCTCGATCGCCGCGCTGTCGGACGCATGCCAACCGAAGCCGTTGAGCTTGACCACCGCCACGCCGGCCAGCACCAGCAAGGCGATCAGCAGGATCAGCACCCACGGTGAGCGGCGCGGCGGTGGGGTCTGGGTGGCGCTGGGCGCCGGCGTGTCGGTGCTCATTCGGGTCCTTTGGGTCAGGTTTCGTTCGAAGGTCGCGAAGGGCCGCACGCCATCATGCGCCGCACCCGGGCCGCGGGTCATCCCAACCCCGGTGGATTCGACCGCCGGTCGCCCCGCCTGTTGCGTGTTGGCGACCACAGTGACACCATCGACCCACCGTGATCGGCCGTGCGCCGGGCGGCAATGGCCCATCGGCGCGACGCTTCAAGATGTTGGAGGCCAGATGAACACGGACATGCCCCCTCTGCGTGCTCTGCGCGCTTCTCGCATCGTGCCCGGCCGCCGGCTCGGCCAGGCCATCCGCGCGCTGGCCCGCGCGGCCCCCTGCGCCCTGCTCATCGCCGCCGCGGGCCTGTGCCATGCGGCGCCGCCGGCGCCGGTGGACGTGACGATCTATGCCGACGACGGCTATCCGCCCTACTCGTATGGCGAAGACGGCAAGGCGCGCGGCATCTACGCTGAGATCCTGAACAAGGCCTTCGAGCAGATGCCGCAGTACCGGGTGACGGTGGTGCCGGTGCCCTGGAAGCGCGGGCTTCGGCTGCTCGAGAGCGGCCAGGGCTTCGCGCTGTACCCGCCCTACTTCAGGCCCGACGAGCGGCCGTACATCAAGTATTCAGAGCCGATCCTCGACGAGCAGGTCGTCGTCTTCTGCAACCGGCTCACCACGTCCAACCGCAACCTCAAGACCTGGCCGGACGACTATGTCGGCCTGACGATCGGCACCAACGCCGGCTTCCTGCTCGGCGGCAAAGAGTTCGACCGTTATGTGGCCGCAGGGCGGATCACTCGAGACTCCAGCACGTCCAGCCACGGCAGCGTGCTGAAGATGCTCTCGGGCCGCAACGACTGCTACATCAACGACCGGCTGGCCATCCGCTGGGAGGTGGACCAGATCCGCCGCCACGGTGAAGTCGAGGCCCAGCGGATCGCCATCGTCGAGACCAACCGCCTCTATTCTGAAAAAGGCCACCTGGGCTTCACCGACCGCGACGACGGCCGCTTCGAGTTCAAGAACAACTTCATGCAGGACCTGAACGCGGCGATCATCCGAATGAAGAACGACGGCGAGATCGACCGCGCGGTCGAGCGCTTTCTCAACGCCTTGCGCTGAGTCCCTCGAGCCTTGAGTGGGCTGGCCTTCTACTGGAACCGCACCCACCCCGACGGCAAGGTGCTGGCCAACCGCGCGCGGCTGGTCGGCCTGCGCCGCGCGCCCTGATCGCCCGCGCCGGGCCCGCCGCGGCGATGCTCAGCGTGCTCGGGCGGCCCTGGCCGGCTTGCCGGGCTTGGCGGCGGCGCCGCGCTGGGGCGACGCCGGTGGGGCCTCTTCGCCATCCAGCCCGCTGGGCGTGTAGCTGGCGCCGTGCTGCGCCAAGTAGTCGCGGATCAGCTGCCGCACCACCTGCGACGGCGTGAGGTCGAGCTGCGAACACAGGCGCTCGAAGGCTGCCTTCTTGTTCGGATCGATCAGCAGCGTCAACCGCGCGGTCTTGAGCTCCATGGATCCCTCGGTGTGCAGAGTCAGGTGATGTGGGCGGCCGATGCTAACTGAGCAGCCGTGGCCGACGATTGCGCCGTGTGAGCGCTTCAGTCTGGCCGTGAAGATTTCATCGCGCCGCGGATCAACGCGAAGGCGCTTGCCAACTGCGCGCTGGCGGCGGGGTCGAGCGGTGCCGATGCCGCGCCGGCGCTGATCTGCTTCAACGCGTGGCCCTTGCAGGCAAAGACGATGCTGTTGCTCAGCTCGCCGTCGTCCACCAGCAGCACCGCACCATCGAAGCTGCGCCGGATGCGCTCGACGAACGCGTCGCGCTGGCGATGGCCATAGTGCAGGTTCACCACCAGGATCCCGTCGGGCTGCAGCATCTCGTGGCAGTCGTCGTAGAAGCGCTGTGAGCACAGGCGCGGCGGCTGGCCGTCGGTGTCGTACGCGTCGACCATCAACACGTCGGGCCGGGTCACCCGGTGGCGCACGAACTGGGCGCCATCGGTGCGTATCACGCGAAATCGGTCATCGTCGGGCGGCACGTGGAACTCGTCGCGCAGCGCGATGACGTGCGGGTTGATCTCGGCCACCTCGATCGAGGTTTGCGGCAGGTAGCGGTAGCAGAACTTGGCCAGCGAGCCCCGCCCAAACCGATCATCACGATCTGCCGCGGCTTCGGGTGAAACAGCAGAAAACCCATCATCGTCTGCGTGTATTCCAGGTCCAGCGCGTCGGGGTCGCGCAGCTTCATGCGGCTCTGGATCGCGCTGATCGAGAAATGCAGCGCTTTGGAGGTCAGGCTCTCGTAGACGAACGGCCTGACGTGGTCGGCGGAATCGAGGCTCTCGGGCATGGCTGGATGCGACTGCTGGCACCGCGCCAAGCGGCGCCGTGCATTGGGTTCAGATGATACTCGTATGTTAATGCAAGTGACATGATTGTGCACTGTCGGCCGCCCTGGGCCGCCGGCCGCGGCGCGCTTGACAAAGCGCAAGCCCGTCCGGACGAGGCTCGTTCAAGCTGACCCTCATGAACGAGCCCCATCATTTCCAGCAGTTGCTGCGGGCCGCCCGCGGCATGACGCAACCGCAGCGCCTGCTGTTCGTCTTCACCACCGCCGGCCTGCCTGACGACGCCAACCCCGAGCAGCGCGCCCGCCACATCGCCGGCGCGGGCGGCACCTTGACGCCGCTGATGTGCGTCGACAAGGCGCCCGAGGACCTGACGGATTTCGCCGCCCTGGTGGCCGAATCGCGCGTGGCCGGCCCGCCGTGGGACGTGGTGTTCGTGGCCGCGCTCGACGGCGGCGGCGGCCAGCCGGCGTCCGATGCCGCGATCGACACCGCCCTTGAATCGATGGTGGCCGCGGTGCGAAACGGCAGCGTGGGCCACCTCGCCGCCTACGACAGCCTGGGCCGCACGCTGGCCTTCGAATAGCGCGCGCCAGGCGTTGCGTTGGCCACTTTGCAAGCCTGCAGGTCTTGGCTGCGAATACGCCGCTCATGACACCGCGCGTTGGTGTCGACGACGCAGGCAACCGCGTCACCCGGGGCCGCGCGAGTATTCGCGCCGCGCCAAAGCGTGAACGGGTGCACGCCCCGGTGGCACGGCCCACGCCGCGTCAGCCCGATGACATGTTGGGCCGTCAACCTGTCGGGTGGCGGCACCATCGACCTGCCCCGCGCTGCGCGCGGCATACCCTGGAGACGGGCTGACATGAAGAACCTGGTTTTGCGCGCCGTGGCGGCCGCCCTGGACGGCGTGGAGATTGCCTTCTGCGCCTTCGACCGGCTCGACCGGGCGCTGGCCTGGAACAGCACCTTCCTCGACTTCTTTCCCGAGCACCGGGGCCAGGTCCACGTCGGCGAGCCTTATGCCGACAACCTGCGCCGCTTCTACATGCAGCGCCTGGACGCTGCCGAGCTGCCGCTGCTGCAGCGCTACATCGACGAAGGCATTGCTCGGCACCGCTCGCAATGCCGCCCCTACGAGTTCGACCACCGCGGCGCGCGGGTGCGCGTGTCGTCGGTCGAGATGGGGGCGTTCGGCCGCATCCGCGTCTGGCGCCGGCTGTCCGCCACCAGCCCCGGCGCGGCAACGGGCAAGCCAGATACCACCGCCCCGCTGGGCGCGCTGCCGATCGAATCCCTCGCCGACGGTGTGCTGCTGGTCGATGCCAGCGACCACATCGTCGCGGCCAACCCGGCTTTTCTGTCGCTGTACCGCATCGAGAGCGCGGCCGACATCACCGGCCAGTCGTTCGAGCAGATCTACCGCCGCGCCTGGGCGGGCCAGGTGCCGGGCCCCGACTACCGCAAGAGCCTGGACCTGCTGAAAGACAACCAGCGCTTCAGTGGCGCGCCCTACGAGCTGGCATTGCCCGGCAGCCGTTGGGTGCGCATCATCGAGCAGCGCGGCGTGGCCGGCGCCGGGCGCGGCTGCTTCGTGCACGTGGACATCACCAACCTGAAGCGGCAAGAGCAGGCGCTGCGCCAGGCTGAGGCCAGCGCCCGCCACCACCAGGCGCTCTACCGGTTGCTGGCCGAATCGTCACGCGATGTCACGCTGGCAGTGGCTGAGGGCGAGATCACCTACGCCTCGCCGTCGATCCTGGCGGTGCTGGGCTGGCAGCCCCATGAACAGGTCGGCCGCCCGGTGCTCGACCTGTTCGACGCTGACGACGCCGGCAGCGCCCACATCGGCAGCCGCAGTGCCCGTGGGTCGATGCTGGGCGACCAGCGTGTGCGCGTGCGCTGCATCGACGGCAGCTACCTGTGGATGGAAGCCCGCACCCAACCGGCACCGGCGCTGGACGAGACGTTCAGCCGGTCCACGGTCGTCATCAACCTGCGAAGCCTGGCGGCGCGCGGCGCCGAGCCCGGCCACGGCGAGCAGCCGACCGCGCCTTCGCAGCCACGCCTGCCCCACTAGCCATCACGGTCGCTGGCCGGCACAACGGGCCGCGCCGCGCGGTCTGAGCCTGCACCGCCGCACAGCCCCCTGGTTTGCTCAATCGGGTATGCCGCCACTTGCCCGCTGGCGCCTTTGAAGAGATCATCGGCGCCCATCGAAGTGGCGTGGCAACAAACACTCTGTCTTGCGTCGTCGGCTCCCCCGGGTCGGCGAGCGAGCAAACAAGGAGCCTGGCGATGTACGACGCAACGTTGGTGCGTGGGTACCGTGAATCCACGATCGAGGAGGAGCCCATTCTCGGCCGCGTGCTGGCGCTGCCCGATGGCCGGGTCCAACCCCTGAATGGGTGGGACCGGCTGCAACTGGCCCTGGGCCTGACCAGCGCCCGCCGGCTGGAGGCCAAGTACTTCCAGCCGCCACCGGCCCGCTGAGCGCCCGGGCGGCGCCGCGGCCCCGCCGAGAGACACCACGCATGGACCGATTCACTGGGGGCTGCCTGTGCGGCAGCGTCCGGGTCGTGGCAACGGGCCGCCCCTACCGGGTCGGCATCTGCCATTGCCTCGACTGCCGCAAGCACCATGGCGCCTTGTTCCACGCGTCGGCGGTGTTCCCACTAGACGCGGTGGCGATCGAGGGCGAAACGCGCGACTACGCCGGGCGCTTCTTCTGCCCGCGCTGCGGCTCGCCGGTCTTTTCGCGCAGTGCAGACGAAATCGAAGTGCACCTGGGATCGCTCGATGCGCCCGACCAACTGAAGCCGACCTACGAGCTGTGGACCGTGCGCCGCGAGGCCTGGTTGCCGCCGTTTCCGCTCGCGAAACGATACGAGCACAATCGCGAAGCCACCGGCCGCCTCGAGGAAACCCTGGGGAGAACCAACGTGGTCAGCAAGAACACCATCTGCCTCTGGTACGACGGCACCGCCCTGGAGGCCGCGCAGTTCTACGCCAAGACGTTTCCCGACAGCGCGGTGGGCACGGTCTTTCGCGCGCCCGGCGACTACCCTTCGGGCCATCAGGGCGACGTGCTGACGGTCGAGTTCAGCGTCATCGGCATCCCGTGCCTGGGGCTGAACGGTGGCCCGCAGTTCAAGCACAACGAGGCCTTCTCGTTCCAGGTGGCCACCGACGACCAGGCCGAAACTGACCGCCTGTGGAACGCCATCATCGGCAACGGCGGCCAGGCCAGCGCCTGCGGCTGGTGCAAGGACAAGTGGGGCCTGTCGTGGCAGATCACGCCGCGCGCCCTGACCGCCGCCATCGCCGACCCCGACCGCGCCGCGGCCAAGCGCGCCTTCGAAGCGATGATGCAGATGACCAAGATCGACATCGCCGCCATCGAGGCGGCCCGGCGCGGCTGAGGCCAGCTCGGGTGTTCACATGGGTGGCAAGCCGTCGGTGCGCGGCGCCTGAACCCAACTCAGCTTCACGTCGTTGCTCGGCGCCTTGGCCCGTGGCGGGCATGCGGCGATGGCCGCGGCGCGAACAGCGTCGTCCCACGCCAGCGCAGCCTGCGCATCTCGCCAGCTGAGGATCGTCGGGTCCGACGCCAGGCCCAAAGCCTCGCACAGGTCTCGTCGCCATCGGCCGTGCTCGGCTTCTGCCGGCGACACGCCGTGCGCGCGCAGGGCCGCGCGTGCCGCCGCGGTGCCTCGCTTCAGGCTGGCGTCGTCCGCGCCGGCAATGGCCAGCATCAGATGGCCGCCAAGGCTGTCTTGAACGTCGTCCGACATCGTGCCCACTGTCACACCACGGCGTTCCACAGCACGCGGTTGCCGCCGGCTTGCCGGGCCCGCGCCATGGTGTCTTCGGCCTGCTGGATGGCATCGCCCAGGTCGTGCCGTGGCGCAACCTTGCAGGCGCTCACGGTGACCGTCAGCAGCGGCGGCCCGGGGGGCTGGGTGCAGCTCCACGCCGAGTCGAACTCGATGTCATCGATGCACGCGGGGTCGACGGCCTGCTGCACCGCGATCCGGATGACTTCGGCCAGGTCGATGCCGCGGGTCAGGTCGTGGACGAAGACCAGCAGCGCGTCGGGCGCGGCCGTCGCCACCAGGCAGCCAGGCGCCAGCGCCGCGACCAGATCGTGAACATGGCGCACGGCCGGCTCGCGCGTGCTGCCGGCGTGCAGCCGAGCCGGGTCGACCAGGCCGTCGACCTTGACCAGCAGCAGCGCACCGGCCCGGTCGCGCCCCCGCGCCAGCTGCCGCAGCACCCGCCGCTCGAACTGCTGCCGGGTCAGCGCCGGTGCCGGCGCATCTGGGTCGATCAGGCGCTTCAGCCAGGCCCACATCAGCGATCCCCCTGCCGCCGGACCAGTGGCTCGAGCAGACCACCGATCTGCGCCACCGCTGCGTTGCGTTGTTCGACGGACGCCGCCGTGTCGGTGATGAAGACACTCACGATCAGCGGCTTGTGGCTCGGCGGCCAGACGATGGCCACGTTGTTCGTCGTCCCGTGGCGGCCCGTGGCCGTCTTGTCACCGATGTCCCACCCGTGGGGCAAGCCTGCGCGCAACCTGGCGCCACCGCTCTTGTTGGCCAGCAGCCAGGCGGTCAGTAGCCGGCGCGACGGGTGCGACAGCGTGCTGCCGAGCAGCAAGGCCCTGACATGCGCGCCCATTGCGGCGGGCGTGGTGGTGTCGTGCAGATCGCCGGGGGTCGCGTCGTTGAGGGCTGGTGGCCCATGGTCCAGCCGCGAGGCCGCGTCGCCCTGCTCGTTCATGAAGGCGGTCAGCCCGTCCGGCCCGCCGACCCTCTTCAAGACCAGGTTGCCGGCCGTCAGGTCGTTGTGGGTGAGCGCCGCACCGCACAGATCCGCCAGCGTCGGGTTCTGGGCGTCGCCAGCCGAGTGAAACACCGGCGAGTCGGGCAGCAGGTCACGGGCGGTGATGCGCACGCGCCGGCCCAGGTCGACCTTGCCCGCGTCGGCACGGGCGAGCAGCGCCGCGCAGGCGACGAACGAGAAGATGCCGCACATCGGAAACGACTCGTCGGCGCGGTGGCCCCAACTGCGGCGGGTCTGGGTGTCCAGCACCCAGACGCCCAGCCGTGCTCGCAGCGCCTTTTCGATCTCGGTCAGCTGGCGGACGAACGGGTCCGGCGGCGCCGCGCGGGCCACGCCCGCCGCGGCCAGGGCCAGCAGGCCGCCGAACCGGCGCCGTGTCACCCCTGGCGCGCCGGTGTGCGTGCCGCGCTGGCCTTCCTGGTCAAGACGGCATCGGCTCTTCGGTCGCATCCGGCGGGTGGTTCTCTGTGGCCTTTGGCACAGCGTTCGTCACGGTGTTGTCGTCGGGCTCGATGACGTGAAACGTGTGGGTCAGCAGCACGGTCGTGGCCCCCGGGGCGACGTGGACCATCGCCGGCGGCAACGAAGGCTGGTTCTCCAGCCCCTTGGCCAGATGCTCGGGCGCCGCGTGCCCGTCAGGCGACGGTGGCTCGGGCCTGGGCTTGCCGGCGTGGCTCTTGGCCCGCAGAAAAGCCAGCCGTGCGGCGGCGCGCTCGGATGGTGTCATCCGGGCCCACGCCACCATGCGGTCGTGCAGGCGTTGCCTGGCCTGGGGTGACTTGCCGTGGATGCGGTCTGCAATCAGCTGCCACTTGCGATGCTGCGCCTCGCTCATCGTGGGCCAGATCGTCTTCAAGGGGCGCAACACTTCTTTGCGCGTCGCGCTCATCGCCGCCCAGCTCGGCCCGCCGTCGATGTCGGGTGGGGCCTCGGCGCGCGGCGGTGCCTGCGTCAGCGCATGGGTGGGCATTTCAGTCATCGCCACGCGCAGCAGCAACACCGAGATCGCCGCAGACGCCGCGAGCAACAAGCAAACCAGGTACCAGGGACGCCGCCCCGTCTTCGACGTGAGGGTTGTTTCAGCTGGGTCAGTCATGATGACGTGCAACGCTGTGCTGGCCACGCCGGGCGTGTCGCTGCCGTGCCGCCGGTGGGGCCTATTTCGTCGGGTATTGAAGGTCGGCGCGGCGGTTCTGGCTCCACTGCGCTTCGTCGTGCCCGGGGGCGCGGGGTTTTTCCTCGCCCCAGCTGACGGCCTCCATCTGGTTGTCCTTGGCCCCGTAGAGCGTGAGGGCGTTCCGCACGGCCTCGGCCCGCTTCTGGCCCAGGGCCAGGTTGTATTCGGGGCTGCCGCGCTCGTCGGTATTGCCCTCGATCCGAATCGCCAACGCCGGGTTCGACATCAGGTACTTGCCATGCAGTTCGAGCAGGCGCACGAATTCGGGCTTGACGAGCGATTCGTCGAAATCGAAATAGACGCTGCGCTGCGTGGAGATGGCGCTCTTGGGGTCCAGGTGCGCCGGCAGCACCGATGCGGCCGCCGCGGGCGCGGTGGCAGCCGCCGGCTTTGGCGCCGCGGCGGCAGGCTTGGCCGTGGCTTCGGGGGCTGGGGGCTTCGGTGCCTCGGGCGTGCTGCTGCAGGCTCCCAGCAAGGCGGCCAGTGCCAGCGGCAGCAGCACACGATGGTTCAGACGGGCCAGGCTCGGTTTCAGGTACATCTTGGTTTCGCCAGGTGGGTCAGACAGATCGACGGCGCCCTCGGCAACCGATCGATCGGCATTCGGCAATCTAGCCGCCGAGGGCCCGCCCATGCCAGTGCGGCTGGTCATCGCATCTCGGGACCTTCGTCACTGTTTGTTGCGAATCGGCCCGCCGGCGACGGCGCCTGCCTCAACCCGGGAACAAGAGCTCGATGCGGGTGCCCTCGCCCGGCGCGCTGTGGATGCGCAGCCGTGCATCGATCAACAAGGCCTGTTCATGCATGCCGAGCAGGCCGTAGTGGCCCGGCCGGGGGGCGGCCGGATCGAACCCGACGCCATCGTCGCTGATCGAGATCAGCGTTCCGGCCACGGCGGCGGTGGCGTCGTCGGCAAAGGTGCCGCGCCGCAAGGTGATGCCTACCGAGCGGGCCTGGGCGTGACGCTCGATGTTGCGCAGCGCCTCTTCGAGGATCCGAAACACGGTCTCGGCACGGTCGTCGGCCCAGCCGGCGGGGGCCGGGTCTGCGTCGATCGAGACCGTGATCCCCGTGCGCTCGCCAAAGCGCTTGGCCAGGTCTTGCAGCGCGGGGCCGAGCCCGGTGTCGCGCAGGCCGTTGTCGCGCATGCGCAAGATGGCGGCGCGCGCTTCCACCAGGCCGCCCGAGGCCGCCTCTTCGGCGCGGCCCAGCTCTGCGTCGACCTCGTCTGCCGTCATGCGCGGGTGGAGTTTTCTCACCAGGCGGATCTGGGTCAACAGCGCCATCAACGAATGCGCCAGCGTGTCGTGCATGTCGCGGGCGATCCTGAGCCGCTCGCGCGTGACGGCGGCGTGCCGGGCCTCGTCGGCCATGCGCTCGATGCGAACGGTGCGCTCGGCCACGCGCCGGTCCAGCTCGACATTGAGCGCCTGCAGCGCCTGCTTTTCGGCCTGCAGGTGCTCGACGACCTCGGCCAGCGTGGCGCCGATGCGGCTGACCTCGTCGTTGCCGGCCGGTGGCGTCAGCGTGCGGTGGGCGCCGCTGCGAACGGCTTCGGCGCCTTCGGCCAGCAGCGTCAGTCGGCTGGTCAGCACGCGCGTCACCGCGGCCGCCGCCACGGCGGACAGCAGGCCCGCCAGAAACACCGTCATGAAGACCGTCCGACGGGTGCTGCGCACCGGGGCGAGCACGAAATCGGCGTCCTGGCGAACGATCGCCGTCCAGCCCAAGCCCATGCCGTCGGCCAGGCGCAGCTGGGTGCGCGCGCCGATCACGTAGGCCCCGCCTTCGGTCAGGTCGTGTTCATTGGCGTTGCGGCCTCGCCAGGCGTCCGGCCCGGCCAGGATCACGCCGTCGCGCCCCACCAGCAGCAGCTGCACCTCGTGGCGTTTGCTCAGGGCCTCCTGCATCTTGGCCAGCTCCTGCTCCACCCAGGCCCAGGTGACCGAGGCCCCGATGACGTGCGGCTCGCGCCGGCCGGCAGGCCGCACCGGCACGGCCATGTCGATCAGGCCCAACGGCGCAGCGCCTGCTGCCGACGAGGCAGCCTCGGCAGCACCCGGCGGCATGCGCAGGTCGCCGACGAAGGGTTGCTGGCGCCCCTGCTGAAACCAGGGCGACGCCGACACGTTGTCGCCCACCTGCCGGCCCTGCGTTGCGACGACCACCACGCCATCGCCGTCTGCCACGCCGAGCCAGACGAACTCGGGAAACTGCGCCTGCACCGTCTCGAAGGTACGCAGCATCGCCTCGGCGTGAAGGGCATCGGCAGCCGCGACCTGGGCCGCTGTGGCCTGCAGCACCGAGCGCCGGGCCTTCACGTTCATCGACAGCGCGTCGCGCACCTGGGTGGCGAACTCGACCAGCAGGCTGGTGGCGTCTTCGCGGGCACGGCTGTCGGCCTGCGAGGCGGCGAGGTTGGCGGCCAGCAGCGCGGCCAGGGTCACCACCAGGAAGACGGCCCAGCCGATCGCCGCGGCGATGTGCCAGCGCGGGTTGAATGGCCGCAGGAAATCCCTCATCAAACCAGTTTATGGGCGTCGGGGCAGCAGCCGCTGCAGGTCGTGACCATGGGGTGCCTGTCGTCACTGCTGCGGCCTTGCGGGCGTGGGCTAAGCTCGCCCCATGCACCCACCGCGCCGCGGCCGTCGCTGCACCACCCCGTGCTGAGGCAGGGCCCCATGATCAACGAGCTGGTTCAATCCGTGAGCCGCTCGGCTTGCCTGTCGCCCGAGCAGGCCTCGCAGGCCGTGAGCAGCATGCTGCGCTTTCTCGCGGCGCGCCTGCCATCGCCGCTGTTTGGCGAGATCCAGGTGCGGCTGAGCCCGCCGTCGGCCGACGCGCAGGCCGACCCCGCGGACCACCCTGGCGGGCGCTGAACCGTGGGCACTGACACGGCACGGCAGGCCTTGCGCCTGCTCATCGTCGACGACCAGCCGCTGATCCGGCGCGGCATGGCGATGATGCTCGCATCGGAGGCCGACATCGACGTGGTGGGGCAAGCCGCCGACGGGCTGGAGGCGATCGACATGGCCCTCGCCACCCGCCCCGATGTGGTCGTCATGGACCTTCAGATGCCGCGCGCCAGCGGCGTGGTGGCCACGCGCGAGATCACCTCGCGCTTGCCGGCAACGCACATCGTGGTGCTCACCACCTACGACGACGACGAGCTCGTCTTCGAGGCCATCCGGGCCGGCGCGCACGCCTATCTGCTCAAAGACGCCTCGGAAGCCGAAGTGCTGGAAACCATCTGGTCGGTGCATCGCGGCGATTCGCGCTTGTCGCCGGCGATCGCCCGCAAGGTGATGGAACAGTTTCGGGTGTTCTCGGCGGGCGTGCCCTCCGACGAGGCCGGGCGCGCGCCGACGGCCCCCGCGCACGCCCCGCCGCCCGAAGAGCCGCTGAACGACAAGGAGCTGCGCATCCTCGAACTGATCTCGCAAGGCAAGAGCAACAAGCAGATCGCCGCGACCGTGTTCCTCGCCGAAGGCACCGTGAAGAACTACGTCAGCCGCATCATGGACAAGCTGCATGCCGGCAGCCGGGTTGAGCTGGCCCTGAGGGCCGCTGCGCACCGCAAATAACCCTCATCGTGGCCAAAGCATCCGCCCTGCCCGACGACGTCGAGCGCTTCATCCTGATCCACATCCCGTCGGTGCCGTACCTCGAAGCGGCGCTGTTCTTTCACGGGGGTCAGCCCGCCTCTCGCAGCGCGCAAGAGGTCGCCCAGGCGCTGTACCTGGCGCCGGCCACGGCCCAGCGGCTGTTGCAGGCGCTGTGTGACGGTGGTCTGCTGGCACGAGACGGCCACAGCTACCGATACGCGCCGAAGCCCGCCTTGTGCCGGCCGATGGATCGCCTGGCCGAGGCCTATCGAGCGAACCTGATCGGGGTCACCCAGCTGATCCACGACGCCACGCACAAAGACGCGCGGCGGTACCCCGAATCGCTCAAGCTCAAGCGCGACATGTGACGCCGGCCCGGGTGGCGTTCACTCGGCCTTGAACAGGTGCAGGTAGGTGCGGCTCACCGGCAGCACCTCGGGCCGGTGCTTGAAGTGCAGGTCGGCCTTTTCGTTGTCGCCCGGCGTCACATGGCTGACGGCGGCGAGGTTGACCACCACCGAGCGGTGCACCTGTTGAAAGCGGGCCGGGTCCAGCTGGTCGACCAGCGTCTTCAGCGAGGTGCGGATGAGCGCCTCGCCCAGCTGGCCACCATCGCCGCGCCAGGCGACCAGCGTGTATTTCTCGTCAGACTTCAAATACTCGATGTCTTCGACCGGGATCAGCCGCACCGACGACCCGACCGCCGCGCGTATCCAGCGCAGGTGGCCGCTGGGTGCGGCACCGGCCGGCGCCTTGAGCTTGTCGGCCAGTTGCTGCAGCAGCGCGTCGGTGGCGACCGCCGGTTGCTCCAGGCGCAGGCGCTCGCGCAACCGTGCGAGCGTGGCGGCCAGCCGATCGGCCTGCACCGGCTTGACCAGGTAGTCGAACACGCCGTGCTCGAAGGCTTTCAACGCGTACTGGTCGAACGCGGTGATGAACACGACATGCGCGCGGCCCGCCACGCGCTGCGCCACCTCGATGCCCGACATGCCGGGCATGTGGATGTCGAGGAAGCAGACGGTGGGCCGAAAGGCCTCGAACTGCTCGGCCGCCTCCAGCCCATTGCGCGCCTGGGCAACGATCTGCAGCTCGGGCCATTGGGTGGCCAGCAGCGCGCGCAGCACCTCGCGCAGCAGGGGCTCGTCGTCGGCAATCAGGGCGGTGGGTGGGGTCATGTCTGGGCGGGGAATTCGACGTCGGCCTGCACCCCGTGCGGTTGCAGCTCGCTCAGCCGCAGCTCGGCCTGGTCGCCGAACGCGAGTTGCAGGCGTTCGCGCAGCGTGGACAGCCCGGTGCCCAGGCCCTGGCTGGTCGGCTGCAGCCCGAGGCCGGTGTCGCGCACCTGGGCCAGGCAGCGGCCGTTGGGCAGGCGTTGCACGCGCACGTCGATGCGGCCGCCGTCCAGGCTGGGGTCGATGCCATGGCGCACGGCATTCTCCACCAGCGTCAGCAGCATCAACGGCGGGCAGCGAAGCGTCTCGAGCCCGGCGTCCACCTGTACGCTGAACTGCAGCCGATCGGGCAGCCTCAGCTGCATCAGCGCCAGGTAGGCGTTGACCATCTCGAGCTCCTGGCCCAGCCGGCTCTGCGGCTCGGCCAGCCGCGGCACCGCGGCGCGCAGGTAGGCCACCAGGCTGGCCAGCACCGGCGACGCCTGCGGCGAGCCGGCATCGACCAGGGCCTGCACATTGGCCAAGGTGTTGAACAGGAAGTGCGGCTCGACCTGCGCCTGCAGCAGCCGCAGCCTGGCATCGAGCGCCTGGCGCTGCAGCTCGCCGCGGGTGCGCTCGCCCTGCACCACCAGCGCATCGCGCTGGCGCACCAGCGCGCCCATCGCCACCCACGACGAGACCAGCATGCCCATCACGCACAGCAGCAGAAAGCCGTTCATGCGCTCGGGCACGTCCCAGAACGGCGGCTGGCCGGGTGTGATGGTCGACAGGTAGAGCGCCAGTTCGACCGCCGGCACCACCAGCGTCGCCGCGGCCACCTGCAGCGGCCAGCGGGCCAGCGGGCGTGGCAGGCGACGCGGCCAGTGTTCGAACAGCGTGAACAGCCCCAACGCCGCCAGCGCCGGCCCGAACACCCGGACGGCCAGGCTTTGAAGATCGGAATGCCAGTTGAGCGCCAGGAAGGCAAACACCAGCGACGCGGCGACCAGCACCACGCCCAGGCGGCGCGGCTGCAGCAGACGAACGAACGGCGACAGGACTCGGTTCATGCGCCGGATTCTGCGGGCGCCGCCGGCCCGCCGCAGCCGGCGTGAGACGGCGCACGGCGCGGGCAGACCAGGCACGCCAGGCGCCGACGAGGCGCCGACAAAGCATCGGCAAAACACCAACGGGTGCGCCGCGGTTCGTCCCAGCCGGCCGCGCCCGGATCGCCGCCAGCGCGGTTCGTCGCACGGTGCGCCACGGCGCGGCGGGTGGTCGGCACAGTGCGGCCCGTCGAACACCTCTTCAATTCACCGAGACGAGCACCATGCCGATGTCATCGCCCTACTCCCATCACCCCCACCACCTTGGCCATGCTGGCCAGGCCCCCGCCAGCGACAACCCCCACGGCGGGGCCGCCAGCGTGTCGCTGTTTCGCCTGTACCTGCTGCGGGCGCTGTACCTGGTGATCGTCATCGGCCTGGGTGCGGTGGTGTGGCCGGGCGTGATCAGCCCCAGCCGGCCCTGGGAACTGATGGAAGGCGTGGTGGCCTGCATGCTCGCCGCGTTCTCGGTCTTCTGCCTGCTGGGCCTGCGCTACCCGCTGGCGATGCTGCCGGTGCTGTTGTGGGAGCTGCTGTGGAAACTGATCTGGCTGCTCGACGTGGCGCTGCCCGCGTGGCGCAGCGGGCACATGGACGACGCCACCGCGGCGGTGGTGACCCAGTGCCTGTTCGTCGTCGTGATCCCGCTGGCCGTGCCCTGGCGCTACGTGGTCGACACCTGGGTGCGCCAGCCGGGCAACCGCTGGCGCTGAGCGCGGCTGGCCAGGTTCAAGGCGCCGATGCGGGCGCCGATGCAGGTGGCACGGCGGGCTCAGCCGCAGCGGGCTTGGCAAACACCGGCCCGCCGAGGTGGCTCAGGTAGAGCTTGCGCTGGCTCATGGCAAACAGCACCCGGTGGCTGGCGAGGAAGTCGGCCCCCAGCACCATCTGCGGCGCGTCGTCCAGTGCGCCCGAGCCCGAGTAGCGCAGGTCCTGGCGCGCCGCGCCCCACATGTCCATCACGGTCAGCCGTGCATGCTGGATCACCTCGGGGCCGATCGCCACGCTGTCGAAACGGCCGATCCAGGTCGCCACCTGGCGCGTGCCGACACCGGCCGCGGCGCCTTCGACGGCGCTGCCGTCCGTGGGCTTGCGAACGCCCAGCTTGGCGGCCACTTTCTCGTCGATGAGGCTGGCATGCGCGCCCGAGTCGATCAAGGTGCGCACCGGCTGGCCATTCACCTCGATCATCACTTCGGCCCGCAGGTCCTTCGGGCCTTTTTCCACCAGCGGCAGCACGATCGCGTCCGGGTCCCAGTAGCCGAGGAAGGTGTTCTTGCAGTCTTCGGGCCGAAAGAAGTTGATGACCTTGTCCTTCAGCAGCAACTCGATGTCGTTTTGCAGCAGGAAGTTGGCGCCCAGAATGGCGTCGACGTCCGCGGCGCCATCCCAGACCACCGACATGCGGACGTTGTTCCACCGCGCCGGCCCCATCACCAGCTCACGCACGCTGGCGTGGTATTCCTCCGACTCGCCGCCGATGCCGAAGGCCCCGCGGAAGCTGTGCGACAGCGGCAGCTCGGCACGCTCGGCAATGCCGCGTGTCAGCGACGTGATGCTGGCCCCCGTGTCGACCAGCACCTTGATCGGCCGCCCGTTGACCGAACCGTCGATGCGCGGCGAGCGCGCGGCGGTGTCGATCGGCAGCGAGCCGAACTTGACGTACCGGCAAGCGGCTTCGGCAGGCACCGTGGCCAGCAACACCAGCGCCGCGGTGATCGCCTGTTTCATCGCCATCATGGCCTCTCCCTCGTTCTCGGGGCCGTGATGGACCCTCGCCGGCGGCATTTTCGTCGAGCCGGGTCGCCCGACCTCGGTCTCGTACGCCGCGGCCGGTCAGCGCGCCCGCGCGCCTGCCGCGCCGCCCACGCTCACCCGCCCGGCGCCGCGCTGCCGCCCAGGCTGGCGCAGGCTCGGCGCAGGCACTGTTCGGCCTGGTCTGCCACCGGCTGGATGCCGGGCTTGCCAACCAGGCCGACCATGGTCTGCGGGTCGAGAAAGCCCACCACCACGTGGCCCGAGGGCTCTTGCCGCACGATCACGTTGCACGGCAGCAGCAGGCCGATGTCCGGCTCGCCCTGCAACGCCTGGTGCGCCAGCGTCGGGTTGCAGGCCCCGAGGATGCGGTACGGCGGCATCGCGGCGCCCAGCTTTTCCTTCATCGTGCGCTGCACGTCGATCTCGGTCAGCACGCCGAAGCCTTCGGCCTTCAGGGCGTCGATGGTCTTGGTCAACGCCTGATCGAAGGAAACGTCGGTCAGCGTGGTGGTGAATCCGTACATGATCGGCCTCTCGAGGTGGGGGTGAAGCGGGGCGATCACCCGCCCGCCATACTGTCAGGCCTTCGGCGCAGCGGCCTTTGCGCCAGGTCAAGCGAGCGGGGCGCCCCTGGCCTCAGGGCCTGGCGTGGTTGACGCGCGTGGTCAGCCGCGGGTTCTGGCCCTGGCCCAGAAACGCCGCTTGCACGCGCGAGCCTGCCCAGGCGTGGGTCGCGCTGGCCTCCAGGTCTGAGGTTTGCAGGCGCGGATCGGTCAGGTCATCGTCCAGCAGTTGGGGCGGCTGGAAGCTGCGGCCGCCATCGGCCGAAAAGGCGATCATCGGCTGGTAGCGCAGCCCTTGTGGATCGTTGCGGCGATCGAGCCAGGTGACCGCCATCTCGCCCCGGCGATTGACGCTGATCTTGGGCATGAACTGGTCTCCCGCCGCCGGGGCAACCGGCTGCGGGTCGCTCCAGTGTTGGCCGCCATCCTCCGAGCGGGTGGTCATGACGACCAGCCGGCCATCAGCGAACGTGGGCACGGCGACATACAGCTCGCCACGGTGCGGCCCGTGGCTGTTGTCGACGGCCAACGAAGGCTCGAACTTCAGGCGTACGTCGGTGCCCGGCAGGTTGCCCCAGCCGCGGCCAGCGGGCAGACCGGCCTCTAGAAAGCCGACGGGCAGGCTCCAGCTGGCACCGCCATCGTCCGACTGCACGAAGTAGATCGACGCAGGGTAGGCCGTGCAGTCCCAATCGCTGCAGGTCGCGTAGACGAGGTTCAGCCGGCCGTTGTGGCCGATGGCCAGGCTGCCAGGGCTCACCGGCCCTTCGAACGTCGGCATGGCCTTGTGCGACTGCCAACTGCTGCCGCCGTTTGGCGACACGGCAACGCGAATCTGGGCGCCCTCTTCTTCCCAGGCCGTGTAGGTCACGTAGGTGGTGCCTCGGTAGGGGCTGTTCGGGCGGTCGTCGACGTGGACGTAGGCGTCGGTCAGGCCGCCATGGGTGGACGAGGGACTCGCCACGTAGCGCCAAGGGTCCCAGGTGGCTCCCTGGTCCGCTGAACGTGTCACGAACAGGGCGCTGGTGTCGGCGTCGCCGAGGACGGCGCCTGCCGCCAGCAGCCCCCCGGCGGCATCGAACGTGACCGATGGTGTTTGAACCATCCAGTACCAGTCGCCCACCTCCGGCAGGCAGTGCAGCGCCCAGTTGCTGGCCGCATCGGCCGACACATGAACCGCCTGGCCCGTTTTGCAATGGCTGACATGGCCACTGATGGCCAGGTGGTCGGGCCGCTGGGCATCGACCGCCATCAGCGTGCGGCCGCGGCCCTCCCGGTACACCAGGGTGTCTTTGGCCCACGCCGGCCCTGCGGCACCCGCAACACCCAACGCCAGGGCGGCCAGCCGAATCTTCATCGACGCTTTCATCATCAGTTCTCCAGTTTGATATGCCATACCGCCTTTCTAACGTGTTATCTAGACGGACTTTGACGGTTTATCAGCTGCGCCAGTGGCGTCGCGATTCTGCATTACCCGATGCGGGTAAACACGGTCAATTCTCGACTTTCGGCTTTGGCAAGGTGCATACACCTAACTCGACTTTTCAATGCCACATGAAGACGGATGGATCACGGACGAGCCCGGTCTCTCTGGGCCGGCGCGTCGTGCTGGGCGGCATGGCGGCGGCGGCCTGCGCTGCCAGCCTGAAGGGCCGCGCAGCCGACGCGGGCCGGCCCCAACTGATGCTGCTGGGCGTTCATCACTTCGCCAACCCTGGTCTCGACGTGGCCCGGCAGGCCGACGACGATGTGCTCGCACCTGCGCGCCAGCGCGAGCTGGCCTCGATCGTCGAGGCGCTGGGGCGCTGGCAACCGACGCTGGTCCTGGCCGAAGAAGACCCCGACCATGAGGCCGCGCTGAACCAGCGTTACCAGGCCTGGCGAGACGGCCACGCCGAGTTGGGGCGCAATGAGACCGAGCAGCTCGGGTTCCGGTTGCGCCGCCAGTTGGGCCTGCCGCCGCTGCGCGGCATCAACTGGAACGGCCGGCCGCCCGGCGAGCTGAAGCACTACGACTACGAGGCCTGGGCCACGGCCCAGGCGCAACGCGGCAACAGCCGACCGCAGCAACTGCTCGATGCCCGCCGCCAGGCACTGCAGGCCTGGGCCAGCGAAGGTGACCGGGTGCTGCACGACCGTGGGCTGGTCGCCGCACTGCGGCTGCACAACACCCCGGCTCGCCTGGCCGAATCGCACCGGCGCTACTTCGACTACCTCGAGCTGGGTGACGACGCCTGGCCCGCCGGCGCCAACTACGTGGGCCACTGGATGACGCGCAACCTTCGCATGTTCGACAACATCCGGCGGGCCGCGGCAGGCCAGCCGCGGGCCCTGGTGATCGTCGGCGCGGGGCACGTGCCGCTGTTGCGCCGCTATGCCACCGATTCGCAGCAGTGGGTGCTGGCCGATCCGCTCGACCACCTGCCGGCGTAGCCGAGCCTCTCAGTGGGTCGGCCCCAGCGCCGGCACGGCAGGCGCCAGGCGGGCACGCGTTGCCACGGCCAGCGCCACGGCCACCAGCATCGCGGCCACCACGAAGGTGGCGTGCAGGCCTGTCGCCACCGCGTCGGCCGGTGCCGTGGCCACATCGGCGGCCTTGGCGGCGAATGCGAACACCGCGCCCATGACCGATGCGCCGGTGACCAGGCCCAGGTTGCGCGACAGGTTCAGCAGCCCCGACACCATGCCCCGCTGGTCTGCGCCGATGCCGTTCATCACCGCGGTGTTGTTGGCCGCCTGGAACAGCGCGTAGCCCACGGTGGCCAGCACGATCGGGCCGATGTAGCCGGCCACGCCCAGCGCCGGCGGCATCGCCGCCAGGCCCAGGCAGCCGGCCAGGATGCCGGCCAGCCCGCCGAGCACGACACGGCCGGCGCCAAAGCGGTCTGTCAGGCGCCCCGCCGGCACGCCAGTCAACGCGGCGGCCAGCGGGCCGACCGACAGCACCAGGCCGACCCGCGCGGCATCGAGCCCGAGTGCACGCGACAGGTAGAAGGGTCCGACGACCAGCGTGGCCATCATCACCGTCGAAACCAGCGCGCTCGTCGCCAGGCCGGCGCTCAGGCCAGGGTCGCGAAACATCGCCCAGCGGACCAGCGGCGACGCGGCCCGCGTTTCAACCAGCCAGAACAGCCCGGCGCCGACGACCGCCGCCGACAGCAACGCCAGGTTGACCATGCCGACATGGCCGCGCCCGATCGTCATCGCCAGCGCGTAGGCGGCCAGCGTCAGCGCCAGCAGCAGCGTGCCCGGCAGGTCGAAGCCGGCGCGGCCCGCCTTCGGCCCGCCGCGATCCACCGGCAAATGGCGGTGCGCGAGCAGCCAGGCCACCACCCCCAGCGGCACGTTGACCAGAAAGATCGCGCGCCAGCCCGGCCCGGCGATCAACACACCGCCCAGCGAGGGCCCGAGCGCCGTGCCGATCGCCGACATCGTGCCCAGCAGGCCCATCGCGCTGCCGGTCTGGGCCTTGGGCACCGTGTCGCCCACAAAGGCCACCGTCAACGCCATCATCACCGCGGCGCCCAGGCCCTGCAGCGCCCGCGCGGCGAGCAGCAGCCCCAATGTCGGCGCCGCGCCGCACAAGGCCGAGGCCAGCGTGAACAGGCCCAGCCCGGCCAGCAGCAAGCGCCGGCGGCCGACCAGGTCACCCAGCCGCCCCACGCTGACGATCAGCGTGGTGATGGCCAGCAGGTAGGCCAGCACGATCCACTGCACCTGCTGGAAGCTGGCGCCGAACGCCTGGGCCAGCGTGGGCAGCGCCACATTGGCGATGCTGATGCCCAGCGACGACAACAGCATCGACAGCGACAGCCCCGCCATCACCCAACGAACCGAAAGCGCCCTGCCCGCCTGGCCGGCACCCGGCCCGGCCGCTGGTTCGCGCGCTGCAATGACTGGCTTCAATCTCGACTCCTTCGCCTTGATCGCTCCGACAAGAAGGAGCAGTGACAAGCGTAGTGAGTCGGCCCGCCGGGCGGAAGGCGCGTCGCGTGCAGGTTGTCCGTGCGTCTGACGCTGGTGTCCCCCAGCCGCGCTTGCGGCGGATCAATGCCCAACCGGGCTTCAGGGCGCAACTTACGGGCACCTACACCGATCAGGAGGGCCTGCAATGACCGACCGTCGAACCCTGTTGACGGCTGCCGCGGCAGCCTGGGCCGCGCCGCCCTTGGCGCAAGCACGGCCGGGCCGGCCGGTAACCACTGCGGGCTCGACCGAGCACTATCTGCCGGGCGGCACGCGCGGCATCCAGCGTGGCCAGTTCTCGTACACCGCGACGGACCGGATCGAGGGCTACGGCGTGATCCGCATCCCCGACGCCAAGCGCCTGTTCATGATCCCGCTCACCAGGGTCATCTTCGACGAGAGTGGCGGCGAGAAATTCGCGCTGCAGGGAGACGGCGTGCTCACCGTGTTGAAGGACGACCTGTACGAGCTGACCACCAACATGGACTGGCCTGCGCAGGCGCGCGGCTCGGGGCAGGACGGCTACGACGTCGACGTGCGCAAGCTGCAGATCCTGCGCGCCAGGGTGGGCGTGCTGCCGCCGGCCTACATCGAGGGCCAGGTCACCCCGGTGGGCGACTCGACCCAATACGACCGGCTGGCGATGCACGACACGCCCGGCGCGAGCGTGCCGCAGGCGGTGCGCACCAGCGTTCAATGGGAGCCCGGGACCATCGCGCCGGGAGCGATGGCCTATGCCGACGTGCCGTTGCCCAGCGGCAGTTTCGCCCCTGCGGTGGGCGACTTCGTCCGCGTCAGCCATACCAGCCTGACGGATGCCGCCCTCGGCGCGCAGAACATCGGCGTGCTGATCTACGCGCGCATCGTGGCCCCGGGCCTCGCGCGCGTGATCGTGGAGAACCGGTTCGGCACCCAGGCTGTCGCCATCCCGGCCGGCAGCATGAACCTGCTGGCCGAGTCGGCCGTCACGAGTGCCGGCAACAGCCAGGACGCATGGTGCTACCTCGGCTCGGGGCCGGTGATGCTGCTGGCGGGCGAGAAGCTTTTCATCGCCGTGCGCAGCAGCAGCCTCGGCGACTTCCTGCAGATCGCCAACAGCAGCTTTCTTCGCATCTCCAACGTGGTCCCCTGAGCGCGGCCACATGGGCCTCTGCCCAGGTCAGAATCCGGGCGGCACGCATCGCCAACCCAGGACACCGCATGTCGCCCCCCGATTTCAACCTGCTGGTCACGCTGGACGTGCTGCTGGCCGAAGGCAGCGTGGCCGGCGCTGCCCGGCGCCTGCGGCTCAGCCCCTCGGCGATGAGCCGCGCGCTGGCGCGCCTGCGCGAGACCACCGGCGACCCGCTGCTGGTGCGCGCCGGCCGCGAGCTGGTGCCCACGCCCCGCGCGCTCGAGCTGCGCGAGCGGGTCGGCCAACTGGTGCAGGACGCCGAAGCCGTGCTGCGCCCGGCGCAGGCGCTGAAGCTCGACCAGCTCGAGCGCACGTTCACGCTGCGCACGCGCGAAGGCTTCGTCGAGAACTTCGGGCCGGCCCTGATCGCCCGCGTCGGCGAGCAGGCGCCCGGCGTGCGGCTGTGCTTCGTGCCGAAGACCAACAAGGACAGCACCTCGCTGCGCGAGGGCACGGTCGATCTCGAGACCGGCGTCGTGGGCCAGGCGACGAGCCCCGAGGTGCGGGTGCAGGCGCTGTTCCGCGACCGGTTCGTCGGCGTCGTCCGCTCGGGCCACCCACTCGCCGAGGGTGACGTCACGCCGGCCCGTTATGCCGCGGGCCGGCACCTGGGCATCTCGCGGCGCGAGCTCGACAACGGGCCGATCGACGACGCCTTGAGGCCGCTCGGCCTCGAGCGCCGCATCGTCGCCATCGTCGGCGGGTTTTCGACCGCCCTGGCGCTCGCGCGCGCCTCTGACCTGATCGCCAGCGTACCCGAGCGCCACACCGGCAACCTGCGCGCCGGCATGCACAGCTTTGCGCTGCCGGTGGCGATGCCCGAGTTCACCGTCTCGATGCTCTGGCACCCGCGGCAAGAAGCCGACCCCGCCCACCGCTGGCTGCGCGGGCTGGTGCGCGAGGTGTGCCTGGCCCAGCTCGCGGACTAGGGCCTGTTCACACTACGCAAGCCCGATGCGTTGCCACCAGAACAAGGCGAGCGCAAGGCGCAAAACGAAGCCGGGGTGCGGCCTTGCAGGCCGCGACCTCGCGGCGCTCGGTCCCTTCACCAGGCAGGACCAGTCCTCAGGACTGCTCCTGTCCGGGTTCAGCCCCGGCGAGGCTTTGCAACGCCGCGGTCGGCTGTTCTGGTGGCAACCCTTCGGGAACGGGCCGTGCAGGGCGCATGGCGTCGTTGCCCACCTTGCCCAGGCACCAGCCTGGGCGGCGGCGGGCGCCTTGCCCTGCATCCCTGCACGACTCGTTCGCACGGGCTTGCGTAGTGTGAACAGGCCCCAATGGTTCAGTTGCATTGCAGTTCTCCAGTGGGTCGACAACAGGCCCGGCTGGGTGGCAATGCGATGCGACAAAGGCAGCTGCGAGCCACACGGACGAGCCTGCGGCGCGCCGATCGTGCTGACCAGGGCGCCTGAGGTTCGTCGTGGGTTCTCGCGCCCGGTTCGGGGCGTGGAGCAGAGCTCTCCGCGTGTGAGGAGAGGGGTCGGGCTTACCGAAAACCGACCCTGCCTTTTTCGACCGCGGCAGTGTAGCGGACAGGCGCGCGAAACAGCCGCTCAGCCCCTGTCGGCAGCGCCGTCGCCGTTGCCGTTGCCGCGCTCGTAGGCGCGGCGCCGATGCTGGCGCCCCGCCGCCTTGGCCAGGTAGCTCATCGCGTCGGCCCGCGCGACCAGGCCCTTCAAGCCGCCCTCGCCGGTCGCGTCGAGCGCCGAGCCCACGCTGGCGCCGACGGACAGGCGCAGCTCGCCGATCTTGAACGGCCGGGCCGCAGCGTCGCGGATCTTGCGCGCCACCGCGTCGACCTGGGCCATCTCGGTCACGCCGGCCAGCACGATGGCGAACTCGTCGCCACCCAGGCGGGCCACCGCATCGGTCGGCCGCACCAGGTGCTGCAGCCGGCTGGCGAACATCACCAGCACCTCGTCGCCGATCGCGTGGCCGTGGGTGTCGTTGACCGGCTTGAAGCGGTCGAGGTCGATGTAGAGCACGCCGGTGGTGGCGCCCTCGCCGGCTTCGATCTGGCGCGAGAGGCAGCCGTCGAAGCCGGCGCGGTTGAGCAGCCCGGTCAGGGGGTCGCGCTCGGCCAGCGCCAGCAGGCGCGAGCGCTCTTCGCGGTGGCGGGTGATGTCGTGCGCCACGCCGATGAAGCCGTCGACAGTGCCGTCTTCGAGCCGCAGCGGCAGGTAGGTCACGTTGACATGCCGGCCGACGCTGGCGCTGGGAAACTCTCTCTCGTAGGTGACTGTTTCGCCGGCCAGCGCGCGGGTCACCCACGGCCGGATGCGCTCGAACTCTTCGGCGCCCAGCACCTGCTCGATCGAATGGCCGACCACGTCGCCGCGGTCGCGGCTGCGCCAGCGCTCGAAGGCGCGGTTGACGAGGCGGTAGCGCATGTCCACGTCCCACACCCCCACCATCGCCGGGATCGCCTCGATCACCGCGTTGAGCGTCGCCGTCTGCCGCGCCAGGCTCTGGCGGGCGGCCATGTCGGCCGACACGTCGCGCATGATCCCCGAGTAGCGCGCCACGCGGCCGCGCACATCGCGATGCGCGATGACCATGTAGCTGACCGGCACGGCCCGGCGCTGGCCGTCCAGCACCGTGGCCTCGCCGACCCACACGCCGTTGCGCTTGACCGCCGGGATGATCTCGTTGTCGAAGCGGTCGTTGGTCTGCGGCGTGTTGAACTCGCTGAAGTGGTGCCCGTCGACAGGTTCGTCGGGCGCGAAGCCCAGCGTGCGCCGCACGGCCGGGTTCAGGTAGAGCACACGGCCGCGCCAGTCGGCCTGCACCACGAAGTCGGGCGTGTTGTCGAACACCTCGGTCAGGTCGCGCAGCGCCCGCTCCACGGCCTTGCGGTCGGTGATGTCCACGCCGATCGTGAAGATGCCGCGCACCTGGCCGTCGGGCGCGATGTCCGGGATCAGCTGGCTCTCGATGCAGCGCAGCCGGCCGTTCACATGGTCTTCGTATTCAAAGCGCTGCGCCTGCCCGGCCAGCGCCTGCTGCAACCGGCCCTCGACCACTTCGTCGTCGCTCTGGCCCCGTGTCAGCTCGCCGCGAGTGCGGCCCAGGATCGCCTCCTCCGACAGGCCAAAGCGCAGCACGTGGGCCCGGTTGACGAACTGGAAGCGCTGGTCCGGCCCGAAATAGGCGATGCGCACCGGCACGTTGTCGGCGATCTTGCGGATGAACTGCTCGCGCGCTTCGAGGCGTTGCTCCAGCTCGCGGCGCTGGGTCACGTCGCGCCCGACCAGGTGCAGCATCCGGGCCTCGCCGGGCATGTCGTGCGCGCGGTGCACCCAGGCCACCCAGATCGGCTTCGCACCGGGCACCAGCATGCGGTGCTCGCCCGACATCGTCAGCCCGCTGCGCGACACCGCCGACAGTTGATGGCGCACCGCGTCGCGCTCGGCCGGGTCGATGAAGTCGTAGAGGTTGCGGCCGGTCAGGTCGGTGGTGCCCAGGCCCAGCGCGCGGCCGAAGGCGGGGTTGGCGTAGCCGAGCGTGCCGTCGGCATAGGCCAGCGCGATCATCTCCTGCTGCTCTTCGACGATCGTGCGATGCCGCTGTTCGCTGGCGGCCAGCTCGTCTTCATAGCGGTTGCGGGCCACCAGCAGCGTCATGATCTGGATGCCCGCCAGCACGGCCGCGGCCACCAGCGCGCCGACGATCCAGGTGGCCAGGCGGCGGCTCGCGGCGGTGGCCGCCCGGACGCGGTCGCTGGCGTCGTCTCGCTCGGCGCGCAATGCACGCATCGTCGCCTGCAACCCGTCTTGCAGCGACTCGGTGGTGGCCTGCACCACGGGGCTGCGCACCATGTCCAGCGCCGCCTCGCGCTGGCCGGCCTCGAACAGCCGCACCGTGTCGGCAAACTCGGCCAACTTGGTGGCGGCAAGCCGGCGGATGGTGCGCGCGGGCTCGGCCAGTGCCGGCAGCGTCTGGTCGAGCGAATCCAGCTCTTTGAGCAGCGGCGGCAACTGCACGCCGGCCTCGCGGTAGGGCGCCAGGTCGTGGGGGTCGCTGGTCAGCAGGTAGCCGCGCTGGCTCGATTCGGCGTAGGCAAAGGTGACCAGCGCCGTTTGCAGCTGGCGCAGGCGCAGGTTCAGCTCGGCCTGGCGCTCGGTCTCGTTGAGCACCGTTTCGGCCTGGCGGGCAAACAGCACGGCCCCGGCCACCAGTGCCGCCAACGACAGCACCAGCAAGGCAGCAGTGGCCCGCAGCTTTGCGCTCAGCTGCCGGCGGCGGGCCTGGCTCTGTGCATTCACTCCTCGGCGCCCCAAGGTGGTCGGTCGTGCCGTGGGCTCCCTTGTCCGATGTCAGTCTAGATCGATCGCCCGCGCAGGTGGCAAGGCGTGATGCAACCGCTCGTACGCACTTTCCCGCCCCCGTGGCGCCGCCACCAACTGCGACATTTGCCGCACTTCACGCAGCGTGCCCGCCGGATCCCCCAAAGTGGGGGGTAAACGTCTTTCTTTTCCGGACGATAGCCGGCGCTATACAAGTCAACAGGGAGTGGTAGCAGGCCTTTCCCAAAAGGGCCGGCCTGCGCTGCGCGTCATGAACGAAACCGTCGAAGTCAACCACCACTACCTGGACCGGGTGGTCGCGCTGTCCGAAGACAGCGGCGTTGAGGCCAGCGAAGACATCATGGCCGGCAACGGCATGAAGCTGCTGGCCAAAGGCGCCCGCATCGACGCACGCGCCAAGCAGCGCCTGCTCGAATACAAGCTCAGCAAACCGCTGGAAAGCATGATGCGGGTCGTCGAAGGCGTGGGCTCGCGCAAGATCGACCGCGTGGCCGAGGCGCTGCTCGAGCGCCACCCGCTGCTGTCGCGCCTGTGCGGCGCCGCCACCGGCAAGCTGCTGAGCACCTCGCTGCGCGACCTGATCCTCACCTCGCAGGTCGATTCACTGCTCAGCGTCTACGCCGCGCAGAGCCCGGCCAAGCTGGAGCATGCGGTGGGCATCGCGCTGATCGGTGCGGCGATGGCCAACCAGATCTCCGGCGGCCCGCCGATGGACCTGATGCTCTTGGCCGGCCTGCTGCACGACGTGGGCGAGGTCTACATCGACCCGGCCATCCTGACCCCCGGCGCCAAGCTGACGCCGCAGCAATGGAAGCACGTGGCAGCCCACCCCATCGTGGGCGCCCGCGTGCTGAAAGACATGCCCGGCGCCGGCATCAAGGTGGCCAGCGCGGTGCTGCACCACCACGAGCGGCTCGACGGCTTCGGCTACCCCGGCGGCCTGCGCAGCGACGCCCTGCCGCTGCCGGGCCAGGTGCTGGCGATGGCCGAGATGCTGATGGGCCTGATGGAGGGCGGCAACCACCACGCCGAGCGCGCGGCGGTGGCGGTCAAGCTCATCCCGGGGGAATTCAACCGCGCGTTGCTCGACAAGGTGGCCACCGCCGCCCACGCCGAGAGCAAGGGCCGGCCGGCGCACGACGACCCGGTGCTGGCCGCCTCGGTGCAAGAGCTGGCCGAGCGCGTGACCGCGGTCTACGGCGCGTTGCAGCGCTTTCGCCAGCACCGCGAGCTGATCGTCAGCAAGATACCGGCGGCCAGCGCCCCGCTGAAGAGCCTGCTGGAGCATGCGGTAGAGCGCTGCCAGCGCATCAGCCTGGCGTTTTCGAGCACCGGCCTGGACAGCCACCAGCCCGACGCACTGGGCGCGCAGCTGGCCGAGCTGGACGCCAACGTGCGGCTGGAAGTCTCCATCGTGCTGCGCGAGCTGCAATGGCGGCTGCGCGAGGTCAAGCGCGAGGTGACGCTGCGCTCGGCCCAGCTCTCGCCGGCCGACGCGGCGGTGGTGCAGCAACTGGTCGAGAAGACGGGCGCCTGACCCGCCCCTCGGCCCGGCCGCGGGTTCAGGGCGCCTCGCCGACGACGATGCCCCGCCCGTTGGTGCCGACATAGACCCGGCCGAACACGCGCGGGTCGCCGGTCAGCGCATCGCCGAAATTGCCGTACTGGTGTTCGCCGTCGTTGATGCGTTGCCAGGTGGCGCCCGCATCCACCGAGCGGAACAGGCCGCGCACGCCACCGATCTTGGCCACGGCATACAGCGCCACGTAGTCGGCCCCGGGCGCTGCTTTGCCGAACCCGATGTTGTCGGCCTCCGGCACCCCCTTCACCTTGCTGAAGCTGGCGCCGCCGTCGGTCGAGTGCCACAAGCCGTAGGGGCCTGCCGCTTCGCTGCCGCCGGCCAGCCAGATGTCGCCTTCACGCCCCGGCACGGCTTTGAATTTCACGTGGTCGACCGTCGGCAGGTTGGTCGCCGCCGTGGCCGAGAACGAGGCGCCGCCGTTGGTGCTGGCGTAGAAGCGCCCGCCGGCGAAGGCGTAGAACCTGGCGGGGTTCACCCGGTCGGACCGCACCTGGGCGCCCGCCGGCACGCCTGACGACACCGCCCACGAGCTGCCCCGGCTGATCGAATAGACCACCGGTGCGCTGCCGGATGGGCTCCATACGAAGGTGCCGGCGTCCGCCGCCACGGCGATCACGCCCGCGCCGGCGCCGCCGGATGGCTCCTGGCCCTGGTACCAGTTGTGGCCGCCATCGGCCGACACGCCGATGCGGTTGACGTTGGGGTTGGCGCTCTTGTCGATCTGCCCCACGCGGGCCATCACCTCGGGCTTCAGCTCGGCAAAGTCGATGCTGCTGTTGCCGCTGAGGTTGGGCGTGATGTGCATCATCGCCGGCACCTTCTGCAGGTCGTCGTGCCGGAAGCCGGCCACGTCGTACATGGCCGAGAACAGCGGTGCGCCAACCGGCGGGCTCACCAGGTCCAGCACCGCGGTTTCTTCCAGGCCCTTGACCATCGGCTTGATGGTGATCTGCCCGCCCTGCTGGTCCCAGTCGAGCAGGTTGTTGCTGCCGTAGAGCGTGGCCCCGGTGCCATACATGAAGCGGTTGGCATTGAAGGGGTCGATCTCGACCGCCTGGGTCATCCAGCCCAGCTTGGGCGACACCTCGGGCGGCTGCGGGTTGGCGCCGAAGCTCAGCCACGGCACGGCGCTGATGTCCATCGTGTAGCGAAAGCTGCGGTTCGGGTAGCTCGTGAACTCCCACGCGCGCGTCCAGGTGGCGCCGCCGTCGGTGCTGCGAAAGAACTGGGCGTCGGGCCACCACGAGATCTGCGTGGCCACCATCAGCACCTTCGGGTTCTGCCGGTCGACCGTGAGGCCGCTGTAGCCGAAGTAGGCGTCGGGGCTCGACGACGGGATCGGGCTGATCTGCGTCCACGCGCCACTGGCCAGGTCGAGCTTCCAGACATCGCCCTTCGACCCGTCGTAAGGCCCGCCGGTGTCGCTGGTCGCGATGTAGAGAAAACCGTTCACCGGCTCCAGCACGCCCTTCTGCGGCAGGTAGCCCACCGGCTGGTTGGCCACGCGTTCCCAGGTGGCGCCGGCGTCTTTGGAGCGGTAGATGCCGTTCTGCTTGTCGGCCACGCCAACGTAGATCACGCGAGACGATTGGCCGGGGCTGCTGCTGCGCGGGTCGAAGGCGACCCACAACACGCCCTGGTTGTCCGATTGGTAGCCCGAGCTGTCGTTGGGGTCGGCCACATAGTTGCCGGGGTTGGGAAACGACGTGACCTGCGCCCAGGTGGCGCCGCGGTCCACGCTGCGCCACAAGCCCTTGCCGCTGGGGGCACCGAAGTACAGCACCTTGGCGTGGTTCGGGTCCACCGCCAGCCGCTCACCCATGCCGCGGCCCGGCATGTTGCCGCCCAGCTTGAAGGGCAGCTTGGTGGTCTGCCAGGTGCGCCCTTGATCGGCCGAACGCAGGATGGCGCCGTTGTTCGGGTCCCAGCTGTTGGTGTACATGCCCACGGCCGCGTAGACACGGTTCGCATCGCTCGGATCGGCCACCACGCTGACCACACCGTTGAAGCCCCAGTTCTTCCACCCCACCCAGTCCAGCAGCGGCTTCCAGCTCTGGGTCGACTCGCTCCACCGGTACATGCCGCCGATGTCGGTGCGCGCGTAGATCAGGTCCTTCTGGGCTCGGCTGAACACGATGCCCGAGATGAACCCACCGCCGCGGATGGACACGTTCTTCCACGAGTAGGTCGCCGCCAGCGGAGTCTCACCTGCATCGGCGTTAGACGCCGCCGCGCTCGCCGCCTGCGCCGACACCGCCAGCAAAGCGGCAAACATCAATACTCGTACTTTTGGTCGCAGCGTCATGGGGTTCTGCAGGTTGATGACAGTGGCCGAGGTTGTATCTCGCGTTCATATAGTCATACAAGTTGCAGAACGCATGTGGCGTAACAACCAGTCAGTGGGGTGGTCGCGGCGGCTTGCGACGCATCAACCCTGCCCGCGTACAGCGGGGGTAGCTTTGCACGCCGCGCAGGTGCCATCTCGGCGCCTGGGGTTACCGAAACGAAAGGCTCGTCATGCCCGCACATCGCACGTCACTTCGACTTCAGGACGCTCGTTCCGGCGTTGGTGCACAAGGCCTGCGACGGCGAGAGTTGTTGGGCTTGTTCGGTGCCGTTGCCGCGGGCATGGCCGCCGGTGACGCCGGGGCCGCAACTGCAGTGCACGGATGGCAATACCGCGTGCTTCATTCCTTCGGCGATCCCACCGATCATCGAGGCGGCGGTGCATCCCCCAGCGGCGATCTGCTCATGACCGACGCAGGCGGCATCTACGGCAGTTGCAGTGCCGGCGGTCGGTTTGCGGGCGGCACGATCTATTCGGTGAACCCGGGCGGAGGGATCAGTTGCCTGCATTCTTTCGCGGAGGGCGACGTGCAGGGTTGGCGCCCGATGGGCCGCCTAACCTTGGGAACGGATGGCGCCGTGTATGGCGTGACCGGCCTGGGTGGCGAGTCGTCAGGCGGTGTCGTCTTCCGTTTCGGCCTGGACGGTGCCTATGACCGGCTGACCTCCTTCAGCTCGAACAACGGCGGCAATCCGAGAACGGGGTTGGTCCTCGCGACGGATGGCAACTTCTATGGCACGACATTCCTGGGAGGCACCGAAAACGGCGGAACGATCTACCGGATGACGCCGCAAGGTGAGTTGACGACGATCCACTCGTTCACCCGCAAAGAGGGGCAAATGCCGGCGGCGGCGTTGATTCAAGGCACCGACGGCAACCTGTATGGCACAACGGGTTCCTACGGGGTCAACCGATACGGTGCGGCATTTCAATGCACCCTCGATGGACACCTGAAGGTGCTCCATTCATTCGCGGGGATCGAAGGAGGGTATCCATTGGGCCCGCTGGTGGAAGGGCCCGACCAGCAGTTCTACGGCACGACACAGAGCGGCGGCGACTGTTGGCTGGGCAGCGCTTTTCGAGTGGGTGCTGACGGCGCGTTCAAGTCGCTGCACTCCTTCTGCGCCGAGTCTCGTGTCGGCGTGTATCCCAACGACGGTCTGTCCGTGGGCGACGATGGCCTGCTCTACGGCACCACCGAGTCGGCGGTCTTCAGCATGTCCTTGAATGGCAGGCCCCGCGTACTGCGGGCCGGCCTGCCGAACAGCAAGGGGGCGCTTTTGCAGGCCGACCCCGACACCTGGCTGGGCGTTGCGCCGACGGGCGGCAAGTTCGACAAGGGCCTTCTGTACGAACTTCGCCGCAAGGCATGACCGGCCGCCGGGCTCAAAGCCACGCCTTGGGGCGCCAGGCCGCCGCCCACCGCTTGCGCGGGCAAGGTCAACAATCGTCAGCCCATGACGATCGACAGCCGTCGAGAGGCTTCCCATGCGATCGGGGCATGGCTACGCTCTGCGCCTTGCAGCGACCCGTGCCACGGCCTTTCTCAAGAAGGGACGGCCCTCTCCCGTGGCCTGCCTCGGCACGCTGACTGACGGCCAGACACCGCCGGCCAGGCGATGCGTTTCACTGTCTACCACCAGGAGAAACCGATGCGAACCCTGCCCCGTCTTTCGATCTGCCTGTCGGTGCTGGCATTGGCGCTCGCGGCCAGCCCCGCTTGGGCCGCCAAACGGGTCAGCACCGACCCGTTCACCAACACAGACAGCCAGCATGCCACCGAGGTCGAGCCCGACACGTTCGCCTTCGGCTCGACGGTGGTGGGGGCGTTTCAGACCGGTCGGTTCTTCGACGGCGGGTCTTCCGACATCGGCTTTGCCACCTCGCAAGACCGCGGCAAGACCTGGGTTCACGGCTTCCTGCCTTCGATCACCGTCAACAGCACGCCGGCCGGGCCGTACGACCGGGTGTCCGACCCTTCGGTGGCCTACGACGCGAAGCACGGTGCGTGGCTGATCCTTTCGCTGCCCCTCAACGGCGGCTCCGGGAAGGCCGTGGTGGTCAGCCGCTCGACCGACGGTGGCCTGAACTGGAGCGCCCCGGTGACCGTCTCCACGACCACCGGCTTCTACGACAAGACCTGGATCGCCTGCGATAACACCAAGACGAGCCCCCACTACGGCCACTGCTACGCCACCTGGGACGACGCCAACGCCGGCGACCTGCTGTTGACCAGCACCTCGACCGACGGCGGCCTAAGCTGGGGCGCCAAGAAGACCACCGCCAACAATGCGGCGGGCCTGGGCGGCCAGCCGCTGGCCCAGCCCAACGGTGATGTCGTCGTTCCCGTGCTCAGCGCGTTCGCCGACCGGATCCTGGCCTACAAGTCGACCAACGGCGGCACGTCCTGGCGCTCGTCAACGACCGTGGCCACGATCAGCGACCATGGCGTCGCTGGCAACCTGCGCACCGAGCCGCTGCCTTCGGCCGAGGTCGACGCTGCCGGCAAGGTCTATGTCGTGTGGCACGACTGCCGCTTCCGGTCCGGCTGCGCTTCGAACGACATCGTGATGAGCACATCGACCAACGGCACCACCTGGACGTCGCCGGTACGCATCCCGATCGATCCGACCTCGAGCACGGTGGACCATTTCATCCCGGGCTTGGCGGTGGACCGCAACAGTTCGGGCAGCACCGCTCGCCTTGCGCTGACCTACTACTTCTACCCCAGCGCCAACTGCACGCAGAGCACCTGCAAGCTGTCGGTGGGGTTCGTGTCCTCTGTCGACGGCGGAACAAGCTGGAGCGCAGCACAGACCCTGGCTGGCCCCATGACCATGTCCGACCTGGCTGACACGAGCCAGGGCCTCATGGTGGGCGACTACATCTCGACCTCGTTCGCCGGCGCGAAGGCGGTACCGATCTTTGCGATCGCCAAAGCCAAGAGCGGCTCGGCCTTCGACGAAGCCATGTATGCCAGCAAGCTGTTGGTAACGGCCCTGCAGCCCCGCCCGCTGCGGGTGACTGACGAGCCAGTGCTCTCGCTGCAGGGCGACAGGGTCCGGCGTTCGCACCCGCTCGTCACCCCATAAACCTTTCGGTTGACCTGTCGCGCCTGACGCCGGCCAGTGAACGGCTGGCGTCAGTCCGGCGCCTTGCAGCGCGCGTAAACCACCGTGTCGCGCGGCAGCCCGCCGATGTTCGGCCGCCAGGTCGCCATGCGCAGCACACCCTCGCGCTGCAGGCCCAGCTTCTCCAGCAGGCGTGCCGAGCGGTGGTTGTCAATGTCGGTGGTGGCCCAGATGCGCAGGATCGACGGCTGGCGCTCGAGCCAGCTGATGAGCAAGGCGCCGGCTTCGATGGCCACGCCGCGGCCCCAGGCGGAACGAGCGAGGAAGTAGCCGAAGTCGGCGGCATGACCTTTGACCCGGCAGGCGATGCAGCCCAGCACCGGGCCGCCGGCGCGGCCTTCGATGACCCAGTGGTACTCGGCACCGCTGGCCCAGCGGCCGGCGCAGCCTTCGAGGTAGGCGCGGGCGTCGGCCACCGAGCGGTGGGCGGGCCAGTCCATGTAGCGCATCACCTCGGCATCGTTCGCGGCGTCGAACACCGCCTGGGCATCGGCGGGGGTGGATCGCCGCAGGCGCAGCTGGGCGCCAACGATGGACTCGGGGATTTTCGGCAGCATGGCAGGCGTTGGGTCGGGCAGCGCGCGATTTTCGCAGCGCCGCCCTGCCCCTCGTCCGGCGCCCCGTCAGTCGGCCAACCGCGGCAGCGTCTGCACCGTGGTCGGCAGTGCCGTCTTCAGCTTGACCGCGCCAGACGGGTCGGTGATCCGCAGCGTGCCGCCGGTGGTGTCGGTGTTGAAGCGAATCAGCGCCGTGTCGCCATTGGCCAGCACGATGCGCGCGCCGGTCTTGCCGGTCGCGTCTGACCGCACCGCGCTGCTGAACGCATGGTCGGCCCCCAGCACGTTCAGGAACGAAGTGCTGTCGCCGGTGCCATCGGCCACGTCGATGCGCCGGCCGGCGTTCATGTCGGAATCGACCTTGGGCCAGTACAGCACCTTCGAGGTCAACCCCGCCGGCGCGAGCCGCACCACGTCGAGCTGGTGGCCGCCGTTGGTCATCGTCAGCTGGTCGCCGTTGATGGTGGGCTTTTGCGGCAGGTTCAGCGTCCACACGCGCCGGATGCCCGTGCCGCTGGTCTGCACGCGGTCGAAGACGACGAAGGTCGACGGCTTGATGAACAGGAACTCGCGCTCGACCTTCACCACCGAGGCCTTGCCGGCGTACATCGGCGTCACGCGGGCCAGGCCGTAGGCGTATTCGGGCTTGTTGGCCAGCGCGAGCATCTTGCAGCTCGCGTTGTAGCCTTGTGCCACCTCTTTGCCGTCTTTCTCGATGCGCACCAGGTTGTGCGGTGCCTCGTACTGCGCCAGGCCCGAGTGGGTGTCGATGTTCTCGTCGAAGGCCAGCCAGCTGCCCTGGTACATCACGAAGCTGCCCTGGTCCTGGTGGGCGTGGCTTTCGGTGTAGGGGCCGCAGATCAGGTTGGCGTAGGCGCCGGTCTTGGCCCAGGCCGAGCGCATGCTGAATTGCCCCGTGCCGCTGCCCCAGTGCGCCGGGTACAGGCGGCTCAGCGGCTGCCCGGTGAAGCCCGACTGGTCGTAGACATAGTCGACCCAGAACTGAAAGCCGTTCTCCATCTTCGGCACCGAAGACTGGGCCAGCAGCGTCTTCGACAGCCCGGTCATCGGGTCGGCCGGGTACAGGTGCGACAGCGTCTCGAGGTACTGGCGGTGGTAGTCGAAGAACGCCGCCGTCGACTCGCGCGCGTGGTCACCGGTGGGCGCCAGGCGGTCCAGCGTGGGCACGATGTCGTGCATGAACTTGTCGAACGAGGCCAGCGTGTGCGGCGTCAGGTCGACAATGCGGTCGGTGGTCGACTTCTCCCACAGGTAGTAAAGGTCGAACAGCTCGCGCATTGCCGTGCCGTAACCCGTGCCTTCGCGCGAGCCGCCGCCGGTGAGGTCGCGGTTGAAGGTCGGCACCAGCTGGTTCTGGATCTTCTCGATGCGGAACTTGTCGATCCACTGCGGCGCCAGGCTGTTCTCGTCGTGCGAGGCCAGGCCTAGCAGCATGGTGGCACGCAGGAACGAGTAGTAGTAGTTGTTCGACGGGTTGTCGATCGACCAGCCCGACCACGGGTACTTGGTGTTGCCCCACTGTGCCTGCTCGGGGTTCCACACGTTCCACACCGCCTGGTTGGCGTAGGTGACCCAGCGGCTGCGCTGGGCGCTGGTCATCTGGGCGCGGCACCAGTCGTAGACCATCGAGACATTGCCGATCGTCGGGCCGACGTAGAGGTAGCTGTCGCCCGCCACCGTGGCGCGCTGGTTCTGGTTGATCAGCGCTTCTTCCGACTTGACGAAATCGTCGGTCAGGCCGACGGCGTAGTCGCAATACGCTGCCTTGCCGGTCACCTGGTACATCAGCGCCGCGTGCCAGCCGGCGAACTCATAGTAGTCGGCGCCGTCCATCTGCGCGTCGACATAGTTCTTGAACCGGGTGGCAGCGGGGCTGCCGCTGCTCATCGAGGTTTTGAGCCGGTTCAAGGTGGCCGCGTCGGGCACCAGGATGCGCGGTGTGCCCAGCGGGGTGATGACGATGCTCGCCTGCGCTGCCGGCCCAAAGACGGCCAGCGCCGCCACGGCGGCGGCCATGGCAACGCGCCGGGGCGCGAACGAGAAGTGGATCGAAGAGGCCATGCGGGTGTCTCCTTTTTGTAGGGATCGTGGCCCGAATGTTGGGTGCGCGTATCTCCGTTGTCAGCATCTCTTGCGAGGTGTTTCCGCGGGTGCAAACGGTCACGCGTTGGTCGCAGGGTCTGTGAGTTAGGGGGATGATGGGCGGCCGCGATACATCGTGTCACGACGCTGCGCTGCCGCCAAGCCGTTGCCCTGCGCGCATGCCAGACAGCTTCGCCGCGTGACGCCGGACCTCGCTGGCCGCCAGCGGCCCGCCGTGGCCCATATGAAAGCGTTGCGCACCCGCGTCGACCAGGCGCCGCAGCTCCACCGCCACGGCGCGTGGGTCGTCTTCGAACGGCGGCCGTATCGCGCGCCCCTTGCGCACCAGCCCGCCCAGCAGAATGCCCGAGGCGATCAGGTCGCCGACCAGCGCGTCGCCGCCATCGAGATCCAGCGAGATCGAGCCCGAGGTGTGGCCCGGCGTGTGCAGGGCCCGGCCGGCGATACCGAATGGGCGCAGGTCCACCGGCTCTGCATCGCTCGGCAGCAGGTCAGGGGTGAACGGCGCATAGGGTTCGAGGATCAGGCCGGTGCGCATGAACAGCCGGCCGAACCAGCCCGTTTCGCAAAAGCCCATCGGCCGCCGTTGCTCGAAATAGTCGCGGTCGGCCGCATGGCCGAGGATGGGGGCACCCGACAGCTCGCGCAGACGCGCGGCACTGCCCGCGTGGTCGACGTGCGCGTGCGTGACGACGATCAGGCGCAGGTCGGCCCATGTGCGGCCGAACGATCGCAAGGCGCGCTCGATCTTGTGCTCCGACCCGGGCAACCCGGTGTCGACGACGATGCAGCCCGCCGGGCCGACGATCAAATGGCAGTTGACCATGCCGAACGGCAGGATCGGCACGCGAACGATGGTGGGAAAAGACATGATGACTCCACGGGCGGCACAACGGTGCGCGGGTGCAGACTCTGCACCGGCCGGGCAAAATGCACCGGTGGCGATATCGCCATTCTTCAGGTCGATATGGCCAACGCACCCGGTTCAACTGCCGCCAGCCCTTTTCGCATCGCCGTGCTGGCTTACGACGGCTGCCTGGGCCTGCAGGTCTTTGGGCTCGTTGACCTCTTGCGGATGGCGGCAGACGTCGGGCGCAGCCTCGGGCACCCGCCGCGGCGCGCGCTCGCCGTGGAGATCTGTTCGGTGGGCGGCGGCCCGGTCACGCTGGCCGGCGGCGCCACGATAGCGACACGCCGATTGCGCGGCCGGCCACACCTGCTGGTGGTCCCGGGCTTCGACCCGAGCGGCGCAGCCGAGCCGGCGCTTTGCCTGCCGCAGCGCGCCCGCGAGGCCCGCGCGATCCAGCGCGTGTTTGCCGGCGGTGCGGCGGTGGCGTCGATCTGCACCGGTGCCTTCTTGCTCGGAAGCGCGGGCCTGCTCGATGGCCGAGCGGTCACCACATCCTGGATGTTCGGTGGTCACCTCGCGCGTGCGTTCCCGGCGGCCGTCGTGCGCACCGACGCCCTGTTGCTCGAGGACAGCGGCGTCACCACCACCGGTGCGGTCAGCGCCGCGCTCGATCTCGCCGTGCAGCTGATCAAGCAGCATTTCGGCGCCGCCGTGGCATCGGCCACCGCCAACGTCTCGCTGCTGCCGGGCGTTCGCAGCGATCAGCGCCCTTTTGTCGACGCGCGGCTGTCGGCTGCGCAGACCGGCAGCTTCGCCGCGCGTGTGAGCGACTGGTTCGGCGGCCGGTTGGGCGAGCGCTACGAGCTGGCCCGTGTGGCAGCCGCGTTCAAGGTCAGCCCGCGCACGTTGATGCGCCGGGTCAAGGCCGAATCGGGCCAGTCGCCGCTGGCGCTGCTGCAGCAGCTGCGCGTCGAAGAGGCCAAGCGGCTGTTGGCGGGGTCTGGCGCGAGCATCGAGCGCGTGACCGAGGCCGTGGGGTATGCCGACCCGGTCACGTTTGCCAGGCTGTTTGCGCGCGTCGTGGGCGAAAGCCCGGCGCGGTACCGCCGGCGCATGGGTTTGGCCCCCACGTGACTTGAATCAAGTGGCAGCGGCGCCGGTGCGGCTTCAATCGGGTGGGCTCGCCACTTTCGTTCGACGCGGCGTATCAGGCAGCCGCCTGCCGGCTCTGTGGGGCCGAGCGCCTGCCCCGTGAAGGCGATCTCGAGGGGTATCGGCCGTCTGCCCTGACGGGCCGATGCGTGCGTAGCGGCTGGCTGAGCCAAGCCGCGTCCACCGAGGAGACGAACCGATGACCACCATCCCACGACGCTCGCTGGCCCCGCTGGGCCCGCTGGCGCTTTTGGCCGCGCTGACGGCCTCGCCAGCGGTGCTGGCCGCCCCTGGCGCCATGAGCCTGGACGAGCGCATCGCCTGCCAAGCGGCGGTCGAGCAGGTGTATTGGCGGCATCGCACAACCTCGGGTGACGCGCAGCCGCGGCTGCCGTTCGAGCAGGCGGTGCCGCCGGCCGTGCTGCGCCGAAAGGCCGAAGACACCGTGCGCAAGACCGCGGCGCTGCGCCAGTGGTGGCACACCGAGGTCGGCGCCGACCAGTTGCAGGCCGAGCTGGACCGGATGGCCGCGTCGAGCCAGTCGCCCCAGGTGCTGGCCGAGCTGTTCGCCGCCGTGGGCAACGACCCGCGCCTGGCCGCCGAGTGCATCGCCCGGCCGCTGCTGGTGGACCGGTTGATCCAGTCGTACTTCGCGGCAGACGACCGCATCCACGCGGCCGTGCGGCGGCAAGCCCGCCGTGAGATGGCCACGGGCCAGCCGGGCTCGGCCGAGCGGCGCGAGATGGTGCTGGTGCACGACCGCGCCGCCGCCCTGGCCACGCCCGGCGCGCTGCTGCTGTCGCCCGAGGCCTTCGACGAGCGCGTGAGGGCGCTGCGCCGCAGCGAAGGCGGGCGCGATGGCGCACCGGTGCTGGGCCGGTTCGGGCCGCTGCGCGAAGACAGCCGCCGCGTCTATGCACTGTCGATCGACCGGCTCGACGCCGAGCGCGTGCAGCTGCGCAGCGTGGCCTGGCCCAAGCCCGATTTCGAGCGCTGGTGGGCCGGCCTGCGGCGCAGCCTGCCGACCCAGCTGGCGGTGCCCGCAGCGGCCTATCGCCTGCCGGCCCTGGCGCCCAACGCCAACTGCCGCGACGACAGCTGGAAACCCACGCTCGCCGGGCTGGACGGGCGCTACGAGCACAGCGCCGTCTGGACCGGCCACGAGATGATCGTCTGGGGCGGAATGGAGGCGGTGGGCTTCGTCTACAACGACGGCAGCCGCTACAACCCCGCCACCGACACCTGGTCGCCGGTCAGCAACGTGGGCGCGCCAGGCCCACGCCACGCCCACGCCGCGGTGTGGACCGGCAGCGAGATGCTGGTCTTCGGTGGTGACGGCACATCCACCGGCGGCCGCTACGACCCGGTCACCGACACCTGGCGCGCCACGGCCACCACCGGCGCCCCCATTGGCCAGCAGTGGGCGGCCTCGGTCTGGACCGGCAAGGAGTTCATCGTCTGGGGCGGCATCCTCGGCTCGCCCGTGGACACCGGTGGCCGCTACAACCCCAAGACCGACCGCTGGCAGGCCCTGCCGCCGGCCCCGCTGGCGGCGCGCGCCTACATGCCCGGCGTGTGGACCGGCAGCGAGATGGTCATCTGGTCGGGCTACGACGTGACGCGCGGCGAGCTGTTTCGCGATGGCGCGCGCTTCAACCCCAAGACCAACAGCTGGGCACCGATGGCCACCGCCGGCGCGCCGCAAGCCACTTACTGGAACACCCTCGTCTGGACCGGCCAGCAGGTGGTGGCCTGGGGCGGCGTGATGGGTGACGGCGGCAATGGCCGCTACAACCCGGCCACCGACAGCTGGTCGACCGTGTCCACCACCGGCGCGCCGCCGTGGCGCTACCAGCACAACGCGGTCTGGACGGGCAGTGAAATGTTGGTCCATGGCGGCTGGCCCTCCAAAGGCGCCGGCGGCCGCTACAACCCGGCCACCAACACCTGGGCCTTGATGAGCACCTTGAACGGCCCGACCACCGGCCAGGCCAGCACGATGGTCTGGACCGGCAGCGAGGCGCTGCTGTGGGGCGGCCTCGACGAAGACTTCGCCTTCCACGGCGACGGCGCGCGCTACAGCCCCACCAACGACCAGTGGCGACCGATGAGCACGATGAACGTGCCCGCGGCACGCGCCATGCACTCGGCCGAATGGACCGGTGCCGAGATGGTGCTGTGGGGCGGCTACGGCTACACGCTCACCGACACCGGCGCCCGCTTCGACCCCGCCACCAACAGCTGGTCGCCGATCAGCACCGTGGGCCAGCCGGCGCCCCGGGCCAGTGCGACCTCGGTCTGGACCGGGCAAGAGATCATCTTCTGGGGCGCCGGCCCCGGCGACCCGTTCACGCCCGATTCGGGTGGCCGCTACAACCCGGCCACCGACAGCTGGAAACCCGTGTCGCAGAAGAACGCGCCACTGGTCACCTACGGCCACAGCGCAGTGTGGACCGGCAGCGAGATGATCACCTTCGGCGGCATCAGCTCGAACGAAGGCGCCAAGCGCTACAGCCCAGCCGCCAACAAGTGGACCAACGCCACCCTGGTCAACGACCCCGGCCACCGCGACCACCACGGCGCGGTGTGGACGGGCAGCGAGATGATCGTCTGGGGCGGCTCGATCGACAGCGGCCAGATCGGCCCGCGTGGTGGCCGCTACAACCCCGTCACCAACACCTGGGTGCAGATCAACGCATCGGCCGGCCAGCCCGAGGCGCGCATGTGGCCGGTGGCCGTGTGGACCGGCACCGAGGCGGTCTTCTGGGGCGGCTACGACCAGCTCTATGGCCGCTACTTCAACGACGGCGGCCGCTACAACCCCACGACCGGCCAATGGAGCGCCACCTCGCTGAACGGCGCGCCCACGCCGCGCGTGGCCCAAGGCGTGTGGACCGGGTCTGAGCTGGTGGTCTGGGGCGGCGACAACTATCCCACCGGCGGCCGCTACCACCTGGCGAGTGACCAGTGGTCACCCACCAGCACGCTGCGCGCGCCCACGCCCTTGTGGGGCGGCCGCTGGAGCACCGTGTGGACGGGCACGCAGATGATCGTCTGGGGCGGCTTCGGCCCAACGCAGAAAGGCGGGCTGTACTGCTTGTCCGGCCAGTCCAACCTGGCGCCGCTGGCGGTGGCCGACGCTTTCGGCACCCGCGCCGGCAAACGCCTGGTCGTGGCGGCTGACGCGGGCGTGCTGGCCAACGACAGCGACGGCAACGGCGACCCGCTCAGCGCACGCCTGGTCAGCGGCCCGGCGCACGGCAGCCTGCAGCTCAACGCCAATGGCTCGTTCAGCTACCAACCTGCGTCGGGTTATGTCGGGCCAGACAGCTTCAGCTATGTCGCCAACGACGACCTGCTGGACAGTGCCGCGGCAACGGTGAAGATCAAGGTGCGTTGACGGCGAGCGCGCGGCCAGCCCGCGCGCTCAGCGCTCGGCGCGCTTCTGCTCACGCAGCATGAACAGGTACAGCCCTTCGACCTTCTCGCGCGCCCAGGGCGTTCGGCGCAAGAACTTGAGGCTCGACCCGATGCTGGGGTCGATGGCGAAACAGCGCACCGGCACGCGCTCGGCCAGGCCGAGCCAGCCGTAGGCGGCAACGAGGGCTTCGAGCATCGCGTCCAGCCGCACGCCGTGCAACGGGTTGCGCGGCTGGTGGGCAGGTGCGCCGGATGGTGGGGCGGGCGGGGAGACCGGCGTGTCAGGCATGCCCGATTGTCGGCCACCCACCTCGCCTCACGTTGCCGTGGGCCCGGTGAGCCCGCGGTGCATCACCCCTCGATCTGCATCGCCGGCCGCGCCTGCACCTTGGTCAGCCAGGCCTGCACATGCGGGTGCTTGGCCACCGGCGCGCCGATGTAGACGCTGTAGCCGATGACCGAGCCGACGAGCAGGTCGGCCATCGAATACTCGGCGCCGAGCATCCACGGCTGTGCGGCGAGCCGCGCGTCGAGCAGGCCCAGCAAGCCGTCGAGCGCCTCGCGCGCGGCGTCGGCATGCGCGGCGCTGCGCAGGCGCTCTTCGCCCATCGTCGAGAACTGCAGGCGCACGATCGCCGTCCCGTAGGTCACATAGGCCCAGGTGCACCACGACATCGCCTGCAGCCGCTCGGGCGTGCCGGCCGCGGGCCACAGGCCGCGCTCGACGCCGTATTGCTCGCCCAGCCACAGCTGGATCGCCAGTGCCTCGAACATCGGCGCGCCATCGACCGTCAGGGTCGGCACCTTGCCGTTCGGGTTGAGCGCCAGGTATTCGGGCCGGCGCTGCTCGCCAGCCTTGATGTCGACCTTGATGCGCTGGTGCGGCACATCGAGCTCGGCCAGCGCGGCGGCAATCGGCGAAGCGCTCGACATCGGGTGCCAGTAGAGAACGATGGACTTCGGTGCTGCGGACATGGGTCTCTCCTTTGATGGGTTGAGGTCGGGTGTTGACGACGGATCCACTGTAGGCAGCATTGCGGACAGATTCGGCCCTCGATAGCAGCTAGAGTCGGGCGCCATGTTGACCTCGTCTTCGCGCCTGCTGCGCCTGCTCTCGCTGCTGCAAACCCGCCGCCACTGGGCCGGCGCCGAGCTGGCCGAGCGGCTGCAGATCCACGCCCGCACCTTGCGGCGCGACATCGATCGCCTGCGTGAACTCGGCTACCCGATCGAGGCCAGCAGCGGCGTGGCCGGCGGTTATGCATTCAGGCCCGGCCAGGCGCTTCCGCCGCTGCTGCTGGACGACGACGAAGCCCTCGCCGTCGCGATCGCGCTGCGCACCGCCGCCTCGGGCATGGTCGGCGGCATCGAAGAGACCGCCCTGCGCGCCGTCGTGAAGCTCGAGCAGGTGATGCCCGCGCGCCTGCGCCAACGCGCCGACGCGCTGCGCACGGCGATCGTGCCGCTCCACAGCGTCGGCCCGGTGGTCGACGCGGCACTGCTCGCGGCGCTGGCCGGCGCCTGCCGCGACCAGCTGCGCGCGCGCTTCACCTACACCGACATCCGGGGCACTGAAAGCGAGCGCACGGTCGAGCCGCACGGTGTCGTCCACACCGGCAGCCGCTGGTACCTCGTCGCGTGGGACCCGGCCCGCGACGACTGGCGCACCTTTCGCATCGATCGCATCGCCGGCACCGCCAAGATCAGCGGCCACTTCGCGCCGCGCCCCGGGCCCGAAGGCGGGGACCTGCAGGCCTTCGTGTCGCGCTCACTGGCCGTGTCGCCCTACCCCGAGCGCGCGCGCATCGTGCTGCACGCGCCGCGCGACGCGATGGCCCGGCGCATCCCGCCCGCGTATGGCCTGCTCGAAGCGGTCGACGCCGACCGCTGCCTGCTCCAATGCGGCGCCCACGCGCTCGACCAACTCGCCTACTGGCTGCTCGCGCTCAATGTCGACTTCGAGGTGCTGGAGCCGGCGGCGCTGAAGGAGCGGTTGATTGCGGCGGGCGAGCGGGTGGCGCGCAGCGTTGGCACAGTGTCGACTTCGGCGCGGGCGCATCCCCCCGCCCCAATGGCCGGCAAGGGCGAGGAGTGCATCAATTAAAATGATGCATTCATTCTTGCATCTCGTCGAGCCGATCGCTAATATTGCTGCATGGCGATTGATGCACAAGACTTGCATGTTGGAGATTTGCTCCACCTGAAGAGCGGCTACCCCTTTCGCGGCTCCATTGAGGAATCGGCCGACGGCGAGGCATTGGCACTCCAGATGAAAGATGTCGACCCCGAGCTTGGGGTCGACTGGGCAGGTGTCACGCGGACATCGCTTGCCGGCCGCAAGCACCCTGACTGGCTCAGAGCCGGTGACGTTCTGTTCGTCTCCAAAGGCGCCCGCTTCTACGCCGTCTGCATCGACGAGCCGCCCAGCCCGGCCGTATGCAGCCCTCACTTCTTTCTTCTCCGGGTGGCTCCGCACGCGCCGTTGCTACCTGCCTTCCTGGCATGGCAGATGAACCAGCCCCCGTTCCAGCGTCAACTTCAGCAAGCAGCCGAGGGCAGCAGCCAGCTCAGCATCCGGCGCCCGGTTCTGGAGTCGCTCACGCTGAGCGTGCCGTCTCTGGCCGACCAGCAACGCATCGTCACGTTGGCCGAACTCGCGCGCCGGGAACGCCTCACCCTCAAACAGCTTATTCACAACCGTGAGCAGCAGCTTCAGTCGCTCGCTGAAGGCCTGGCTCAGTCAGCCCAGGCCTCGCTCTGAACACCACAGGGATTCCCGAACCATGAACGACACCGTGACCCAAACCGCACCCGTCAGCCAGGACGCGATCAACGCCGCTGTCTGGGCCGCTTGCGACACCTTCCGCGGCACCGTGGACCCGAGCATCTACAAGGACTTTGTCCTGACGATGCTGTTCCTCAAATACGTGTCCGATGTCTGGCAAGACCACTACGACAGCTACAAGAAGCAATACGGCGACCACCCCGAGCTGATCGAAGAGATGCTCAAGAGCGAGCGCTTCGTCCTGCCCGCCAATGCCAGCTTCTATGCCCTGCACACCCAGCGGCACAGCCCCGGCAACGGCGAGCGCATCGACAAGGCTCTGCACGCGATTGAAGAGGCCAACATCACCAAGCTGCGCGATGTGTTCCAGGACATTAGTTTCAACGCCAACAAGCTGGGCGACGAGCAGCAAAAGAACGACATCCTGCGCCACCTGCTGGAAGACTTCGCCAAGCCCGTGCTGGACCTGCGCCCCAGCCGCGTCGGCCAGCTGGACGTGATCGGCAACGCCTACGAGTTCCTCATCAAGAACTTCGCCTCCACCAGCGGCAAGAAGGCCGGCGAGTTCTACACCCCGCCCGAAGTCTCCACGCTGATGGCGCGGCTGATGGCGCCGCAGGAGGGCGACGAAATCTGCGACCCCACCTGCGGCTCCGGCTCATTGCTGATGAAGTGCGGCCGCTTGATCCGCGAGAACACCGGCTCGCGCAAGTACGCGCTCTACGGGCAAGAAGCCATCGGCAGCACCTGGGCGCTGGCCAAGATGAACATGTTCCTGCATGGCGAGGACAACCACCGCATCGAGTGGGGCGACACCATCCGCAACCCCAAGTTGCTCGACGGCGCTGCGAGCCTCAAGCACTTCGACATCGTGGTCGCCAACCCACCCTTCAGCCTGGAAAAGTGGGGCTTCGAAGGCGCCGATGCCGACAAGTTCAGTCGCTTCCGCCGTGGCGCGCCGCCGCGCACCAAGGGCGACTACGCCTTCATCCTGCACATGGTCGAAACCATGAAGCCCGGCACCGGCCGCATGGCCGTCGTCGTGCCGCACGGCGTGCTGTTCCGCGGCGCCGCCGAGGGGCGCATCCGCCAGAAGCTGATCGAAGAGAACCTGCTCGACGTGGTGATCGGCCTGCCCGAAAAGCTCTTCTACGGCACCGGCATCCCCGCCGCCGTGCTGGTGTTCCGCAAGCACAAGGCCGACGACAAGGTGCTCTTCATCGACGCCAGCCGCGGCTTCGAGGCCGGCAAGAACCAGAACGTCCTGCGCGAAAAGGAGGATCTGAACCGCATCTTGGCGACAGTGCAGGCTCGGCAGAGCGTCGACAAGTACGCCTACCTCGCCACGCCCGCCGAGATCGCCGAGAACGAGTTCAACCTCAACATCCCGCGCTATGTGGACACCTTCGAGGAAGAAGCCGAAATCGACCTGATGGCCGTGCGCAAGGAGCGCGAGCAGCTCAAGGCCGAGCTGGCCGGCCTGGAAGCGCAGATGGATGCGTACCTGAAGGAGCTGGGCTATGAGTAAGCCCAGCCGAAGCATCACCCGCTCGTCTGCCGCCGAGTACCTGACCTTCGTGGCGGCTGCAGGCCAGGGCGGCGTGGAGGCCATCTACGCCGACGAAAACGTCTGGCTGAGCCAGAAGATGATGGCGCAGCTCTATGACGTGAACGTCCGCACGATCAACGAGCACCTCAAGAAGATCTTTTCGGACAGAGAGCTGCCCGAAGATTCAGTCATCCGGAAATTCCGGATAACTGCCACCGACGGCAAGACCTACGACACCCAGCACTACAGCCTGGCCGCGATCATCGCGGTGGGCTACAAGGTCAACTCCGAGCGTGCGGTGCAGTTCCGCAAGTGGGCCAGCGCCATCGTCGAGTCCTTCACCATCAAGGGCTTTGTGATGGACGACGAGCGTCTGAAAAACGACGGCTCGGTGTTCACCTCGCAGTACTTCGAAGAGCAACTGCAGCGCATTCGGGAGATCCGTCTTTCCGAGCGCAAGTTCTATCAGAAGATCACCGACCTCTACGCCACGGCCATAGACTACGACAGCCAGGCCCTGGCCACCCAGCGCTTTTTTGCCACCGTGCAGAACAAGCTGCACTGGGCCATTCACGGGCAGACAGCGGCCGAGGTGATCTACAGCCGCGCCGATGCAAGCAAGGACCACATGGGGCTCACCTCCTGGAAAGACGCCCCCGCAGGCAAGGTCCAGAAGTTCGACGTGGTCGTCGCCAAGAACTACCTGAGCGAGGGCGAGATGGCGCAGCTGCAGCGCCTGGTATCTGCCTACCTCGACGTGGCCGAGGACATGGCCTTGCGCAAGATCCCCATGACCATGCAGGACTGGGAGACGCGCCTGAACCGCTTCATCACCGCCACCGACCGGCAGGTGCTGCAGGACGCCGGCCAGGTCACGGCGGAAATCGCACGCGCCCACGCCGAGAGCGAATTCGAGAAATACCGCATCGTGCAAGACCGCCTGTACCAGTCTGACTTTGACAGGCTGCTGACGGGAACGGGCGTGGATGAGGATCGATCGCGTGTCGAGACAGAGACGCGGCTGACGAAGAAGAAGGGAGGCCGTGATGCTGCCTGAAGGATGGCGCCGCTCAACGCTGGGCGAGATTGCCCGCATCACGTCAGGCGGCACACCGGATCGAAGCAAGCCGGAATACTGGGGCGGTGAGATCCCCTGGGTCACGACCGGCGAGATCCAGTTCAACACCATCACCGGCACGGCCGAGAAGATCACGGCAGCAGGCTTGCAGAACTCATCGGCCAAGCGCTTCCCACCCGGCACGCTGCTGATGGCCATGTACGGGCAGGGCAAGACGCGGGGTCAGGTGGCGAAGCTGGGCATTGAGGCCACAACCAACCAGAACTCAGCGGCCATTCTGCTCAACGACGGCCACGACCCCGACTTCTACTTCCATTTCCTTTCGTCGCAGTACGAGGACATCCGCGACTTTGGGCATTCCGGCGGCATCTCGCACCTGAACGCGGGGCTCCTCAAGCAGATCGCAGTCCCTGTGGCGCCGATCCATGAACAGCGCCGCATCGCCCAAATTCTCTCCACCTGGGACCAAGCCATCGCCACCGCGGAGAGGCTGGTGGCGAACAACCAACGCGGCACGCGGGATTTGATGGCTTCGCTACTTTCAGGGCGTCGCCGCTTCCCTGGCATATCGGCCAAATGGCGCTACGTGAACCTTGATGCCATGTTTGAGCGAGTCGCCCGGAGGAACACCACGCACAACACGAATGTGCTGACGATCTCAGCGGAACACGGGCTCATCAGCCAACGCGAGTACTTCAACAAGTCGGTCGCCAGCGCCAACCTGACCGGCTACACGCTCCTGCATCGGCACGACTTCGCCTACAACAAGAGCTACTCGGCGGGCTACCCCATGGGGGCCATCAAGCCGTTGATGGCATACGACGCAGGTGTCGTGTCGAGTCTCTACCTCTGCTTCCGGTTGCGCGATGACGTCGACGCGGATTTCGACTTTTTCCGTCACTACTTCGAAGCAGGCCTGCTGAACCAGGAGATCGAAGGCATCGCACAAGAGGGCGCACGAAACCACGGCCTGCTGAATGTGAGCGTCACGGACTTCTTCAAGCTCCGGCTTCACATTCCCGGTGCTCCAGAACAGCGGCGGATCGCGGAGGTCATCAACGTCGCCAAGGCAGAAGAAGGGCTGCTGGCGGCCCAACTGCAAGCTTTGCAGCATGAGAAGGCCGCCCTCATGTCCCAGCTCCTGACCGGCAAACGCCGCGTCAAGTTGCCCGAAGCCGAGACGGAAGCACAGGCATGAACTCGACGCCCAACTCTCGCGAGCAGTACAGCGCCCACCTGCCGGCCCTGCACCTGCTGTGCAACCTGGGCTGGCACTTCCTGACCACCGCGCAGGCGCTGGCCCTGCGCGGCAGCACGCGCGAGGTGCTGCTCAAACCCCGGCTGATCGAGGTGCTGCAGACCCGGCGCTATGAGTACAAGGGCGAGTGGTACCCGCTGTCGCCCGGCGGCATCGACCAGATCGTGCGCGAGCTGTCGGCGCTCAGCCTGGCTGAAGGGCTGATGCCTGCCAACGAGCGGCTGTACGGCAAGCTGGCGCTGGGCATCACGGTCACCGAGTTCATGCCCGACGGCAAGAAGCACCAGCCCACGATCCACGTGATCGACTGGGCCGACCCTGGCGCCAACCGCTGGGACGTGACCGAGGAATTGGAGGTGCTGGCCGCGCAGGGTACACGCCATCGCTCGCCGGATGTGGTGGGCTATATGAACGGCATCCCCCTGGTCGTGATCGAGGCCAAGCGGCCCGAGTCGGGCGGCGGCAGCCACCCGTCCAAGGCCATGGTGCTGGAGGGCATCAGCCAGCACCTGCGCAACCAGCGGCCCGACGAAATCCCCAACCTGTTCGCCTACGCCCAGTTGCTGCTCTCCATCAGCCAGACCGAGGGGCGCTACGGCACCACGCACACGGCGGCCAAGTTCTGGGCCAAATGGCGGGAAGAGGAACTGGACGAGGCCCACATGCTGGCCGCCAAGAATGCTGCACTGAATCCGCCGGTGCGGGCGGCGTTGTTCGACGGCAAGCCAGCCGCGCTGGCGGCCTACTTCGACACCCTGTGGAGCGCCCCCATGCAGGCCACCGAGCAGGATCGTTTGCTGGTGAGCCTGCTCACGCCGGCGCGGCTGCTGGAGTTCCTGCGCGGCTATGTGCTGTTCGACCGCAAGGTCGGCAAGATCGTGGCCCGCTACCAGCAGTTCTTCGGCATCCGTGCGCTGCTGGCGCGCATCTGCCAGATGAAGCCCGAATCGCAAGGCGGCGGCCGCGAGGGCGGCGTGGTGTGGCACACCACCGGTTCGGGCAAGAGCTTCACCATGGTGTTCCTGACCAAGGCGCTGCTGCTGGTGGACGACTTGAAGGAATGCCGGGTGGTGGTGGTCACCGACCGCATCGACCTGGAAACCCAGCTCGCCCGCAACTTCATGACCGGCGGCGCTTTCGGCTCCAGCATCGCCACGCAGAAGGACGGCGAGAGAAGCCGCAGCCTCTCTGGACGCGACCTGGCGCAGCGCATCGGCAAGGGCACCGAGCGCATCACCTTCACGCTGGTGCACAAGTTCAACACCGCGTCCAAGCTGCCAGAGTGTCGCAACGACTCGGCCAACCTGATCGTGCTGGTCGACGAAGGTCACCGCAGCCATGGCGGTGAAACGCACGAACGGATGAAGAAGGCATTGCCCAAGGCCGCCTACATCGCCTTCACCGGCACGCCGCTGCTCAAGAACGAGAAGACAGCCAACAAATTCGGCCCCATCGTGCATGCCTATTCGATGCAGCGCGCGGTGGAGGATGAGACCGTGGCTCCGCTGCTGTACGAAGAGCGTGTGCCCGAGTTGGACATCAACGAAGAGGCCGTCAACCGCTGGTTCGAGAAGATCACCTGCAACCTGAGCGAGGCTCAGCGCACCGACCTGAAAAAGAAGTTCGCCAAGAAGGGCGCCATCTACGGCGCGGCCAACCGCATCGAGCTGATTGCCTGGGACATTGCCACCCACTTCAGCGAGAACATCAAGAAGCTCGACCTCGGCCTGAAGGGCCAGGTGGCTACCGACAGCAAGCTCGACGCCATCCGCTACAAGAAGGCGCTGGACGACACCGGCCTGGTGACCAGTGCGGTTGTGATCTCGCCCCCGGACACGCGCGAAGGCAACTCCGACGTGGACGAAGACACGCTGCCCGAGGTGCAGAAGTGGTGGAAGCAGGCCATGGCCCCCTGCGGCAATGACGCAGAGGCCTATGAGAAGCAGGTCGTCAACGACTTCGGCATGGACGGAGCCCCTGACTTGCTGATCGTCGTGGACAAGCTGCTGACCGGGTTTGACGAGCCGCGCAACACCGTGCTGTACATCGACAAGCCCTTGAAGGGGCACAACCTCATCCAGGCCGTGGCGCGTGTCAACCGCCTGCACGATGCCAAACGATATGGCGTGCTGGTGGACTACCGCGGCGTTCTGGAAGAGCTGGACACGGCGATCCGCGCCTACCAAGACCTGGAGGCTCGCACGCAAGGGGGCTTTGACATCAGCGACCTGGAAGGTCTGTACCGCCAGTTCAGCACCGAGTACAAGCGCCTGCCGGCCTTGCACGAACAGTTGAGGTCGTTCTTCAAGCTGGTGACCAACAAGCTGGACCGTGAGCAGTACCGGCAAGTGCTGGCGCCCAAGTTCGTGAAGGGGACTGACGGCGAGGAGTACGACGAGCGGCAGAAGCTGCGCGACGACTTCTACGATGCACTGACCGCATTCGGCCTGTGCTTGCAGACCGCGCTGTCGTCGCGCAGTTTCTTTGAGGACAAAAGCTTTTCAGAGGATCTGATCACTCGCTACAAGGTCGACCTGCGCTTCTTCACAGAGCTGCGCCAGACCGCCCGACGCGATGCCATGGAGACGGTGGACTACAGCGTCTACGAGGAGCAGATCCGCAAACTGGTCGACAAGCAGGTCATCGGCACCGAAGTGCGCGAGCCGGAGGGGGTGTACTTGGTGCACCAACTGGGCAAGGCCGAAGACCCGCAGGACTGGTCCGAAGAAAAGACGCGCAACGAGACGGACATGATCCGAACGCGGCTGCGCAAGACCATCGAGCAGGAGCTGGCGGCGGATCCGTATGCGCAGAAGGTGTTCGGTGAATTGTTGAGACAGGCCATTGCCGAGGCGGAAGCCATGTTCGACCACCCGCTGAAGCAATATGCGCTGTTCAAGTCCTTCGAAGGGAAGCTGGAGTCCCGCGCGACGCCGGGTGTTCCCGACGCGTTGGCAGACAAGCCGCATGCCAAGGCCTACTTCGGCGCGATCCGACTGGTGCTGGGCGACGAGGCCTTTGCCGCACTGAGCGGCGAAGCCGTGGATGGCTTGGTGCAGCAGGCCCTTTCGATGGACACCGTGGTGCGCGATGCCGTGGCCGAGAACTCGCTGAATCCGCAAAACATCGAAGCTGCCATCCGGAAGGGCTTGCTGCCTCTACTGTTCGGCACGCTCGGCCTCGACAACGCCAAGCAGGTGGTGGAGCAAATCATCCAGATCACGCGCATCGGTCTGAGCAAGACTTGAGCATGCTGCCACCGGAGAGAACCACGCGACATCACGTCGCCTATGGTGACGAAGTCATTGCCTTCGTTCTTCGCCGCCAGCCCTCGCGCACCGTGCCGAGCATCGCCATTCACGTGGAGCCCGATGGCCATGTGCTCGTGGATGCGCCGAAAGCCGCCCCCTTGGCCGAAGTGCTGGCCGCCGTGAAGAAGCGGTCTCGTTGGATCAGTCGGCACGTCAGCGCCGCAAAGGCGCGGTTGGCACACGTGCTCCCACGCGAGTACGTCAGCGGCGAGTCTCTGCAATACCTGGGCCGACGCTATCGCCTGAAAGTCATCGTCAACCCAGCGGCCGCGGTGGAGGCACGCATGCGCGGCGCATTCATCGCCGTGACCGTGACAGAGCACGTACCCGCCACGATCAGATCAGCCCTTGATGACTGGTACCGCCAGCGCGCGCGCGAACTGTTTGCCGATCGCCTTGCCGCTGTGGCCGCGCCGTTGCGCTGGGTCAAGCAAGTTCCGCCATTCCGCCTTCAGTTCATGACCGTGCAATGGGGAAGCTGCTCGCCTTCCGGCCGCATCACGCTCAACCCCCTGCTGGTCAAGGCGCCGCGCGAGTGCATCGACTACGTGCTGCTCCATGAGCTGTGCCACCTGCTGCACCACAACCACAGCCCCAAGTTCTACCGAACTCTGGACCGGCACATGCCGAACTGGCGGACGGTCAAGGAGAAGCTGGACAACATGGCGGAAGAGGTGTTCCGAACCTGAGCCGAGCCATGTTCGAGGCCGCAGCGGCATCACCGGGGTCTGCAAATCTTGGGTTGAAATTCGCCACCCAGCGTCAGCCGGCCGCCGCCACCCTCCGCCTGGCCCCATACAAATAACTCGCGGCCTGACCGGGCACATCGTCCAGCGTGCCGATGCGCAGCATGCCGATCTTTTCGAGCACGCGGATCGACGGGGCGTTGCTCGGCCGCACGATCGCGAAGACTTCGGGTTCGCGCAGTTCGTCGAGCGCATAGTGCAGCGCGGCCTGCGCCAGTTCGGTGGCGTAGCCTTGGCCCCAGGCGGTGGTGGCCAGGCGGTAGCCGAGGTTCAGGGCGTAGGTGTCCAGGTACTTGCGGTAGGCGATGCCGCCGAAGCCGATGATGGTGTCCGGCGCCTGGCGTGTCGCGATGGCCCATTGGCCGAAGCCGCGGGCGGCCCAGTGCGCGATCCAGCCGTCGAGCACTTCGCTCGATTTGTCCAGGCTCGCGTGCGGCCCGAAAGGGTTGAAGACGTTGGTCGCGGGGTCGCCATAAATCGCGAACATGCGCTGCGCATCGGCAGCCGTCGGGCGCCGCAGGATCAGGCGGTCGGTGGTCTTCATCGCACGATTGTGGCCGCTGCTGCGGCACGCCTTCTCATCGTCTCAGGCAGCTTTGCGTGGTGCGTCCAATCACCAAAGTGGTATCTATTTGTGTCCCAAAAGACAGCAGGATTAAACAAATAAATCAGTGACTTAGGGATGGAACCGGTTCACTGGCCCGAAACTGGTATTACCCCGTACCAGACGCCCTGGCAGCGCCCATAGACTGCGGCGCGACCGATGTCAAAGACGGGCGGGCCACGCCGCGCGCACGGCGGTCGTCGACCAAAGGAAGGCATGAACACTCCCACCACGTCTTCGGCGCTGCACCGCGCCGTGTTGACCCTGTTGGCCATCATGGCCACGTCGGCGAGCGGGCTGGTCGCCGGTTGCGGCGGCGGCAACGAGGCCAACCCAGCGCCCGAGACCAGCGCCGCCACGCGTGAGGTCGCCAGTGCTGCAACCGATGCCGCCGCCGATGCGGCCGGTGGCACCGACCTCTTGGCCGAGGCCCTGAGCGCCGTGCTGCCCGGCGCCACGCGCTACGTGCTGGTCAACGCCAACAGCGGCAAGTGCGTCGACGTGGCCGGGGCCAGCCAGGCCGATGGCGCCAACATCCAGCAGTACAGCTGCAATGGCACCTTGGCCCAGGCCTTCGACATCGTCGAGACGGCGCCGGATGTCTACAAGCTGCTGAACGCCAACAGCGGCAAGGCGATGGACGTGGCCGGTGGCTCGAACGCCGATGGCGCCAACATCCAGCAGTGGGCCGACAGCGGCGTGGCGGCGCAGCAGTTTCGCCTCGAACGCACGCAGGGCAACCGCTACGCGCTGGTGAACGTGGGCAGCGGCAAGTGTGTCGACGTGGCCGGCGCGTCCGGTGCCGATGGGGCCAACATCCAGCAGTACACCTGCAACCAATCAGCGGCTCAGCAGTTCTTGCTCTACCCACGCGGCGGCGGCACCACGTCTGCCCTGCCCATCGGCCTGTACAACGCCACCGCGGTCTCGTCGGGCCTGTGCCTGGACATTGCCGGCGCGTCACCCGACAACGGCGCAAAGGCGCAGCAGCAGGCGTGCGACAAGAAAGCCACGTCGCAGAACTTCGAACTCGTTGGCGACACGGGCGGCAGCTACCGCATCACCAACGCCGACAGCGGCAAGGTGATCGACATCGCCGACAAGTCGCTCGCCAACGGCGCCCGCGCACAGCAGTGGGCCGCCGGCAACAGCGACAACCAGCGCTTCGACATCACGGCCGACGGCACCGGCTACGCGATCCGCGCCAAGCACAGTGGCCGTTGCCTCGACGTGGTCGACAACAGCAAGCAGCCCGGTGCCGAGATCCAGCAGTGGGACTGCGCCGGCTCAGCCAACCAGCGCTGGCAGCTCAAGCCCAAGGGTGCGCAGGGCTCGCCCTTCGGCCCGAATGTGCTGGTGTTCGACCCGTCGATGCCGGCCAGCAGCATCCAGTCGCAGGTCGACGGCGTGTTCTCGTCGCAAGAGTCGAACCAGTTCGGCACCGAGCGCTACGCCCTGCTCTTCAAGCCCGGCAGCTACAACGCCAACGTTCGCGTCGGCTTCTACACCCAGGTTTCGGGCTTGGGGCAACTGCCGGACGACACCACCATCACCGGCACGGTCGAGTCGAACGCCGGCTGGTTCGGCGGCAACGCCACGCAAAACTTCTGGCGCATGGCCGAGAACCTGGCCGTGGTGCCCAACGGCGGCACCGAGAAGTGGGCCGTGTCGCAGGCCGCGCCCTTCCGCCGCATGCATGTGCGCGGCAACCTGGTGCTCGACGATGGCGGCTGGTCCAGCGGCGGCTTCATCGCCGATTCGAAGATCGACAACCAGGTCAACTCCGGCGGCCAGCAGCAATGGCTGACGCGCAACTCGCAGATTGGCAGCTGGACGGGCTCGGGTTGGAACATGGTCTTCGTCGGCACCGCCGGCGCGCCGGTCACCAGCAACTGGCCCAACCCGCCCTACACCACGCTGAACCAGGCGCCGGTGGTGCGCGAGAAGCCGTTCCTCAAATGGACGGGCACCAAGTACGCCGTCTTCGTTCCCGCCCTGCGCAGCAACAGCAGCAACACGACCTGGGGCGGCGGCAGCCCGGCGGGCCAGACGCTGGCGCTGTCGAGCTTCTACATCGCGCAGTCGTCGAAAGACACCGCCGCCACGATCAACAAGGCGCTGGGCAAAGGCAAGCATGTGCTGTTCACGCCGGGCGTGTACCACCTGAGCGAGCCGATCCGGGTCAACAACGCCAACACCGTGCTGCTGGGCCTGGGCCTGGCCACGCTGCAGGCCGACAGCGGCACCGTGGCGCTGAAGGTGGCCGATGTCGACGGCGTGAAGGTCGCCGGCCTGCTGATCGACGCGGGCGAAACCAACTCGCCGCTGCTGATGGAGATGGGCCCGAACGGCAGCAGTGCCAACCACGCGGCCAACCCCAGCTCGCTGCACGACGTGTTCTTCCGCGTCGGCGGCGCCGCAGTCGGCAAGGCCACGGTCAGCCTGCAGGTCAACAGCGCCAACGTGATCGGCGACGACCTGTGGATCTGGCGCGGCGACCACTCGCACGGCGTGGGCTGGACGGTCAACACCGCCGACAACGGCCTCGTCGTCAACGGCGCCAACGTGACGATGTACGGCCTGTTCGTCGAGCACTACCAGAAGTACCAGACGCTGTGGAACGGCAATGGTGGCCGCGTCTACTTCTACCAAAGCGAAGCGCCCTACGACGTGCCCAACCAGGGCAGCTGGATCGGCGACGGCGGGGTCAACGGCTTCGCGTCTTACAAGCTGGGTAGCGGCGTGACCTCGCACGAAGCCTGGGGCCTGGGCGTGTACTGCTACTTCTCGGCCAACAACAGCGTGAAGCTGAACAGCGCCATCGAGGCGCCCACGCCGGGTGGCGTGCAGTTCCACAACATGACCACGCTGTCGCTCGGCGGCGTGGGCGAGATCACCCACGTGCTCAACAACCGGGGCAACGCCGCGAACTCGCAATCGGTGGTTGCGCGCCTGGCCCAATAGCCTCACGGAGCCACTGATGACCATGCACCTCAAGACCCTGGCGACTGCCGCCGCACTGGCCACGCTGCTGCCCGTGGGCGCCCAGGCCGCCACCGCGGTGGCGCCCTACTTCGAAACCTGGGCCTACTGGGGCGGCTACACGCCGACCACGCTGATGGAGGCCAAGGCCAACGGCGGCGTGATGGGCGCGACCATGGCCTTCGGCATCTCGGGCGGCGGCTGCACGCTGGGCGGCGGGCTCGAGAATCTGATGAGCGGCAGCGGCCTCACCGACATCACGAACTTCCAGGCGGCCGGCGGCAAGCCGATCCTGTCGTTCGGCGGCGCTTCGGGCACCTACCTCGAAGCCGCCTGCAGCGAAGACGCGATGGTCTCGCTGATGCGCAACATCATCGACACCACCAAGGTCAAGGCGCTGGACTTCGACATCGAAGGCAGCCAGCTGGACAACACCTCGCTCAACAGCAAGCGCAACAACGTGATCAAGCGGCTGCAGGCCACCTACCCGGGCCTGTATGTCTCGTTCACGCTGCCGGTAGACCCGACCGGCCTGCCCGGCAATGCGCTCACCCTGCTGCGCAGCGCGCAATCGGCCGGCGTGGTGACCTCGGTCGTCAACATCATGGCGATGGACTATGGCCGCGACGCCGACCAGGGCCGCCCGATGGGCGACCTGGCGATCATGGCCGCCAACGCCACCTTCAACCAGATCAAGGGCATCTACACCGGCAAGACCGACGCGCAGCTGTGGGCGATGATCGGCATCACGCCGATGATCGGCGTCAACGATGTGCAGAGCGAGGTCTTCCGCCAGGCCGACGCACAACAAGTGACCGCCTTCGCGAAAGAAAAAGGCCTGGGCCTGCTGGCCTACTGGGCGCTGCAGCGCGACATGCCCGGCGGCAGCGACTACAACAACTACAGCCTGGTCAACAACTTTGCGTACGAGTTCTACCAGCTGATGGCCGGTGGCGGCGGTGGCGGTGGCCCGGTGGACGACGGGCGCTACCTCGTCAAGTCGACCTTCAGCGGCAAGTGCTTCGAGGTCGAAGGTGGCTCGCTCGCTGATTCGGCCCAGATCGTGCAGATGAGCTGCCATGCCGTCGGCAAGCAGCGCTTCGACGTGAAGGACATGGGCGGCGGCAACTACCGCCTGCTCAACGCCCGCAGCGGCAAGGCGATCGACATCGCCGCCGCCTCGAACGCCGACGGCGCCAAGGTGCAGCAGTACACCGACAACGGCACCGGCGCGCAGCGCTTCATCTTCAAGTCGACCGGCGTGGCTGGCGAATACACCATCGTCAACCAGCACAGCGGCAAGTGCCTGGACGTGGCCGACCAGAGCCAGCAAGACGGCGCCAAGATCCAGCAGTGGACCTGCAACGGCGGTGCGAACCAGAAGTTCCGCTTCAAGAAGAAGTAAGACGACCTCGCCAAGGAGCCACCGGTGCCTTTTGTGTCTCGCGCCTCGGCCGCCACGCTCGCGTTGCTGGCCGCCAGTTCATCGGCCTGGTCGGCCGGCTGCCTGGCCTCGGGCAACGAGCAGACCATCAACGCCGCGCTCACCGGCCCCGGCAGCCAGGCGGTGCTGTGCCCCGGCGCCGTCTTCGCGCTGAAGGCGCCGGTGCAGTTCACCGCGGCCGACCAGCGCCTGTACACCCAGGGCCTGCCCACCGGCGCCACGCGCGCAGTGCTTCGCGTGACCGGTGCCAACCAGGCCAGCGCCATCACCGGGGGCTTCAGCGGCATCCACATCGAAAGCATCGAGGTCGACGGCGCGCGGCCCGCACTCGGCCGCATCAACAACGGCGCCGGGCTGATCGAGATCGGCGGCAGCGCCATCGGCCAGGTGGTGAAGAACATCTGGGCCCACGACCCGCGCGGCTGGAGCGCGCTGCACCTGATCGAAGGCGGTGTCACCAACGGCGTGCCGGCCTGCCAGCAGGCCAGCATCACCAACAACCAGATCGGCCCCGCCGGCATGCCCAATGGCGAGTGGGCCGACGGCATCTCGCTGGCCTGCGGCCACTCGACCGTGAGCGGCAACACCATCACCGACGCGACCGACGGCGGCATCGTCATCTTCGGCGCACCCGGCTCGCAAATCACCGGCAACAAGATCGTCGCGAACACACGCGTGCTGCTGGGCGGCATCAACCTGGTGGACTACAACCCGACCGGCGGCAACTATGCCGGCACGCTCGTGCAGGGCAACACGGTCGACGCGGCCGGCGCGCTGATCAAGGTGGGCATCGCGATGGGCCCGGCGGTGTGGGGATGCGACGACCGCGTGGTGCGCGGCGCCACCGTCAAGGGCAACACCCTCACCGGCAACCACATGGGCTACGGCTACCCGGCCAACGGCATCGACGGCTTCGTCGTCAAGGGCAACAAGGACGAATCACGCCATGTGGGCCTGCCCAACGCGGGCTGCGGCGGCCCGGTATCGGCCCCGGCGAGCCTGCAGCGCCAGCCGGGCATGACCGGTGCGTCCACCCTGCAAAAGGGTTATGCCGATGCCTCCGTCCACTATGTGCTCGGCGTGGCCGAGCCGCCTGCGCTGGCGGCGCTGCGCCAACCGGTGGGCTGCGAAGGCCTGTCGATGAACCAGGGCTTGGCGCCGCACCAGGCCACGCTGTCGTGCGACGGTCGCTTCACGCTGCGGCTGCAGGGCGACGGCAACCTCGTGCTGCGCCAGGGCAAGGTGGTGCTGTGGTCCAGCGGCACCGGCGGCCAGGCGGTCGCGCAGGCCATCCAGCAGGCCGATGGCAACCTGGTGCTGCACGACTGGTCGGGCCAGGCGGTGTGGATGACCGGCACCGCCGGCCACCCGGGTGCGCGCCTGGTCGTGCAGACCGATGGCAACCTGGTGATCTACGACGGCCCGACGCCGGTGTGGTCCAGCGGCACCTGTTGCCACCCCGCATAGACCGCGGTCGGCGCGGCGGCGATCCTCAAAGGCGCCACACCCAGCGCTGCTTCTTGTTGATGTCGGTGTCGGACCCCACCTGCGAAGTCGCGTCCACAAAACCCGAGCGATGGCCGCTGGTCAGGGTCAGGCCGGTGCCTCGGTACTCGACATCGCCGTAGAGATCCAGCGTGCCGGCAGCGCCTTGGCCAGCTTCGAAAAAGCCCAGCGGGTAGAAGGTGGTGTGGACCTTCGCGGAGCCGGACACGTTGAAATCGTTGTTGCCGAATGGGCTGCCTGACATGCCCACGATGCTGAGCCCGTCGACGGTGCCGCCTGACACCGAACCGTTGACAACAGTGGCCTGGTCTTCGACGCGCGCAGAGCCGCTGGCGCGGCCGTTGGGCAAGATGCGGGCATACGGCCCGACATAGACGCTGGCGGGTGTGCTGGCAGGTGCGCAGCCGCCACCGTTGCCGTGGGTCACCGTGCCAGACGGGCAGGCATCGCGCACGCCGTTGCGAAAGCCCTGCGGCCAGGCGTTGGTCAGCTCGATCATGTAGGGGTAGCGCCAGATCGAGTGGTAGTCCTGGTCCCAGACGATCGACTGGTAGATCTTGGGCGTGGCGGTCACCACAAGGAAAAGCGGCTCGCCGGGAACGACGCGAAATGTTCGCTCGCCATCCAGGCCCCTCTTCAGGACGCTGTAGCGCGCCGAGGTGAAGTCTGCGTTGGTGGCCACCAGCCCCCAGCGGAAGCCCGCCTCCGAGCCGGCCTGGTCGATGCCGCGGAACTTGACCGTCACGGTGGTCGCGCCGCTGGTGGGGTACAGCCGCACCACGTTGTAGCCAAAGCGCTGCGGCGCGCCGTCATACGGCGACACGAAGCGGCGGTTGGTGGCCCAGTTGTCGTCCAGCGCTTCAAGCGGCATCAGGCGATGCAGGCGCTCGGCACGATCGGTCTGGGTGAGGTTGCCGTAGGTGGCGCGAAAGGCACCTGGGGTGGCTTTGTAGTCCCACACCACGTTGTGCATCGCCCAGTCACCGATGAAGTCGTTGAGCTTGGCCAGCGACCAGCCGCGCGACTGCTGCAGGTTCGTGAAGGGATCGGCGCCAGGCGTGGTCCAGATGCCGGTGACGGCCGCCGGGCCGTGCTTGTCTTTCAGGAACTCCATGAACTGCCAGTTGCAGTACCTGTCGCGGGTCGAGCCGAGGTACAGGTGCGGCGCGTTGGCCAGCATCTCGGAGCAGTGCACGTTGCCTTGGTACTCAGGCAACTGGTGCGGCGTGAAGTTCGCGTGGCTCTCGTAGAGCCACCCGCAGGTGTTGCTCTGGTCGCATCGCATGCCACCGTCGTAGCTGGCCCAGGACTGCCAGCCATGGGTGAACTCGTGCGTGAGCCCCCAGTGGTCTCTCAACGCTGCGGGCGCGATCCACATGCCCAGGTGCAGCGCCCCCTGCCCGTCTACCCAGGCACCGGCCGACAGGCCCCAGTCTGAATGGATGTGGACGGCGGCCTTGATCTTGTCCGCGCGGTCGTTGTAGGGCTCGGGCAGGTAGAGGTTCGAATCGAACAGGTTGTGCCAGACCGTGTTCTCCAAGGTATCGGCCGCCAGGTTCAGGTCGGCGGCAGAGACGGCCTCGTCCGAATAGAAAACGAAGTGCGCCGATTCCTTGAGCAGCTTGAAGTTCGACTGGTCGGGGTTGGGCCCGCCGACGCGCCAGGTGCCCGGCGTCACGTGCGGCTTGGTCGGCGTGCCGGTGTACCACTTGGTCTCGGTGGTTCCTTCGTCGATCTTGCCGGCGCTGTGCGCCGGACCGCACCAAGCGAGCACGGCCGCCAACGCGGCCCACATCATCCGTGTCGTCATGTCCAGCGCCTCGAGCTTTCATGCCGGCGGCCCTGGGTGCGCCACCGCCTGTCAACGTTGTCATCGGGTGCGGCAATGTAGCAGGGAGGGCCGCTGACGCTGGGAACGTTTCTCCGAGTGGCATCTGAACCAGTCCGTTACGTGGCCTGACCCGTGTGCGCCACGAGCAGGCCCCGCGCTGCGGTGGGCAGATGCACCCGCATCTGCCCTGCTGCAAGCTCAATCGCAGCTGTAGCGGTATGCGTCGTTCAAGGCCAGCGGCAGCACCAGCGTGCGCAGGTTCATCGCCTTGGCCTTGGCGCACATCTGGGCGCGGGCGGTGGCGTCGTCGCGCCAGACCTTCTTGTATTCGGCGTTGAAGACCGGCTTGCCGTTGTTGGTGAACACGCTGTAGCCGCCGCACTCGCTGTACTGGTTGCACTGCTCGTTGACGGCGAAATCGAAGCTCGGCTCGAGCGCCTTCAGCTGGTCGACGTCGTTCTTCAGGCCCACCTTCAGGCCGCGGGCGCGTGCCTCGTTGGCCAGGAAGCGGTTGTAGTCGAGCTGGGTCGACGCGGTCAGCGGGAAGCCGGGGTTGTTGGTGTAGCCGTCGACGTTGTCGGGCTCGACGCCATCGCAGCTGCGTGCCTTGGCCTTGTCCAGCCGCCCCTTCATGATGTTGCGCACATTGGCCGAGCGCGTGTCGACCCACTTCTCGCCGGCCCAGCCGTCGAGGTTGTTGCCCTTGTCCGAGGCCTTGAACAGGTTGTAGTCGGGGCGCCAGTTCTCTGCGCTGCCGGCCGAGAAGTAGCAGACCACGTACTTGCCCTGGCTGTGCAAGGTGGCGATGACCGAGTCCGGTGCGTCGAACAGGTCGATGTCGTACACCTTGGCGTTGTACTTGGTGTTGATCGTGCCGGTGAGCTGCCATTGCCAGGTGTCGCTCACCTGCGGCACCCACGCCGTCACGGCCGGCGCCACCAGGGCGGGTGCAGCGCCTTCGCCGGTTGCTCCCCGTGCGGCCTGGCCACGCGCGGTGCGCGCCGCCACGACGTCGGCCCGGGTGACTTCATCGGGGTCGCTGCCGCCGCCGCACGCCGTCAAGGCCAGCAATGCGACAAGGCTCAGGCACGCCAGCGGCGCGCCGGGACGGGAGATGGAACGAAAGCTCATGGTTGCTCCTGGATGGTCCGTCTGAAGAGGTGTGGTTCAGTGATCGATCACCAGGCCATGGTGCGCACGCGGCCTGATGCGAAGCTGATGCACCACCCCGGCTCACCAAGCGTTGCCAACTTTCACCGGTCTTCACGAACCATCGGCCTCGCCACCCATGCGCTTTCGCGCCGCCGCCGATCGAAAGCTGCGGTGGCTCAGGCTTCGGCCCGGCGCTCGAAATGCAGCAGGTCGTACCAGATGCCGGCCAGCTCGAAACTGCGGTGCGATCGGCCGAACGGGGTGAAGCCATTCTTCTGCAGCACCCGGGTCGAGCCCTCGTTCTCGGGCCGCGCCGTGGCCTCGACGCGCACCAGCCCATGCTCGCCAAACGCCTTGGCCAGGACCTGGCGCACGGCTTCACTGGCGAGCCCGCGGCCACCGGCCGATTGCGCGATGCGGTAGCCGACTTCGGCCGAGTGGAAATGCGCGCGGCGCACCTTCGTCAGGTTGACCCGCCCGACCAGCGCACCGCTGTCCCACAGCAGGTACTGGTAGGCCCGGTCGTCTCGCGCCTCGCGCTGCGCCTGCTCGATGGCCGCCCCCACGCCTTCGGCCGAGTAGTAGTCGGCTGGCCGCGCGTTGATGGTTGCCTCGAAGAACGCCCGGTTCTCCAATTCGAACGCCAGCAAGGCCGGCAGGTCGACCGCGCGTGGCGCAACGAGTTGCAGCGTGGCGGCAGAGGTGCGGGTGGCGAGTGGGTGGGACATTCGATGGGGCGGTGGACGCAGGCCGCCGATGCTATCAACCGGCCCTATCCACCGGCCCCGCAACGTTCGGACACATCGATTCGCGTAAACGCGCAGGCCCGCCGGGTGGGTACGGCGCGGGAACGGTGCTAGTGTCTGATTCCCCTTCTGAAAGCGCTGCCGCACCTATGACGAACCCCACCTCCACTTCACGGCGCCGGGCCCTCGCCACCGGCCTCGCCCTGCTCGCCGCGCCGCCCTTGGCGCTGGCCGACGACACCACCGCCGACGCGGCACCACTGGCCGGCAAGAGCGTCAAGCGCGGCATCGCCTACGACCTGGCCAACAGCGAAGACCTGCGCGCACTGTCGCCCGGCGTGAGCTGGTGGTACGACTGGGGCCTGAAGCCCAACCCCGGCGCCCCCGCGGCCTATCGCAAGAAGTTCGACATGGACTTCTACTCGATGCTGTGGAACGACGTGTACGACCACGACACCGTCGTCGCCTGGCTGCTGGCGCATCCGAAGATCAAGTTCCTGCTGGTGCTCAACGAGCCCAACCTGGTCGAGCAGTCGAACAAGACGCCGCAGCAGGCCGCCGCCTTCTGGCCCGGCTACGAGCGCATCGCCAGCGAGACCGGCGTCAAGATCGTCGGCCCGCAGATCACCTGGGGCACCATGTCGCCCTACAACGACCCGGTCGCCTGGCTCGACGCGTTCTATGCCGCCTACCGCTCGGCCCACGGCGGCCGCGACCCGCGCATCGACTACCTCGGCTTTCACTGGTACGACTACGGGCTGTCAGGCCAACTCGACCGTTTGACCAAGTACGGCAAGCCGTTCTGGGTGACCGAGTTCGCCAACTGGCACTGGCAGGCCGATGGCGCGCAGATCGACACGCTCGAAAAGCAGAAGGCGCAGATGACCGACATGGTGGCCGTGTGCGAGCAGCGCACCGACGTGTTCCGCTACGCCTGGTTCACCGGCCGCTGGAGCCCCGACCCGCACTTCACCAGCCTGCTCGCCAGCCCCGGCACCGGGCAGCTCACCGAGCTGGGCAAGCACTACCTGTCGCTGCCATTCACCAAGCCGCGGCCGCTGGCCGGCGACGCCGAGGCAGAGACCACGCGCTGATACCGCTGATACCGCGCGGGCGGCCGACGCCCCCGCCGGCCGCCTGCGCTACCTGGCCGACAACGCCGGCCGCGGCGGCTGCCGATCACCCAGCCACGACAGGAACAAGGCCTTGAGCGGGCCCTTCTGGCGCTCGATGCCGCTGCCGATCACCCAGACCATCGTCAGCGGCCCTGCCAGCACGAAGGCCGTGCGGTAGTCCTCGAGGCCGACAGCGGGTGTCAGCGCAGCAAAGAAATTCAGCAGCGGGTAGTGCAGCAGGTACAACGCGAAGGTGAAGCCGGCCACATAGCGAATGGGCCGCTCCACCAGCCCCGGCAAGCGGCGCAGGTGCGGGGCCAAGGCCACGGCGCCGATGAAGTTGGCCGCCACGCAGGCACCGATCAGGTAACTGGCCAGAAACCGGCGCGACCACGACAGCTTGTCGTACAGGAAATCGTGGCCGAGCAGTTGCTGGCTGATGTCCAGCAAGGTGTCGGGCCCATTGCCCAGCCTGAACAGCAGGTACATGCCGATCGAGCCCAGGAACAGCGCAAGGCCGTTGCCCGCGCTGATCGGGTTGGTCGTGGCGTGGCGATAGGCCATCACGCCCATCAGCCACACCGGCATCAGCAGCAGGATCTTGGGGCCGATCAGCAGGCAGATGCCGGTCACGGCCACCACGCGGGCGTTGCCGCGCAGGAAGTGCGCCGCGCCGAACAACGCGTAGTACCAGGCCTCGTAGCCAAGCGACCAGAACGGGCCGTTGGAAAACGGCCGCGTGTACGAGAACCACAACTCGTTGGTGAAACTCAGGCTCGCCAACACACGGATCAGCGGGTTGTCGTATTCATACCAGCGGCCGGTGTACAGGCTGGGCTCGATCACCGAGCCGGCAGCGTCGAGCACGATGGTGAGTATCAGCGCCGGCACGACCACCGAATACAAGCGTGCGAAGCGGCTGGCGGCATATTCTTGGAGGGTGCGTTCCTTCGTGGCGGCCACATGCGCGATCACAAAGCCGGACAGCACGAAGAACACCATCACCGCGTCGTTGCCCAGGTGCGAGAAGCGCCAGAACACGGGCACGCCACCGGTGAGCCGCTGGTAGTTGGCATGCACGACGAAGACCAGCATCGCTGCCATGAACCTGACCAGGTCGAGATAGATCGATAGATTTCTATGCATTGAATCCCCTTGCAATTTATTGTCCGGGGGGTGTCTCAGCCTGCGCGTTGAGAAGCTGAAATAGTTGGATCAACCGGTGAATGCATCGGTAACTGAACGTCGCGATCGCAGATCATTCGGCGTGCACCCCACCGAGCAGTTAGGCATGCACCAGAGCCGCCGCTTCGCGAAAGGTTCCATCGCGATGACTTCGCCCATTCGCCGCGTCCCCGCGGCTCACAGGCGGCATCGCGCAGGCCGAAGCGGCCGAGGCACCGCTGCGCATCGCGCGCAACGGCCTGCCCGTTCTGCCCACGAAGACCCGGCTCGTTGACAGGTGACCGGCGCGGCCTGTGGGCGGCCGGTGGGTTGTGCCCAGCGGTGCTGCCGGTGAAATGACCCGTAATGGAAGGCCCGCCGTCGGCTCGTTAGGCTGCCGACCGCATCGCGCCGCTGCGCCGTGACCTGGCTGCGCCCGTGCGGGCCGCCAACACTGACGATTCACACATATTGACACATGGCTCGCCCCCACCTAGCCTGCTGCAGCCTGCCGCTCGAGCAGCCGCCGGGCCCTTTTGGGCCTGAACAGGGAGATGCAAAGATGAACGAAGCCGGCTTGAACGAGGCCCGTGCTCGGCATTTTCAGCAGCGCCTTCACGATGGCCTGGGCCAGTGCCTGTCCCTGGCCGTGATGCAGATCGACCAGGCCGAGGCCGTGGCCGATGCCGACGCCCTTCGGCGCGCGCGCACCCTGCTGCGCGACGCGCTGCACGAACTGCGCGCGCTGATCCGCAGCGTAGAGCCGCCAGCCAACGCCGCGGCCGAGCCCGACCTGCCCGCCCGCCTCAACGCCTGCGTGCGCCGCCTGAACGCCCAGCAGGCCGTGCCCGTCAGTTGCACGATCGAGGGCCTGTCGCTGTATGTCTCGGCGCCGGCCTGCGACATCTTGCTGGGCGCCACGCGCGAGCTGCTGGTCAATGCCTGCAAGCACGGCCGGGCGGTGGGCGTCGATGCCCGGCTGTCGATCCTGCCGCACCGCCTGAGCATCACCGTGACCGAGCGCGGCAACACCGCCGACGCCGGCCCCCATGCCGACACCTGGCGCCGCCCCGCCGGCCCCGGCCAGGGCCTGGGCCTGCGCGCGGCCCGTCAGGGCCTGAGCCAGATCGGTGCCCGGCTGCGCTGGCGCCACAGCGTGGCGGGCGGCGTGCAGGCGCGCATCAGCTGGGTGCCGCAATGAAGATCCGGGTCATCGTGGCCGACGACCACCATTGCGTGCGCGAGGGCCTGGTCGCCCTGCTCGACCGCGAGACCGACATCGAGGTGGTGGCCCAGGCCCGCGATGGCATGGAGCTGGTGCGCCTGGCCCGCGAATGGCAGCCCGACGTGCTGCTGGTCGACCTGTACATGCCCTGCATGAACGGCCTGGAGGCCATTCGCCGCCTGCGCAGCGAGCCGCTGGCCTGCCGCTCGCTGTGCCTGAGCATGCAGTCGGACCCGCGGCAGGTGCAGGCCGCGCTCGACGCCGGCGCCAGCGGGTTCGTGTTGAAAGACAACTCGTTCGACGAGCTCGCGCGCGGCGTGCGGCGGGTGCACGCGGGGCAGCTGTTCCTCAGCGGCGAGCTGCTGGGCCAGGTGCTCACGCACAGCGGCGCCGCACCGGCCATCGACCCCACGCTGCAGCGGCTGACCCCCCGCGAGCGCCAGATGGTTCAGCTGCTGGCCGAGGGCTTCTCGACCCAGCAGATCGCCGACCACCTGCACGTGAGCGCCAAGACCGTTGCCACGCACCGCGAGCACGTGTTCGCCAAGCTGCAGATCCAGGGCATTGCCCAGCTGACGCGTTATGCGCTGCGTGCCGGGCTGAGCTCTCTCGAAGCCCGCGGGCCTTGAGCCGCAGGCCCCGCCGGCATTACTGCCGACGGGGCCCGCGGCGCCGAACAGAGGCTTACTTCGAGCCCTCGAAGAACTCGCGGATGAACTCGTGCACATCGCGCGACGGACCGGCGGGGCCGACCACCGTGGTGGCCAGCGGCACCATCTCGCGCGCGGCCGCCCGGCTTGGCAGGCTGCCGGCCAGCGGCATCGTGATCCACGACTTCTTGGTGTCGACCGTGGCGGTGACCGGCTCGTAGGCGATCAACGGGTTGGGCTTCTCCGCGGTGATGACCACGCCGAGGTTGTGGCCGCTGGCGAAGATGCGGTCGTCGGCGTTGATCTCCCAGGTCATGTCGTACCACTGGCCGGGCACCAGGTCTTCCTTGACCTTCCACGATTGGTGGTGGCCAAGGTCGGCGATCGTGCGCGAGACGATGTAGGCGGTGCCGTTGTTGTAGTCGACCACCCGCGCCTGCAGCCCGGCGGCCTTGCGGTCGACCTTGACGCGCAGCGTGATCGTGGCGGTGCCGGACTCGCGCACCTGGCTGGTGAGCTGGTTGCTCAGGAACACCAGCCGGTCACCACGCTGCTGGTTCGGGTTCGCCACGATCGTGTCGCTCGAGTACTCGCTCGCCTGCGTGAAGCTCAGGTAACGGTCGGCCCTGGCGGCCGACAGCGCGCCGCCCAGCGGCGACTTGAGCTGTAGCTTCTGGTCTTGCGTGCCGGCCGGCGGCCACACCGCGTCGGTCGACCAGGTCATGTCTTCGCGCTGGATGATGGCCTGCGGCTCGTTCGGCAAGCCGTTGTCGATGCCTTGCAGGTAGTAGTCGAACCACTGCAGCAGCGGCGTGCTGTAGGTGGCGCCGAACTCGTAGTACGGCTCGACGTGCTGCTTCTGGTGCAAGAAGAGCCGGCGCTCGACGCCGTACTTGGCCAGCTCGTTCCACCACTCGCCGAAATGGCGGGTCTTCACGTTCTCGTCGGTCAAGCCGTGCACCACGAAGACGCTGGCCTTCATCTTCGACGCATCGAGGCGGAAGTCGCGCACCGACCACCACTTGTTGTAGCTGCCGGTCGGGTCGTCCGATTTGGTCTGCAGCACCGGCGTCAGGTCTTTGCAAACCTGGCTGTTGTAGTGGCTGATGTAGTCGGCCAGGAAGGTCACATATTCTTCGTAGAACGGGATGCCGTTGCCACGGGTGTAGTCGTACCAGCTCGAGATGGCGGCCACCGGCACGATGGTCTTCAGGCCCTCGACGCCGGTCGAGGCCACGGCGTTGGCGATCGTGCCGTCCCACGACACGCCGATCATGCCGCTCTTGCCGTTGGTCCACTGCGTGGCGTCGGCGGCGCTGCCGTCGGGGTGCGTGCCCTTGGCGCGCCCGTTGGCCCAGTCGATCACGGCCTTGGTGCCCAGCACCTCGCGGTCGCCGCCCACATCGGCGCAGCCGGTCGAGAAATCGGTGCCCGGCAGCGCCACCGTCGCGACGGCGTAGCCGCGGGGCACGAAGAAGTCCGTCTCCCAGGCATTGCGCGCACTCTGGAAGAAATACGGCGACGCATGGATGATCAGCGGCACCTTCGCGCCGCGCGCGGCGTTGGGGCGGGTGACCTCGACCTTGATGGTGTCGATCTTGCCGTCCTTGTCGCGGTCGAAGCCGGTCTCGACGTTGACCACTTCCTTGACCGCCTCTGCCAGGCTGAACACCGGCACCGTCTGGTTGCCGGCCACCCAGGGACGGGCGAACGAGCTGGTTTCAGACGCCGCCGCGGCGGCCGTGGTGAAGGGGGCCAGCGCGGCACCGAGCGCGCAGGCGCCCGCCAGGGCCAGCGGCCTCGGGCGCGCGAAGGCCGGACGAGTGGAAGTCATGGGTGTCCTCTCAGAAGAAATGACCGTTGAGCAAGAGCGTTAGACGACTATAGACACCACACGCCGCAGCCCACGCCTGGATGAACAAACTTGATACTGTCCACGTCGGCGCATCGGTGCATCGGCGCCCGGGCTGCCGGCGGCCCGCCGCCACCGGGTTCACCCTCTCAGCATTTTTCTGATCAGCAGATTGCTGAGCCGAAATCAGCCTCCGGACGATAGGCGCCGCGGCGCGCCGGGCCTAACGTGGCCAGCGTGTCCACCCTGCCCTTCACGCCATGATCGACGCCGCCTTGGGCCTGATGGCCGGGCAGCTCAACGAGCATCTGCGCCGGCGCTTCCAGCTCAGCGAAGACCTCGCGGTGCTGTCGAACCTGCTGGAGCAGAACGGCACGCTGGTGCCGCTGGTGGCCAACAAGCTGGTGCTGTTTCTGGCCGGGGTCGAGCGCGACACCATCGCCCACCGGGCCCAGGGTGCGCCGCTCGGGCTGCATGCGCAGCAACTGGCCACCAACGCGCCGGTGTACCTGAACCTGCTGGTGATGTGCGCGGCCAATTTCAGCGGCGGCAACTACCCCGAGGCGCTGAAGTTCCTGTCCAGCGCCATCGCCTTCTTTCAGTCGCACCAGGTGCTGGACCAGCACAACGCCCCGGGCCTGGACGCGCGGCTGGAACGCCTGGTGCTGTCGATCGAGAACCTCAGCAGCTCGGAGATGCACAGCCTGTGGGGCATCCACAGCGGGCGCTACCTGCCTTCGGTGCTGTACCGCGTTCGCATGATCAGCCTGGACGGCCAGCACGTCAGCGGCCGCGAGACCCGCGTGCGCAGCATCGAGACCGACGTGCCCGACCCGATGGTCAAGCCGCGGAGCCTGTCGTGAACACGCTGCGCCCGTACCTGCTGGCCCATGTGGAAACGCGCCACGACTACTTCGCCGACGGCCTTTGCCGCGCGATGGTCTTCGAGCCGACGCTGCCTTGCGCCGAGTGGCTGTCGGCCTTCGACATGCTCGTGCGGGCGAACGACCACAGCATGAGCCTGCACGTGCCCGAGCACCGCCTGGCCGATCTGGGCGACGAGCTGCGCGCCGCCGGCCCCGCGATGACGCTGGACTTCGCCGTCAGCAGCCGCGACCCCGCGTTCGCCTACTACACCGACGGCCCCGCGGCGCAGACGCTGCGCATCGCGCTGGGCGACGCCTCGGACCAGGCCACCTGGCTGGCCGGCCTGGGCCGGCGCTGGACGCTGCAATGGCACAGCCGCCAGAGCATCTGGTGCTACTGGCTGCTGGGCGAGTGGGACGAGAAGGTGCTGACCATCGTCGACACCCAGGGCCAGCGCGAGTTTGACGCGCTCGGCCTGACCCCGCTCGACGACGCGCAGCAGGCGCATTGTTTTCGTTCACGGGCACCGCTGGCCTTGTCCGAGCGTGCGCCCGCCGGGTTGCAGCTGCGCGCGGGGCATTCCGCAGCGGCGACCCGGGTGGTGATGTCCCAGCTGCCGGCTCCGCGGCCGACGGCGCTTCAGTACGAGAGCGGGCCGAACGGCCAGCAGGCCGTCTCCGAAATCTTCGTCAGCCGCTGACCCACACAGGAGAAACCGATGGGTGTCATGAAAACTCCGGGCGTCTACATCGTCGAGAAAAACGCCTTTCCCAACTCCGTGGTCGAAGTGGCCACGGCCGTGCCCGCCTTCGTCGGTCATACCGAGTGGGCAGACAACCACAACACGCCCTTGAGCATGCGGCCCTGGCCGCTCAGCTCGATGGCCGAGTACCACCAGTACTTTGGCGGGCCGCCGAAGCCGCGCTTCAGCCTGTCCGACGTGAGCGACCCACTGGATGCTCAGTTCCAGGCCCTGAGCGAGCCCGACACGCCGTCCAGCAAGAAGGGCTACAAGCTGGCCCAGGTCAAGGGCAGCGCCGGCGGCGACTACGGCCTGTACACCGCGCTGCGCCACTTCTTCCAGAACGGCGGCGGGCGCTGCTACGTGGTCTCGATCGGCAACTACGCACAAGAGCTGGACCCTGAGCTGTTCCAGAAGGGCATCGACGCGCTGAAGAAGGAGCAGGAACCGACGATGCTGCTGGTGCCCGAGGCGGTGCGCTTCAGCGATGCCGACACCTGCAAGGACATCCAGCAAGGGATGCTCAACCACTGCGGCTACGAGATGAAGAACCGCGTCGCCATCCTCGACGTGTGGAACGGCGACAAGCCGCGCGAGTTCCCGCAGGGCGACCCGGTGGCCGCCTTCCGCGACAGCCTGGGCATCAACTTCCTCGACTTCGCCGCGGCCTACTACCCCTGGCTCAATACCTCGGTGGTTGGCGAGAAGGAGATCGACTACACGAACATCGACGCCGGTAGCCTGGACCTGCTGCAGCAATTGCTGCGGGCCGAATTGGACCTTCCGGACACGGTGGACGCGACCACCAAGGGCCACGTGCGGGCGATGTATGAAGAGGTCGCCAAGCTGAAGACCAACTTCACGCCGGTGGTCGTGGCCGAGGCGCGCAAGCAGCGCGACGACGCCGCCGCCAAGGTGGCGCGCGCCAAGGTCGTCAGCGATGGCAAGGCGGCAAAGAAGAGCGACGCCGACATCGAGACCGACCTGAAGACCTTCGACGACGCGCAGAAGACCGCCGCCGCTGACCGCGCCAAGGCCTATGACGACACCCGCAAGGCCTACGTCGCAGACTTCGTCACCAAGGCCAAGGCCGCCGACACGGCGCTCAGCGACGACGACGCGGCCGCGCAGGCCGAGGCCGCCGCCAACGAGATCTGGGAAGCCAGCTACGACAACCCGCTGAACAGCGACGCGCTGGCCGCAGGCGTGAAGGCCCGCCGCGACCTGCTGAACAAGACGCTGGCCGGTGCCAGCGGGGTCTACAAGGCCGTGCTCACCGAGGTGCGCCGGCAGCTGAACATCATGCCGCCCAGCAGCGCGATGGCCGGCGTCTACACGATGGTCGACAACACCCGCGGCGTCTGGAAGGCGCCAGCCAACGTGAGCCTGAACGGCGTCATCTCGCCGACGGTCAGCATCTCGGCCGAGCAGCAGGAAGACCTCAACGTCAGCGCGCAGGGCAAGTCGATCAACGCGATCCGCAGTTTCATCGGCGAAGGCGTGCTGGTGTGGGGGGCGCGCACCTTGGACGGCAACAGCCTGGACTGGCGCTATATCAACGTGCGCCGCACGATGATCATGCTGGAAGAGAGCTGCCGGCTGGCGGCCAAGGCGATGGTGTTCGAGCCGAACACGGCCAACACCTGGGTCACGATCAAAAGCATGATCGCCAACTTCCTGACCAGCGTCTGGAAGCGAGGCGGCCTGATGGGGGCGGTGCCGGAAGACGCGTTCAGCGTCCACGTGGGCCTGGGCGAGACCATGACGCCCAACGACGTGCTCGAAGGCATCCTGCGCGTGACGGTGCTGGTCGCCATGGTGCGGCCGGCCGAGTTCATCGAGATCACCTTCCAGCAGCAGATGCCCAAGTCGGGTTGAGCCGGCTGGCGCTGATCTCCCCTCTTTGACTCACCGCAGAGCGCGGGCCCGCCTGGGGCCCGCCCTGCACCGGTCTCATCACGCAATGGAGCACTGACATGGCCGACGACGGTTCCAAACAATCCACCACAGTGTGGCCCCTGCCCAAGTTCTACTTTCAAGTGAAGTGGGACTCTGCCGTGTTGTCGTTCGAGGAGGTCTCGGGCCTGGACGTCGAAGCCCAGCCCATCGAGTACCGCCACGGCGACAGCCCGGTGTTCTCCGCCATCAAGATGCCGGGGCTGAAGAAGTACGGCAACGTCACGATGAAGAAGGGTGTCTTCAAGTCGGACAACAAGTTCTGGGACTGGTTCAACCAGATCAAGATGAACACGATCAAGCGGGTGCCGGTGACCATCAGCCTGCTCGACGAGGAAGGCAAGCCCACGATGGTCTGGACACTGACCAACGCCTGGCCGACCAAGATCACCGGCACCGACCTGAAGGCCGAAGGCAACGAGGTGGCGGTCGAGACGATCGAGGTCGCCCACGAGGGGCTGGTCATCGCCAACGCCTGACGCCGCCGCCATGCCCGGCCAGCCTTCGTGGATGAAGGGCCCCTCCTTCGAGGCGGACACCCCGCCGGCCGAGATGCCGGTGGCCTTCGCCTTCAAGGTCGAGTTCCTCAACCTGCCCAATTCAAGCGGCGCGCTGCAGTGCAGCTTCAAGGAGGTCTCCGGCATGCAGCAAAGCCTGGAGACCGAAGACGTGACCGAAGGCGGCGAGAACCACTTCGTGCACCAGCTGCCCACCCGCGCCAAGCCGGGCCGACTGGTGCTCAAGCGTGGCCTGGTCGAGCGCGGCTCGGCCCTGATGAACTGGTGCAGCGACGTGCTCACGGGCGGCTTGGACCAGCGCATCCAGCTGGCCGACGTGAAGGTGCAGCTGTTCGACGCCGAGAACCTGCCGCTGATGGTCTGGACCTGCAACGCCGCCTACCCGGTGCGCTGGGCGCTGGACAGCTTCGAGTCGACCAAGAACGAGGCCGCGATCGAAGAGATCGAGCTGGCCTACCGCAACTGCGTGAGTGCGACATGAGCCTCGAAGTCCGACAACTGGTGCTGCGCGCCAGCGTGCAAGACGAGCCCGGCGAAGACGAGGACGACGACGAGGAAGCCGGCGCCGCGGCCAAGAAGGCCACGTCCTGCGGTGGCGGTGAACAAGACCCGTGCGAGGACAAGGAAACGCTGAAGGAAGAGATCCTCGCGGCGTGCCGCGCCCTGGTGCGCGAAGAGCTGCGCGCCCTGAGAGAGCGCTGAGCACCGGGCGCGAAGGCAGTACTGACCATGGCCAAGCAACCTCTTTCCATCACCTCGATCGAGGCGGGCTCCAACGGCTCGACCTACAAGCTGCTGATCAACCCGGCCGAGTTCAGCCACGAATACAGCATTTGCTACAACACCAAGCGAACGCTCGGGCAGACCAGCAACCCGGTGCGCTTCAGCGCGGTCAACCCCGACAAGATCAGCTTCGGCATCGTTTTCGACGGCACCGGCACCGTGCCGCCGCAGGCCGGCACGCCGGTGGAGGTGGCAGACCAGATCGAGGCGCTCAACGCCGTCGTCTACAACTACGACAGCGAATACCACGAGCCCAATCGGGTGCAGATCCTGTGGGGCACGCTGAGCTTCGACGGGCGGCTGCAGTCGATGTCGGTCAACTACACGCTGTTCCGCTCCAGCGGCGCGCCGATCCGGGCCCGGGCCGAGCTGTCGTTCCTGGGCTCGGTGAAGACAGACGAAGCCTTGCTGGCCGCCAACCGCTCGTCGCCCGACCTCAGCCACTCGGTGCTGGTGGTCGAGGGCGACACGCTGCCGCTGCTGTGCCAGCGCGTCTATGGCGACAGCCGCTACTACCCCGAGGTGGCGGCCTTCAACGGGCTGCGCGAGTTTCGCCGCCTGCAGCCCGGCGCGCGGCTGCACTTTCCGCCGCTGAGGTAACGCGCGATGCCCGCCTCACCCGAAACCGGCAGCGACGGTGCACTGCGCGTCACGCTCAGCTGCGATGGCGCCGACCAGACCGAGCTGCCGCTCGTGTCGGTCACCGTGCGCCACGCGCTCAACACCGTCTCGTGGGCCCGCTTCGTGATCGTCGATGGCGACATGCCCAAGGGCAAGGTGCCCTTGAGCGACGGCAACCTGTTCAAGCCCGGCGCGGTCATCGTCGTCAAGGCGGGCTACGGCGACGACGAGGCCGAGCTGTTCAGCGGCATCGTGGTGCGCCACGGTTTCAAGATCAGCGGCAACAACTACAGCCGGCTCGAAGTGGAGTGCCGCCACACCGCCTGCAAGATGACGCTGGGCCGGCGCAGCGCGCACTACGTCGACCAGAGCGACAGCGCGGTGATCGAATCACTGATCGGCCGCGCAGGCCTCTCGGCCGACGTGACGAGCACCTCGGTCACCCACAAGGAACTGGTGCAGCACGACAGCACCGACTGGGACTTCATGCTCGCCCGCGCTGACGCGATGGGCCTGGTGGCGCAGTGCGCCGACGGCAAGCTCAGCGTCAAGGCGCCCGATTTCAGCACCGCCGCGGCGCTGAGCGTGACCTGGGGCGCCGACCTGATCGACTTTGCCGCCGACATCGACGCCCGCCAGCAGTGGAAGGCGGTGCAGGCCAATTCATGGAGCCCGGCCCAGCAAGGCCTGCTGCAAAGCGCGAGCGCCGCGCCGCTGGCCGGCAACACGCAGGGCAACCTCGACGGCAGCACGCTGGCCGCCGTGGCCTCGCCGGACACCCGGGCGCTGCAAAGCTGCGCCCCGCAGACCAAGGACACGCTCGACGCCTGGGCCAAGGCGGCGCAGCTCAAGGCCACGCTGGCCCGCGTGCGCGGCCACCTCAGCTTCCAGGGCAGCGCCAAGGCCCTGCCCGGCACCTTGCTGACCGTGGCGGGCGTGGGCGAGCGCTTCAGCGGCGACGTCTACCTGAGCGCGGTGCAGCACGAGATCACCGATGGCAACTGGCTGTGCCACGCCGAATTCGGCCTGCCGCCCGATTGGCACATGGAGCGCCCCGACGTGCAGGCCCCGGCCAACGCCGGCCTGGTGCCGGGCATCCGCGGGCTGCACATCGGCGTCGTGATGAAGCTCGACGAAGACCCCGAGGGCGAGCAGCGCGTGCAGGTCAAGCTGCCCTACCTGCAGGTCGAAACGCCCGGCATCTGGGCCCGGCTGGCACAGGCCCATGCCTCCAGCGGCTTCGGCCATTTCTTCGTGCCCGAGGTCGGCGACGAGGTGGTGCTGGGTTTCTTCAACGACGACCCCGGCCACCCGGTGATCCTGGGCAGCCTGTACAGCAGCAGCCGCACCCCGCCCTACGCGCTGGAGGCCGAGAACAACACCAAGGCGATCGTGACCCGCTGCAAGCACCGCATCGAGTTCAACGAGAAAGACAAGATCATCACGATCGAGACCCCGTCCAAGAACACGCTGGTGCTCGACGACAAGGACAAGAGCGTGCTGCTGAAAGACCAGAACGGCAACAGCGTGAAGCTCTCCAGCGCCGGCATCGCACTGGACAGCCCGAAGGACATCAAGCTCACCGCCCAGGGCGGCATCACGCTCACCGCCACCACCGGCATGAAGCTCGACTGCCAGGCCGACATCCAGGCCCAGGGGCTCAACATCACCGCGCAGGCCCAGGTCGGCTTCACCGGCAAGGGCTCGGCCACGGCCGAGCTGTCGGCCGCCGGGCAGACCACTGTCAAGGGTGCGCTGGTGATGATCAATTGACCGCCCCCTTGCCACCCCCACCGAGGACGCCCCCATGCCCCCCGCCGCCCGCCTGACCGACATGCACGTCTGCCCGATGCAGACACCTGGCCTGCCACCGATCCCGCACGTCGGCGGGCCGGTGATCGGCCCCGGCGTGCCCACCGTGCTGATCGGCAAGATCCCGGCCGCGGTGGTGGGCGACAACGCGGTCTGCGTCGGCCCGCCCGACGTGATCGTCAAGGGCTCGGCCACGGTGCTGATCGGCAAGAAGCCGGCCGCGCGCATCGGCGACCCCACGGGCCACGGCGGCAACATCGTGCTCGGCCTGCCGACCGTCCTCATTGGAGGCTGAGATGAGCTTCCTCGGCCGAGGCTGGAGTTTTCCGCCGCGCTTCGACGCCAGCCAACGCGTGGTGATGGTCGAGCACGACGAAGACATCGAAGAAAGCCTGCGCATCCTGTTTCGCACCCGCGTGGGCGAGCGGGTGATGCAGCACGCCTACGGCACCCGGCTGCACCAGATGGTGTTCGAAGAGGCCACCGAGCAGACCTTCACCGAGATCACCGACATGATCAAGAAGGCGGTGATGTATTTCGAGCCGCGCATCGAGCTGGAGCAGCTGGACGTGCAACGCGCCGGCGACGACCTGGCCCGCCTGGACCTGCTGGTGCGCTACCGCATCCGCACCACCAACACCCGCCACAACATGGTCTACCCGCTCTACCTGGACCAGGCGAGCCACCCGGTGCAAGCCGGCTGAACACGCCCGAGAACCCGCATGCACCCTGGCTCGCAGCAAGACCAGCGGATCAGCCCCGCGCTCGTCCCGGGTTACTTCCGGCCCGACGAGCTGAGCCTGGCGCAACGCCTGCGCCAGGCCCTGCTGCTGGCGCGCCAGCTGCGCTTCGTCGATGCCCAGGGCTCCGATGCCGGCGACTGGGGGCAGACTCTCGAAGCCGACCTGAGCCTGCTGCTGGCCGAGCTGGCGGCGCTGCCGCTGGACGCATGGGAGGCGCAGGCCGAGCAGTTCGCCTGGCTGACGCCCGCGCGCGCGCTCGCCGCCTGCGTCGAGCTGGCGCGGCGCGTGGACCGCTGGCATGTTCTGCTCGAGACCGACAAGCCGGCCGAAGAACAAGCGCTGCGCGATGTGCTGCGCCGCCCCCTGTCGCGAGCGCTGGACGAATCGCTGGGCCCGCAGCTGCAGGCGGCGCTGACCGCGTGCGGCGCACCGGCCGCAGATTGGCGAGGCTGGCACCCGATCTGGGGGCTCGATCCCGCCCCGCTCCCGGCGCCACCCGGCAGCCAGCGTGAAGACGAGGCCCCGGCGGACCAGCTGCGCCGCCTGCGGCTGTTGTGGCTTGCGCTGTGCCGGCTGCTGAGCCTGATGCAGGCGCTCGCCGCGCAGCAGCTGGGTGCCAGCCTGCGCACCGGCCTGCACGACCCCGGCACAGGCCTGCTGCTGGCCTGGACGCAGCTGCAACAGCACACCCGCGACACGCTCAACCAGTTCGACGCGCGGCTCACGCTGCACTACTACGCCGAGCGCCTGGGCTTTCGCCCGCTGCCCGCGCAGCCCGACCGGGTGCACCTGGTGCTCGAGCGCGACCCGCGCCACCTCAAGCCGGTGCAGCTGCCGCCGGGCTGGCGCTTCGTCGCCAACCTCGACAGGGGCAGCTGCAGCTTCGCCGCCGAGCACGCGCTCTACGTGAGCCCGCTGCGCGTGGGCCAATTGCTGAGCCTGCGGCACGAATACGACCTGCAGATCTCGCCCGAACGCGAGTACGGCCTGGCCACCCAGGCCCGGGCCCGCCAGCTGGTGGTGCCGACCACCGAGCAGGCCGCCGACCCACGCGCGCCGTCGGTGCCGCTGCTGGGCGGCGGCGCGGGCAGCGTCACGGCCCGGCAAGGCCTGGCGATCGCCTCGCCGCTGCTCAACCTGCGCGAAGGCCGGCGCGAGATCGAGGTGCGGCTCGCGATCACCGTGCCCGAAGGTCTGAGCGTCGCGTTGCCCGAGTCGGATGCCGACGAGATGCTCGACGCCTGGTACCTGCAGCTGGCCGCGCACGAGCAGGCCGAGGGCCTGGCCGAGCCCGAGCCCGTGGGCGCGGCACTGCCGGCCTCGCACGCCGCGCTGATCCGCACGCTACTGGCCGATTGCCCCGGCCTGCGTGAGACCCCCTGGCTCGCCTACCTGCTGCTGCGCTGCCTCGAAAGCACCGAGCCGTCGACGCTGGCGCCGCGGCTGGGCCGCCTGCTGGCCGTGTGGCTGTGCGCCACCGGGCCCGAGCTGGCCCCGGCCGCCGTCGACCGGCTGCGCCAACACGCCCGCCAGGCCTGGCCCGAGACCAGCCACGTCGATGTCGACGACCCGCTCTCGCTGCTGTTCGGCAGCGCACCGCTGGAGCGCCGCCTGGTCTTCGACCGGGTGTTCCGCGGCGCTTGGGAGGTGCTGCTGTCGGTGGCCGACGGCTGGCTCGACCTGGGCGAAGCCTTCGCCAGCCGGGCCGACGCCGGCACTGCCGCCGATGGCCAGGCCAGCGGCATCACGATCAACCTGGCGCTGTCGGCCGATCTGCCGGCCATCGTGGCGGCCCACGAGGCGGTGCACGGCCCCGGCTGGCCCGCGCTGCCGGTGCTGCAGCTGCGGGTGCACAACCGCAGCCGCCTGTTCGTCAGCGGCCTGCTGCAGCAGCTGCGGCTCGAAGCCGCTGAACTGACGGTGCAGGTGCAGGGTGCGCGCTGCCTGCAGGTGCACAACCAGTTGGGCCGGCTCGACCCGAGCAAGCCCTTCATGCCGCTGGGCCCCTTGCCCGACAGCGGCTCCTACCTCGTCTTCACCCATGCCGAGCTGGCCAGCAAGCCGCTGGAGCGACTGAAGCTCAACCTGCACTGGAGCGGCCTGCCGCCACGCGGCCTGGCCGACCACTACGCCGACTACCCCGGCCACCACTGGGCCGAAGACGATTTCGTCGTGCAGCTGTCGCTGCTGTCCGATGGCCGCTGGGAAGAAGCCAACGGCCCCGCGCTGCCGCTGTTCGGCCGCCGCGGCGAGGCCGCGCAGCAGATCGACGTGAGCGGCGCCGAGCTGCTGCGCCTGCACCACCCGGTGTCGCTGCCGCCGGCGCCGGGCGGCATCGCGCAGGCGCCCGAGTTCGGCCTGGGCAGCCGCCAGGGGTTCTTCCGCCTGCAGCTGGCCGGCCCGCCCGATGCCTTCGGCCACGCGCTCTACCCCCGCCTGATGGCCGAGACGCTGACCCACAACAGCCGGCTCAAGCCCGCCAAGGGCCGGCCGCTGCCGCAGGCGCCCTACACGCCGCTGCTCGAATCGATGACGGTCGACTACCTCTCGCGCCAGCGCCTGACACCGCGGCTCGACGCCGCGCAGGCCCGCCAGGGCGAGCTGCTGCACATCACGCCCTTCGGCCTGCAGCCGCTGCGGCGCCTGCCGCAGACCTGCCCGGTCTACGTGGTGCAGCGCTGGCACGGCGCGGGCCAGCTCTACATCGGCCTGGACGGCCCGGCCGCCGAGGGCGCCTTGAGCCTGCTGTTCCGCCTGCGCAGCGAGGCCGCGCAAGAAGCGCTCGGCCGCCCCACCCCGCGCCTGCAGTGGCATGCCTGGCGCGGCGACGACTGGCGCGCGCTGGAGCCGCACCGCGTGTTGCTCGACACCACCGAAGGCCTGCTGCGCTCGGGCCTGGTGGTGCTCGACCTGCCCCTCGGCCTGACCCGCGGCTGCACCACCTTGCCGGGCGACTGTTTCTGGCTGCGCCTGTCCGGCCACGGCAATCTCGACCTGCTGGCCGGCCTGATCGGCGTGTGGACCAACGGCCTGAGCGCGCGCCGGCTCGGCGAATGCCCCGACGAAGCCCTGCCACCCGGGCGCATCCGCGCCGCGCTGGAGGCCACGCCGGGCCTGGCGGCCGTGCGCCAACCCTGGCCCTCGTTCGACCTGCAGCCGCAAGAGACCACGCCCGCCTGGGCCACCCGCGTGGCCGAGCGCCTGCGCCACCGCGCCCGGGCCCTCAGCCCGTGGGACTGCGAGCGCCTGGTGCTGCAGGCGTTTCCCGAGGTCTTCAAGCTCAAGTGCATCCCGCGCAGCGACACCGGCCCCGACGAGCCGGTGCTGGTCGTCGTGGTGCCCGCGCTGCCGGCCGGCTACGAGATCGACGGCACCGAGGCGCCGCGGCTGGACGCCTCGACGCTGCAGCGCATCGCCCAGTACCTCACCGACCGCATGCCGCCGCACCAGCCGCTGCTGGTGCGCAACGCCAGCTACGAGCGCATCCAGGTGCGCTGCACGCTGCGGCTGGCGCGCGGCGAGCCCGCGGGCGAGCGGCTGCGCGAGCTCAACCAGAGCCTGCGCGACTACCTCTCGCCGTGGCGCCCCGGCGGCATCACCACCCAGTTCGACTGGCAACTGCGCGCCGACGACGTCGAGGCATTCCTGCGGGCCCAGCCGGGGGTCGATGCGATCGGCCAGGCCTCGCTGCTGCACATCGTGATCAGCGACCAGGCGGTGTACCGCCTGTCGGACACCGCCCGCGGCGACCGCGTGGTGCGCCCGGCCCAGGCCTGGAGCCTGGCGCTGCCCACGCGCGGCCACCTGCTCGAGCTGGTCGACCCGCCTTCGCCGATGGCCCAGCCCAGCGGCCTGAGCAAGCTGACCGTCGGCAGCAGCTTCATCGTCGGGCAGGAGGCGGCATGAGCACCGCCCGCTCACCCATCGATTGCGGGGTGCAGCCATGACCTGGCGCAACCGCGAAACACTGAAGAACTATTTCGGCGACGGCCAGTTGCCGACGCAGGCGCATTTCGGCGACCTCATCGACTCGATGCTCAACATGGTCGACGAGGGCTTTCGCAAGACGGTGGCCAACGGCCATGAGCTGTATGCCCCGGTCGGGCACCACAACCTGCTGAGCTTCTACCGCGACCAGGCCCCGCAGCAGGCGCTGTGGCGGGTCAGCCTGGGCCCGCAGCAAGACCAGCTGCAGTTCCAGCCACAGAACAGCACCCAGCCGCTGCTGAGCCTGGACAAGGAACAGCGCGTGGGCATCGGCACCACCACGCCGCAGACCATGCTCGACGTGCGCGGCACCGTCAGCAGCCAGGGCCGGCGCGGCCTGCTGCCGCCGCCCAAGCCGGTGCTGGCCAACGGCGAGTGGCAAGACCTGACCGGCGACCTCGAAGGTTGCCAGGCCTTCGAGGTCGTCGCCGGCGCGGGCCAGCCGGGCACCGGCCATTTCGGCCTGGTGCACGCCACCGCCTTGTCGGCCTACAACCCGGGCGGTGGCCTGTGGCGCTGGTGGCATGCGCGGCGCGGCATCCGCCAGACGCAAAGCTGGTGGGGCCGGCGCTGCGACAAGCTGCACCTGCGCTGGGAAGGCAGCCACGGCCGCAAGGCCGTCTACCGGCTGCAGATCCGCACCGGCTGCAATTTCGGCGAGGGCGTGCGCATCCAGGCCCACGTCTGCCAGCTCTGGTTCGACCCGCACATGGCCCTGGGCCAACCGCCCAAGCCGGCCGGCGCGCAGGCACCGAAGGCATCGACATGAAGCCGATCGCCAGCATCGCCCGCCACCGCGCGCAAGACCCCGACCCGCTGGGCTTCGACGCGCTGCGGCTGCAGGCGGTCACCGCCGCGCAGCTGGCCAGCGGCGAGCTGTGGACCGACTACAACCTGCACGACCCCGGTGTCAGCCTGCTCGAAGCGCTGTGCTTCGCGCTGACCGAAGACCTGTTCGCCGCCCGCCAGCCGGTGGCTCAGCTGCTCGGCCTGGAACCACAGTCCAGCGCCGCCGCCTGGGCCCGCTTCGGGCTGCACACGCCGCAGGCACTGCTGCCCTGCCACCCGCTCACCAGCGACGACTGGCAAAGCTGGCTGCTGCAGCAACTGCCGCATGCTCGCCAGCTGCACATGCAGGCCCAGCGCGACGCGCGTGGCCGCGCCACCGGCCTGTGGCGCATGACGCTGCAAGGTCGGTCCGACGCGGCCGACGACCGGCAGGCGATGCGCCGCGCGGCGCTGCAGGCCTACTGGCCGCAGCGCAACCTCGGCGAAGACCTGGACGGCCCGCCCCAGGTGCTGCGGCCGCGCTGGGTCGAGCTCGAGATCTCGCTGCTGCTCGAAGGCCACCGCGACGTGTGCGAGCTGCTGGCCGAGCTGCTGCAGCGCTGCGACGACTGCATCTCGGCCCGCCTGCCCGAAGGCCTGCCCCCGCACGCCGGCGCGAGCCCCGATGTCGAAGGGCCGCTGGGCCGCGCCCTCACGCCGGCCGAGGCGCTGTGGCTGGCGCAGGATCCCGACTACCTGTTCGTCAGTGACCTGGCCCGTTACCTGCAGGACATGCCGGGCCTGGCGGCGATCGACACGCTGCGCCTGCACCTGGCGCCCGACGAGCCCGCCGACCCGCTGGACGACGTGCCCACCCCACCCGGCTCGGTGCGCCGCCGCGGGCGCGACTGGGCGCTGCGCCTGCGCTGGCCCGACCACGAAGACCAGCTGCGCCGCTGGCGGCTGGCGCGCGAAGGCGGCCCGGTGCAGGTGCCCGTGCAGGCGCTGCTGCAAACGCTGTCCGACCGGCGCCGGCTGCCGCTGCGGCTGCCCTCGTCGTCCACCATGCTGCAGCCGGCCGCGGCGCCGGCCGAGCCACTGCCCGCGCTGCCGGCGCTGCGCCGCGACCACCTGGCCGCCAGTGCCGCGCTGCCGCCGCTGTACCGGCAGGCCCTGCGCGACCACGCCCGCCATCAACCCGGGCTCGCCGCGCAGTGGCATGGCTACCTGGGCCTGCTGGAACAAGGGCTGAACCAGGTGCAGGTGCAGCGCGAGCAGTTGCCGCACCTGTACGCGCTCGACCAGGACAGCACGCGCAGCTGCTGGACCAGCCTGCCCGGCAACCGCCAGCTGCCCGGCATCGAGGCGCTGTACCACGCACCGCGCGAGCGGCTCGAAGAAGCCCCGTGGATCGACGAAGACCAGCTCTCGCGCCGCCACCGCGCGCTCGACTACCAACTGGCGCTGCACGGCGAGTCGCTCGACCATGCCGGCCTGCAGTCGCTGCCCTGCTACTACACGCCGCAGGCCTGGCCGGTGCACCTGCTGCGCCTGAAGCGCCAGTTCGCCCGCCGGCTGATACGCCTGGGCCGCCAGCGCGGCACCGGCGCCGATCTCAGCCAGCCGCTGCTGGGCCAGGCCGACAACACACCGCCGCTGCAAGAGCGCCTGGGCCTGATGCTGGGCCTGGCCCAAACCCACAGCCGCTGGCTGAGCGGCAGCTGGCAGGCGCAGAACCTGCCCACGCCTGCCGAGTGGCCGGCCCCCCAGGGCGACGCCGAAAGCGCGCGCTTCGTACTGCGAGCCCCGGCCGACGCGCAACCGATGCTCAACCCCGCCGCCCGGCGCCGCAGCACCGACTGGGCCCGGCTGCGCCGCGACATGCCGGTGCTGCGCGACGCCATGCCCGCCCCTTTGCTGCGCGCCGCGGTGCGGCCCGACCTGTTCCAGTGGTCGACCACGGCCGGCGGCCAGCTGTGGCTGGGCCCCGACGACCAGGGGCGCCACTGGCTGCTGGCCCACGGCGCCGCCGCCGCGCAGGCGCAGGACCTGGCGCGGGCGCTGCACGAAGCCGCCTGCCAATTGCAGGCCGCCGGCGAAGGGCTGCACCTGGTCGAGCACCTGCTGCTGCGCCCGTTGGCGGCCGAGGCATCCCACAACGACAGTGCGAGCACCGCGCAGATCAGCCTGGTGGCCAGCGGCTGGACCGCCCGCGGCGCCGACCCGCGCTTTCGCAGCCTCGCCGCGCAGGCCCTGGCGCGCGAAGCCCCGGCCCACCTGCGCTGCCGCCTGCTGTGGCTGGACGCCGGCCAGATGCAGGCCTTCGAGGTCGCCTGGAACGCCTGGCTCACGGCCCGGCAAGCCCACTGCGCCGCCTGGCTTGCCGGCCAAGATCCTGCGCAAGAGAACGCCTCGGCAACCGCCCTCGATCAGCGATCAGCCCGCCTGCGCGCGCTGCTGCAAGAGGTGAGCTCATGAGCCGCCAGGCCAGGCCGAATGCCGCAGCCCGCGGGGCGGAGGCTGCGCCATGACGCACCTCGTCGAAACCCTGCGCTGGGAGCTGCAGTACCGCTCGCCGCGCGCCGCCGTGCGCGGCAACCCGATGCAAGAGCGCCTGGCGCGTTTTCTGAAGACCGAGGGGCTGCGCCGCATCGAAGCCCGCTTCGACCGGCACGACCACGCCGGCCAGGTCTGGCGGATCGACCGGCTGGAGCTGGACCTCGGCCACCTGTCGCGCCACCAGGGCGAGCACCAGTGGGCCGCGCGGCTCGACGAGGCGCTGGACCTGGCGCTGCTGCGCGCCGACCAGCGCACGACCGCGCCGCGCCGGCCCTCGGCGCAGGGGCATGCAATCGACCAGTTCGTGTTCTACCTGCTCCATGGCCACCTGCCCTGGGGCCTGTCGCTGCCCGGCCGGCATGCGGTGGCCAACTGGCTGGCGCAACTGGCCCGCGCCCACGGCCCGCGGCTGTGGGCCACCTTGCAGAACCACCCCGAGCGCGAGCGCATGCTGGCGCGGCTGGCACGCATCAGCCCGCATCACGGCCTGCAGGCCCTGCTGGCCCAGCGCGACGCGCCGCTCGCACAGGCGTTGCAGGGCTTGGACGACAGCTGCCTGGCCCCGCTGCAGGCCCGCGGCCGGCTCAGCGCCTACCAGCGCGAGCAGCTGCAGCAGGCGCTGCACACCGCCGCCTTGCGCGCGCTGTGGGGCGCCCGCGGCAGCGCGCTGGGCACCGGCCGGCGGCTGCAGCTGCTGCAGGCGCTGCGCCAGGCCCTGGCCCAGCACATCGGCCCGGGCTGGGTGGCGCTGCTGGCCGGCGCGCCAACACCATCGACGACACCATCGACCACATCAACGCCGGCCAGCGCGCTGCTGCGCGAGCTGACCGCCAGCCCCTCGCTGCAAGCCCAGGCCGCGCCGGGCGCCGAAACGCTGAGCGCCGACCAGCCCACCCGCACCTGGGAGGCCGGGCTGCAACAGCTGCGCGAAGCGCTCTCGCGCCCGCGCCGGCACAGCGCCAGCCACAGCGCCCGCGTGGCCACGCTGCTCAGCCGCCTGGCCGCCGCGCACCCCTCGGCCTTGCGCAGCCGCCTGCTGCAATGGGCCGGCGAGCGCCGGCAGCGCCGGCAATGGTCGCAATGCCTGGCGCCCGACAACCTCGGCACCCTGCTGGCGGCCATGGGCCCCACCGGCCGGGCCGGCACCGGCGGCGCGGGCCCCGGCACCGCGCAATGGAACGATTCGCTGCGCCAGACCGCGCTGCGCCTGCAGCGCGAAGCCCCGGCCGACCGGCGGCCCGGCCTGGGCCGGCTGCAAGCCCTGCTGATGGAAGCCTGCCTGCAGCGCCTGACCGAGGGCCAACGCCTGCCCGACAGCCACAGCGCCTGGCAGGCCCTGTGGCAGCGGGCCTGGGCCCAGTGGCTGGGCGACGACGAAGACGCAGCCCAGGCGCAGCTCGCGCGGCCCGCGCGCCACGGCCCGGACCGTGAGCCCGCCGACCCGCCCCCGCCCCGCGAGCGTGCACGCCCACCCGAACCCCATCGTGACAGGGACCCTGACTTCGATCACGATCGCCCGCCGCCGGTGCGCCAAGCGACGCCGACGTCGGGCCTCGACCAGGCCTTGCGCGGCCTGGAGCGCCAGTGCCGCGAAGGCCGCTGGGCCTGGCCTCAGCGTCTGCGCCTGGCGCGGCTGCTCGAAACCGACAGCGCCTGCGAGCGCTGGCTGAAGCTGTTCGACGAATCGCGCCGCTGGCAGATGCTGCGGGCCCAGTTCGGCCCCGCCGCGCAAGCGCTGCAGCAACGCGCCGGCCGGCTGCAGCAATGGCTGGGCAGCATGCTGCGCGAGCCGGTGGCGCTGGTGCAGGAACACTGGCGCCGCCTGTGCCGCTACCTGTTCGTGCGTGGCCTGTCGCCCGACCAGGCCTCGCTGCGCAGCCACTACCAGGCGCAAGAACCGGTCGCATCGGTCAAGCCTGCGGCGCCCACCGCCCCGGCCCACGAGCCGATCTGGGTCGGCGATGCCGGGCAGGTGCTGCTGGCCGCCTATGCCGAGCGGCTGTTCAAGCAGCAGGGGCTGCTGCAGCAAGGCCAGTTCATCGACACCACAGCCCAGGCCCACGCGGTGCAATGCCTGCAGACGCTGTGCCACGGCGCCGGCCCGGTGGACGAGGCGCAGACCGTGTTGTCGCGGCTGCTGTGCGGCGTGCCGCCGGCCGAGCTGCTGCCCGAGGTGCCGCCCTTGCCGCCCGACACCGTGAGCCTGCTGGAGCAACTGCTGCAGGCCGTGATCGCCCACTGGAAAGCGCTGGGCCACACCTCGGTGGCCGGCCTGCGCGAGACCTTTCTGCAACGCGAAGGCCGCCTGCAGCGCGACAAGACGCCGGCCGGCGAGCCGATGCGCTGGCACCTGCGCGTGCAGACGCGCGGTTTCGACGTGCTGCTGGACCGCCTGCCCTGGAGCTTCCAGACGATTCGCCTGCCCTGGATGCAAGGAGTGCTTCATGTGGAATGGCGCTGACAGCCCGCACACGCACGCCCTGGACCTGGAGCTGGATTGGCTGGCGAAGGTCTTGAACGTGCGCCTGGAGCAGCACTTCCAGCAACTGCCCACCGGCCTGGAGGCCGCGCCGCCGCCACCCGACTTGCCGGCCGCGAGCGAGCTCGCGCACTGGGTCGGCGAGATGGCGCTCGGCGTGCCCGAGCGGCTGCTGCTCGCGCTGGCGCTGGTGCCCCACCTGCGCCCCTCGGCGCTCGACCTGCTGTTCATGCGCAACCAGAACCTCGACCGCGGCTTCACCGAATTCGGCGGCATCAAGTCGCAGGCCCATGGCGGCTTCCTGCCCACCGGCGAGACGGCGGCGTTCCTGGTCGCGGGCGAGAGCCTGGCCTGGCGCATCGGCCTGCTCGACTGCTTCGACCCCCAACACCCGCTGGCGCTGCGCGGGCTGCGGCTCGAAACCCCGCCGGCCAGCGAGCCCCGGCTGGCCGGCGCGCTGCTGCTGAGCAACGAGGCGCTGCAACGCCTGAGCACCGGCCACGCCGACAAGCCCGACTACAGCGCCCAGTTCCCGGCCAAGCTGATCCGCACCGAGCTGGGCTGGGACGACCTGGTGCTCGCGCCCGAGGTGATGGACGAGGTGCAGCAGATCTGCGCCTGGACCCAGCTCGGCCCGCAGCTGATGCACGACTGGGGCCTGTCGCGCAGCCTGAAGCCCGGCTACCGCGCGCTCTTCCACGGGCCGCCGGGCACCGGCAAGACGCTCACCGCCACCCTGATCGGCCAGGCCGCGAAGGCCGATGTCTACCGCATCGACCTGTCGATGGTGGTGTCCAAGTACATCGGCGAAACCGAGAAGAACCTGGCCCGCGTGTTCGACCAGGCCGAGACGCGGCGCTGGATCCTGTTCTTCGACGAGGCCGATGCGCTGTTCGGCAAACGCGGCGCGGCCACCACCGCCAACGATCACCACGCGAACCAGGAGATCGCCTACCTGCTGCAACGGGTGGAAGACTTTCCCGGCGTCGTCATCCTGGCCAGCAACCTGCGCAGCAACCTCGACGACGCGTTCTCGCGCCGCTTCCAGTCGATGGTCTACTTTCCGATGCCCGACGCCGAGCAGCGCACGCGCCTGTGGCGCAGCATGCTGCCGCCCGAGCACATGGCCGCCGAGGTCGAGATCGCGCTGCTCGCCCAGCGCTACGAGGTCTCGGGCGGCGCCATCGCCAACGTCATCCGCCATGCCGCGCTCACGGTGCTGCGCGACGGCCGCAGCCTGGTCGGTCTGGCCGAGCTGCGCGCCGGGCTGGCCAAAGAGCTGCGCAAAGAAGGGAGGACGCTGTGACGGCCCGCCTGTCCCGCCATGCTCCCCGGCGCTGGGCGTGGGGCCTGCTGGCCGCCGGCCTGGCGGTTGGCTGGGGCTTCTTGCTCGGGGCCGGCGAAGGCTGGGCGGCTGCGGCCTCGGCGCCTGCGCCCGCCGCGTCGGCCGCGGCCTCATCGTCGGCACCCGCCTCTGCGCCTGCGGCGACCGCACCCGCACCATCCGCCGCCGCATCGACGGTGGCCGCGGTGGCTTCGGCGCCCGCAGCCACGGCCGCCGCGCCGGCTTCGGCCGCCGCCAGCGCAACCACCGCGCAGACCTCGCCGGTCAAGCCCGCCGCCAGTTCACCCGCCGTGTGGTTGCCGTCGGGCGGGCTGTGCATCCCCGACATCAAAGACCCCGACCGCTGCGGCCCGCTGACACTGGAGCGCGACCCAGTCACGCTGCCTAACGCGAGTGTCGGACGGCCCTATGCGCGCCCCATCCGCGCCGAAGGTGGCCTGCCGCCCTACCGCTTCGACCTGCTGCAAGGCAACCTGCCCGGCGGCCTGGCGCTGACCGTTCAAGGCCAGTTGCTGGGCACGCCCGAGCAGGCCGGCGGCAGCCGCTTCCGCGTGCGGGTGGTCGACGCCGCCGGCGACGTGGCCAGCCAGACCTACAGCCTGCGCGTCACCGACCCCGCCAAGGCCACGGCCAAGCCCGCCGCCAAGCCCGCCTCGGCGGCATCGGCCGCACAACTCAGCCAGCTCGACCTGAGCCACGCCGGCCCGCCGGCCCACGCGGCGCCGACGGCCCACGTCTACCAGCTGGAGACGGCGCAGCTCGACGCCCTGAAGACCGCGATCAAGTCGGCCGAGCCCCCCATCGAGACGCTGCCCCCCGACCCCGCCGCCCCGCCCGAAGCGGCGCCCGAGCCCGCCGCGGCCGCGTCGGCCCCAACCCCGCCGCCGCCGGCCACGCTGGTCTGGAGCGATGCCCAGCAGACCCAGCTCGAAGCCCTGCTGAAACCGGTGTTCCTGGTCGAGTACCCGACACAGTCGCAGTTCGAAGCCGCGGTCGACGCGCAGGTCTGCGCGCAGGCCTGGCAATTGATCGTGCACGAGGCGCAGCGCCTGAAGCAACAGCCGCCGAGCCAGGCCGAGTTCGCGGCCGTGTGCCCGAGCCCTGAAGAGCCCAGCTCGGCCAAAGACACCGCCAAGGCCCTCGCACCACCCGCCCCACCCGCATCGGCAGCGTCCGGTGCCGCGGCGGCCGGCATGGCCCAGCCGGTGTCGTGGCGCAAGCTGCCCGCCTGGCTGATGCCGCCCGGCCTGCGCGCCTGGCTGGTCGAGGCGGCCGGCCGCGACCGCGCTCTGGAGCCGACCCAGGTCTTGCCGTGGAAAGCCACCGCATCGTGCAACTGCGCCACCCCGCGCCCGCAGCAACCGCTGTACGCCGTCTACCCCGCCTGGCTGGCCGGCGGCAAGCAGCCGCAGACGATCGACTTCAGCCTGGTCAACCGCATCAGCTACTTCGCGCTGCCGCTGGGTGATGATCAGGCGGTCGACAAGGTGGCGAACTGGAACGAGGACCAGACCAAATTCATCCGCACCGCGCTGGCCCACGAAACGCGCGTCGACTTCGGCATCTACAGCGCCGACTGGCGGTTTCTCGCGACCGAGCCCACCACCGCGCGCGACGCGCTGATCGAGCACTTCACCTCCGAGGTGCCGCGCCGCGCGCACGAGCTGGTGGACACGCCGCTGCCCGGCCTGGCCTCGAGGGCCAAGGCCTGGCTGCCGGGCTTCGGCCAGGTCCAGCGCATGGGCAACGGCTTCACCGTGTTCTTCGATCGCCTGCCCGACGCGAAGAGCGAGCCCGAGCTGGCGGCCCGCTTCGCCGACTTCTACCCCCGCTTCGTCAAGGGCCTGGCCCAGGCACTGGCCGAAAGCCCCGAGCGCCACTACGCGATCAACCTCGTGATGACCGACCAGCAGATCGCTGACAAGACCGGCCCGTTCGACGTGGGCCGGCTGTTCGAGCTGCTCAAGGCGGTCGAGGTCCCCGACATGGCCGAGGGCCGCATCGTCGAGACCAATGGCGACTACAAGCGCAACAGCAACGCCGAGCTGCGCTTTCTGGTGCTGCTGACCGAGCCCACGACGCAGAGCAAGAAAAGGCTGCGCGCCACCATCGAGGCCAGCCCCGGCCTGTTCGGCGGCGACCGCCGCATCTTCCTGCGCAGCGTGGTGCCGCTGCTGATGCTGCCGCAGGCGTCGCCCGAGCAGTACCGCGACGACCTGGTCTACGTGCAGGACAACTTCGGCGGCATCGGCTTCTGGCCCGCGCCCCTGATGGGCCAGCAGTTCGACACCGAGCAGCAAAAAGCGCTGCGCAACACCTTCGACCCGCCCACGGGCTCGGGCGTCAGCGAGGCGCTGTGCAGCGTGGTCTGCCCGAATCGCTGGCTCTTCCGGCTCGCGTTCGAGCTGTTCCTGCTGCTCGGCGCGGTGTGCTGGCTGCTGCTGCAGTGGAACTGCGAATGGCGAGCCCTCTACGGCCGCTATGCGCTGCTCGGCGCCCTGCCGCCCTTGTTCGTCGGCGCAGCGCTGCTGCAGTGCGACCCGGCGCTCGAGTCGCTGCGAAAAGGCAATGCGCAGCTGGTGGCCCTGATCGTGATCCCGCTGATCGCCGCGCTGTGGGCGCTGTTCAAACGCAAAGAGGACAAGCCATGAGGCGATGCACAGGCCCCGGACATGGCTGCGGGATCCGGCCGCCATGCTGAAGCAGCACCACAGCGAAACGGACGAGCGTGTCGTGCGCGGGCCCGCGGCCGACAACGCCAGCGCGGCCGTCGCCAACGGCGTCAGGCTGCAGGCCCAGGCGCGACACATGGCCGCGCTGCAATCGCCCGCCGACACCGCCGCCGGGCCGATCCAGCTGAAGCTCACGCGGGCGTTGTCGCCGAACCCCCAAGAGCCGGCGGCACCCGGCGAGGTCGCGCAGCTGAGCAGTGCAAAGGTCGTCATGCACGGCCTGGGCGGCGGGGGCGGACAGGAAGACGACGAGGATCCGCGCAAGCCCGACCGGTCGAAAGACAAGCACGAGAAGGAAGAAGACGAGGCCCCCCCGGAAGAGGAAGAGGCCGCCGAAGAGTACGAGCCCGAGCAGGACATCACCACCGGCAAGCTGACCACGTCCGCGACCCACATCAAGGGCAACAAGAAGGGGCGAACGAAGTCGCGAAAAGGCCGGCCAGGAAGGTTGCGGACGCAGAGTTCGGCGGCGGTGATCAAGCGTGCGCAATCCGCCATCGAAGGCGGATCGGCCACGCATCTGGGCACCACCGGCAACGACGAGGTCTACGAGGTGCCGCGGCAAGACCCCCGATCCACCAAGGCACCCCGGCGTTTTCATGTGCACCGCGGGGGCGGGGACGGCTCGACCCGTGGCGTGTTCGAGGTGGCCAACCCTGAGCGCGACGCCGACAGCCAGGGTGAATTCAGCGAGAGCGAGGTCGAGAGCCGCGCCTCGAGGTCGCGCTCCCGGTCACCCTCGCCGCGCCGCTCCCGCAGCCGCTCGCGGACCCCTCCGCGCTCGCGCCGGCACCACCGGTCCCGCAGCCGCTCGCCGTCGCCGCGCCGACACCATCGTTCTCGCAAGCGCTCGCGCTCACGCTCCCGGTCACGCCGTCGCTCGCGGTCACGCTCCTGAGGCCTTTCTGCCGCCCCAACGCAAAGAGGACAAGTCGTGAGGCAACGCCCCGTTCCGGACCAGGCCCGCAGCAGCGAGCCCCAATCGGCCAGCCTGTCGGCCAGCACGTCGGCGGTCGCGTCGGCATTCAGCGTCAGCCCGCGCCAGCTGCAGCAGGGGCGGCAACTGGCGCAGCTGCGGGCCCCGGGTGCCCCCGGCCCCGCCGCGGGCGTGGTGCAGCGCAAGGGCCGCGTGGCGCTCGACAAGATCGAGTCGCCCGAAAAGCGCAAGGCGCTGGAAGAAGAGATCGCCAAGGCGCGCGAGGCGCGCATCGCTGCCAAGCAGCAAGCGCGCCAGACCTGGCTCGGGCACCCCGACGGCGCCAAGGACGACGAGTACAACGCCGCGATGGAAAAAGCCCGCGGCGACTACGGCAAGACCCTGTGGTCCATCAAGACCCGCGAGAATCTGACGGCCGAGCAGTTCCCCACCGGGCGCGACTACTACGGCACCGAGAGCGGAGGCGTGTTCAAGCGCCCCGACAACGGCAAAGAGTATGTCGAAGATGCCAACGGCACCTTCATGCCGAGGCACGTGCGGCGCGAGCTGAACAAGTTCGATCTGCCGAAGATCGAGGGCGGCTTGGGGCTGACGCCCACCGGCCACGACGTTCACGGAAAGAAGGTGCGCGACGGGCGCAGCTATGGCGACAACGCCAAGAAGGGGCAACCGCTGAACGTGGCGGACCGTGAGTTCCTGCAGCAGAGCCTGGGCGGGGGCGCCAACCAGTTTGCCTTCAGCCACACGGCCACCCACTATCCCATCCTCAGCAACGATCACCTGAACTTCGGGGTGCCCGGCAAGAACGACACGCTGGCCGACCCGCACGGCCGCATCGTGAGCGACATGTCGAAGGTCGCCAAGGACGATCGGCGTGCACAGTGGAAGCTGGCGCCCGAGGCGGAAGGTGGCCACAAGATCCGCCGTACCGCCGGCAGCTTCCCCGACGCATGGATGGGCAAGCGCGCCGACAAGGTGATCACGAGCGGCTACCGCAACATGGAAGTCGTGACGAGCACGGTGCCGCAAGCTTCGGTGGCGGAAACCCAGATGGGCTGGGAAGCGGCCGACACTTCCGGCAAAGGCCTTTCGCCGGCCGGTGAATGGTTCAGGGACGTCCGCCGAAAGAAAGAGAAGAAGAAAGAGACCGAAGTGGCCCCGGAGGTGAAGAAAGAAGAGAAGCCGGGCACCGACGACCTGGGCGCGTGACAACGCCTGGCCTGCCCGCCCCAACACACGCACATGGTCATGAAGGCCTTGCCACTGCAGCGGCACCACGCCGCCGACCCGACGGTGTCACCCGCGCCGGCGTCGGCGGGCCAGCTGGCGGCGCCCGAGGGCAGCCCGCGCCAGCGGGGGCAGCGCGAACGCATCGCGCAGCTGATGGCCGGCCCGGCCACCGCGGCGCCGATCGAGAAAGCCAATGGCGCGCCGGTGCAACTGAACCGCACCGCCGAGAAGCGGCGCGAGCGCCAGAAGGCCAACCAGTCTCGCCGCGCCGAGCGGCGCGAGCGCATCCAGGCCGAGCGCGAGTCGGCCGCCGCCGCGCGCACGCCGCGCAAGCGCAGGCCACGCAAGCTCGAAGCTCAGCTGCCCGAGATCTCCCGCTCCAAGCGCGAGCTCTACGAGCGCCTTGCCGAAAAAGACGAAACCAGCTGGGGCGTGCGCGGCCGAGGCCTGGTGCTCGCCAAGGAAGGCACCAAGGGCCCGTTCGACGAAGACTTCGGCGAAGACGGCGCGCTGATGTGGCGCTCGGACACCCGCGCGCCCAGATCGGTGCTGAAGACCGGCTTCACCACCAAGGCCGAGCGCGACCTGGGCCCGGCCGACACGACCGACGACGGCCAGCCCACCGGCAACGAGATCGTCTACCGCACCGGCCCCGAAGACATCGTGCCCGCGACCGGCGTGTGCGTGGCGCGCGATGTCCGCGGCGCCTGCTTCTTCCCCTTCAAGGGCGCCGAGCACGACAGCGAAGCGCAAGAAGAGGCCGCCTACCTGTACGGCGTGCGTGTTCGCCAGGCCACCAACACCTACAAGGCGCAGCAGGTGGCCGAGCGCCACGCCACCGGCCGGCAAGATTGGAAAGACCCGTCGCGCTTCGCCTACGACCCCAACGACGAGCACACTGACGACGCCTCGGCCGTCTGGCCCTTCGCCGAATACGTCACCCACCGCATCGCGCCCGAAGACATCGTGGCGGCCTACCGCTTCAAGCGTGACCGGTTGGTCGCGCCGGACAAGCCCGGCGTCGAGCCCAAGGCCGGCATCGGCTTCAGCATCGCGCCGCGCAACCTCGTCAAGCCGAGCGGTGACGAGGCCCGGGTCGACCCGCTGCGCGAAACCGCCGACCTCACCGCCGCGGCCTACAGCGAGCGCTACCCCCGCCACCCCGACCACTACATCAGCTACCAGGGCACGGTACGCAAGACGAGCAAGGGCCACCCGACCACCGATGCAGAGGCCAGCACCGGCGCGCGCCAGATCGACGCCCTGCCCTCGGCGCGGCCACGGCCCGACCTGAAAAAGGCCGCGCGGCGCCGCAAGCTCGCCGAGAAGAAAGAACGCAAGCAGCGCGGCCAGGCCAAACCAAAACCCAGGCCCGGCACCAAGCAACCCACCGGACCGTGATCGAGCAGCCCGCCTTGCGCTTTGCCACGAGCCACACGAGGAGTGCGATCCATGCCCCCCACGCGCCAGTTCATCCGCCCGACCACGGCCGCGCAGCGCCGCGAGTTGCAGCCCGCCGCCGACCGCACCGGCCAGCGAAAGCCGGCACCCAACGCGGTGGCCGACGACAGCCCGCGCCAGACCGCGCAGCGGCAGCAGCTGACCCAGCTGAGCACCGGCGTCGAGCAGGCGCCGCCCCGCAACGCGCTGCCCGAGCCCTTGCGGCAGGGCATGCATGCGCTGTCCGGCGTCGACCTGGGCCAGGTCCAGGTGCACTACAACTCGGCCAAGCCCGCTCAGTTGCAGGCCATGGCCTATGCGCAGGGCAACGACATCCACCTCGCCCCGGGGCAGGAGCAGCACCTGGCCCACGAGGCCTGGCACCTGGTGCAGCAACGCCAGGGCCGCGTGAAACCCACGGCAGAAGCCGGTGGCGTGGCGATCAACGACAGCCCGGGCCTGGAGCGCGAGGCCGACCAGATGGGCGCACGTGCCACGCAGATGAAGACGGCCCAGCGCAAGCCCCTGCACGCCAAGGGCTGCGGCTGCGCCAGTTGCACCGGCGGCGGCACCAGCCTGCAGCTCAAGCAAGCCGGCGCGGCCGGCCAGCGCGTGCACCAACTGGCCAGGTGCCTGCACGGCCACGAGAACTGCGGCAACCCGAACCACTACCTCGGCGGCGCCCCCACCGGCCGCTACAAGAACACCACCGGCCACCACGACCCGACGATCGACAAGAGCCGCAAGAAGGCCGTGAAGAAGGGCTACACCGGCAAGCGTGGCAAGAAGCCGAAGACGCCATGAGCGGGGCCGCCGCACCACGCGACACGATCAGGGAGAGTCCTCGATGAAGACGCACGACACCCGCGCCAACGCTCGCGCCGACACGGCGCAGCACCAACCGGCATCCGCGCAGGCCGACCACGGCGAGCGCACGCACCCGCCCGCAGGCCTGGGCAATGGGCTGGCGCAGTCCGCGGTCGACCAGTCACCCCGCATCGTTGCGCAGCGCCGCGCGATCGAGGCCACCCTGGGCAACGGGCAGCCTGGCCAGGCACCGGCCGCCGCAACCGGCGTGCATGTGGCCAGCCTGGGAGACCGAGGGCTCGTGGCGCAGCTGAACGGCAAGAGGCGACGGGCCAAGCAGAAGAACAAGGAGAAAGCGCAAGAGGCGCGGCGAGAGGCCGCGATAGACCGGCTGAACCGAGGCAGCCCGCAGACCTACAGCCACCTCGACCCAGAGGTGGCTGCCAACCTCAACGCGCTCGACCGCATGCAGCCGCGAAAGACCGCGGCCCGCCGGAACATCGACTCGCGAGAGACCAGGCTCAGCGAGGCGAATCTTCCCTCGGCCGTCGAGGTGGGCGCCGGCGAGGGTCGCTTCTCGAGCGCCTTTTCGGGGAAATTCGGCGAAGACTACGAGGCCACCGACATTGCGTCAGAGAAAGGCCCGCACGGCTTTCTCGGCGTCGCGCGAAAGGCCGGCCTGCGGACCAAGTTCGGCGTCAACGCCAACGAGCTGGGCGAGCACTACCCCCAAGGTTCGCTGGACCATGTGGTGGGTGCCAATCCGTTCGGGGTCAAGGGCCTTGGCGGGGCCAGCTATGGCCTGAAGGTTCAGAACCCCGGCGGCACGGGCAAGAAGAAATACCTGCCCGACGATCGGTTCCTGAAGACCGCCAAGCCCTTGCTGAAGCCGGGTGGCTCGGTCGAGCTCTATGGCCGCAGCAACGTGATCAGAGACGCGAAGCTGGCCAAGCATCCGACCAAGGGGCTCAAGGGCGACGCGGCCCGGCAAGCCGAACAGACACGCGCCGCGATCAGCCACAAGTACCCGGGCGAAAACGCCAACCCCTATCTCGCGATCGACCCCGACGAGTTGCACACCCTGGCCAAGGAGACCGGCTACAAGGCCACGGTCAAGCGCGCGAAGCAGCCGCCCAACATCGGCAAGGGTGGCAACCCCGACACCAAGTCCGGCGACAAGGAGCGCGCCGACGAGGGCCTGAAGCCCTTCACCACCCGGTTCACATTCACCCCTGAAGAAGAGGGCTACGAGTCGGACGAGGACGACCCGCGGGTCACGTACCTGTCGGACGACGAGTCCGACTGGGAAGAGTGAGCACACGGAGCCCAACGCCATGAAGACCCCCCACATCGAGGCCAGCAAGGAACCCGGCATGGCCCCAAGCGCTGCCGCGGCGCCCGAGCATCACCGCGCGATCAGCGCGCAGCTTTTCGACAACAGCCCACGGCAGGCCACCCAGCGCCAGGCGATGGACCGGCTGCATGCGCCTGCCGGCGTCGCCCCGGTGCAGCTGAAGAACGGCAAGAAAGGTGATGGCAAGAAAGGTGGCGACAAGCCCAAGGTGTCGGATAAAGAGATGCGCAAGCGGCGCGAGCAAAGCCGAGCCGACCGCTCGGCCAACAACGCCGCCAGGTACTCGAAAGACGCCGTCAAGCACCAGGAGAAGCACCTCACCGTCAAGGAGGTGAAGGCGATCAACAAGAACATCAAAGGCCACGGCTCGGTGCACGGCGGCAACAAGCAGAACGCCGCCACGACCAAGTCGCAGGCCGAGGCCAAGGAAGCCACCGCGAAGAAGATCGCCGAGAAGAAGCAGCAAGAGAAGGCGCGCAAGGAAAAAGACGTGGACAAGTGGAAGAAAGACTTCAACCAGGACAAGGACGACGAAGGCGGTGCCGGCAGCGCCTTCGGCGTGCTGGTGAGCGCCACCTGAGCCCGACCCGCCGGTAGCGTCGTTCATGCCTGCCGGCACCCACCTTGGTCACTTTCACGGGCGCCCGGGCCGGCCTATGTTGTCGCAGCTCTTGCCGATCTTCACCCAGGGAGAAAACGATGCCTTACAACGCCGCGATCCGGATGGCCGGTGCAGGACCCCATGTCATTCCGATGGGCTCGCCACTGCGACACGTCATCGTCCACTACGACCCGCCCGTGGGGGGGCCGGGCATCGCGCGCGGCGTCACGCTCGATTGCGCGTCCGAGGCGGACCTGGCCAGGGTCTGGAACGCCGGCGTGGACCAGTGGGCCAAGCACATGACGCTGTTCAACACCGAGAAGGACGGCGTTCCCACCGGGTTCCACATGGTCATGCACACCGACATGACGCAGGTGCTGATGTGCAATTGGCAGAGCACGCTGACCGACCATCACCAGCACTGGGTCGACGCAGGAACGGAGTCGATCAACCCCGACCGCCTGGGAGGCCTGTTGGCCATACTGGTCAAGGCGAGGTTCTTGCACAGGCTCACCCAGCCGCATCTGTTCAACAACGTGCGCACGTGAGCGTGGCTGGGGCCGCGCGCGGGATCCACACACGGTGATTCCGGCGCTCCGTCACGACACCTGCGAGGCGTCGTGCAGCCAGCAGCTTGCTTCGGCGGCCCACTGCTGCACATCGGCGCCGTCTGGTTGGTGATCACTGAGACCGCCCTCGTTGTCGCGGGCGATGCTGACCAGGGCGCGGAACACGCTGGTGATGCCGGTGAATGCGTTGCAGCAAGGGCACCGGATTCACCGCTGCGCACGACGCCGCTTTGGCTGCACCGAGTTGTCGCTGGCAGGCGACACGAGATGACGCAGATCAAATCTCAGCGGCCACGCTGGCATGGAGCGGCCACCGAGCGGTGGCGGTCTTGCGGCTGATCAAGTCGAGCCCAGCGGGCAGGTGCGACCTTGCAAGCGTCAGGTTTGGTTCGAGACACACACGTACCGCCTGGCCTCAAGGAGCAGCACATGACCAGCAGACGAGCATTCCTGACTGCCACCGCAGCCGCACTGGCAACCCCCGCCATCTTGGCCAGCACGAACGGGGAAAGGGTGTCTGGCCTCGCGGAACACTTCGTGCCAGGCGGCACCCGCGGCATCCAGCGCGGCCAGTTCACGTTCACGCCAACAGGCAGGAACGAAGGCTACGGCACGATCGCCATTCCGGACACGCTGAACCCCTTCATGATTCCGTTGACGCAAGTCGTCTTCGATGAGTCCGACGGTGCCAAGTACCTGTTGCAGGGCGACGGCCTCGTGACCGTGATGAAGGACGATCTTTACGAACTGACCGCGAACATGGATTGGCCCGCGCAGTCCCGAGGCTCCGGACAAGACGGCTATGACACCAACTTGCGCAAGCTCATGATCAAGCGCGTGCCCGTGGGCGTGGCGCCGCCGGTCTACACCCCGGGGCACGTCACCAGAGTCCCCAGCAATTCGAAGCTCTACGACGGCCTGGCGATGCACGACATGCCGGGTTCAAGCGTTCCCAACGCAGTTCGCGCCGTGTTTCAGTGGGCGCCCGGCACGATCGCCCCAGGGGCGATGGCCTATGTCGACGTGGTGCTCCCCGTTGGAAGCTTCACGCCGACGATCGGCGATCTCGTCCGGGTCAGCCACGCCAGCCTGACGGACGCCATGCTAGGTGCCGCCAATGTGGGACTGCTCATCTCTGCCCGCATGGTCGCCTCTCGCGTCGCTCGTGTGACGATCGAGAACCGATACGGCACCGGGCCGGTGAACATCCCGGACGGCAGGATGAACCTGTTGGCGGAATCAGCCGTCACGAGCGCCGGCAACAACGAAGATGGATGGTCGTATCTGGGATCGGGGCCCGTCTATTTGCTGGCTGGCGAAAAGCTGATGATCGTGGTTCGCAGCCTCACGGCAGGCGATTTCTTGCAGATCGACAACACTGCCTTCCTGCGTATTTCCAACATCGTGCCTTGAGCGGCGGCGGGGTCACGAGCGCGGCGAGCGTGGGGTCAGGTATGCCGGCCGGCGCAGGAGGCGTCCGCTCGTTTACCATCGATCGAACCGGCCCGTGGCCGAATGAAGAGAGGCCCGAGTGCAGACACTGGACGAGATGCTGAGTCGCAGCCTGCTGACAACGGGCCAGCATGCCGAGATCAGCGCCTGGATTGCGCAGGCGAAGACACCCGAGGCGATCATGCAGATGCCCGAAGCGCTTTGGCGCAGCCTGGCCTTGGCCAGTGCGTTGATGAACATCGACGCGGACCTCACCCAGCCACCGCTGCTTTCTGCCGGTTGACCTGTCTCGTCGCCTACGCCCCGGTGGCCCCGGCGCGCAGGCAGTCGCGATCACGACTTCTTTCCCGCCTTGACCGCGAGGGCGCGTCCCAGGGCGCCCTCGAGCGCCTCGCGATTCACGGGCTTGACCAGGTACTCGAACGCGCCAAGGCTCATGGCCTTGAGCACGTCGATGTTGAGCTTGTCTCCCGTCAGGAGCAGCACGCGGAAAGCCTTGGCGGCGATGTCTTCGCTGAGTCGCCGGACCACTTCGATGCCGGACATGTCCGGCAGGTGCATGTCGAGCAGTATCGCGTCGGGGTGCTCGCTGCGGGCAAGGCTGACACCTTCACCGCCCGTCTGTGCGCGGATGAGGCGCACGTCGGGTTGGCCTGACAGAAGGGCCTGGACCACCGCAAAGCTGACGGGATCGTCTTCGATGTACAAGACCGAGCCATGCAATGTTGTCGAGGCGGGCTTCTCGGTGGAGGGCAATGTCGTCATCACGGGCTCCGCGAAGTCGAGGGACTGCAAGAACAGATTCTTGCTCGAACAGGCGCTCGACTCGACAACGAGTGTTGATCAGCGGGCAACGCCGCGTCGACAAGAGGGTTTCAACCTGCCCTGGGCCGTGAACCCCAAGGAAGGCCGCCTGCAGGATCAGCCCGCAGCGCATTCCTTGGCATCATCGCTCTTTCAGCCCACCGCCGGATGCTCACAGTGAGCCGCCCCAAGAACCGCTACTACGACCCGTCCAAGCCGCACCATCGCCCTGACGGGTTCCAGAACAACCACCACGAGTTCCAGCCCAAGAGCCTGGCCGAGGTGTTGCGCTGGCGCATGAACGCGTCCAGGCAAGGGCTGCCGCCGCCGCCGCGCGACCCGATCGCACGGACGCAGCCGGACCTCGGCTTCGTGCACGCCAATGCGCAGGCCGGCGCGGGCATGCGGCCAGCCGTCACCTGGATCGGCCACGCAACCGTGTTGGCGCAGCTGGGTGGGCTCAACGTGTTGACCGACCCCATCTTTTCCGAGCGGGCTTCGCCGGTGTCGTTTGCCGGGCCGAAGCGGCACCATCCACCGGGCATCGCACTGACAGACCTGCCGCGCATCGACCTGGTGATCGCCTCGCACAACCACTACGACCATCTCGACGAGGCGTCCTTGCGGCACCTGAACGCGCAGGCCGGCGGCCCGCCGCTTTTCGTCGTCCCGCTGGGCCTGGCCGACTGGCTGCGAGGCAAAGGGATTTCGCACGCCATGGAACTCGACTGGTGGGGTTCGCACACCATCGACGCCCCGATCGGCGCGGTCGAGGTAATGCTGCTGCCGTCGCGCCACTGGTCGTCGCGCAGCCTCGCCGACCGCATGCAGACCCTTTGGGGCGGCTTCGCCGTGATGGCCCCCGACTGCCACCTCTTCTACGCCGGCGACACCGGCTACTCGCGCGACTTCACCGACATCCGCGAGCGGCTGAGCCACCGACAGGCCGGCCACGGCTTCGACATCGCGCTGCTGCCGATCGGCGCCTACGAGCCCCGCTGGTTCATGGCCGATCAGCATGTGAACGTGCATGAGGCGGTGAAGATCCACCAAGACATCGGCGCCCAACGCTCGCTCGGCGTGCACTGGGGCACCTTCGAGCTGACCGACGAAGCGCTCGACGAGCCGCCGCGCCAGTTGACGCTGGAGCGCAGCGCAGCGGGCCTGGCCGAAGAAGATTTCTTCGTGCTGGCCGTTGGTGAAACGCGCCGAATCAGCCCGCGCCCCGTCGACCGGAGGCCCAGCGATACCTAGCGATGCCTAGGGGGCAACGTTGAGGTAGGTCGTGCCGCGCAGGCGCTTTTCTCGTTCGCCTTTGCAAGTGACGTTCAATTGCACAGGAAGAATCATCTTGCAGGGCTTGCCGCTGCACGATGCGGCATCGAACTCGAGGATGCTCACCGCATCGCCAATCATCTTGGACACCTTGGCATCCGAACCTTGTTTCGCACTGGCGGCGACCACCGTTCCCGTCGAGTCGACCTCGACGAAGACAGTTGCAGAGCCCGTGAAGGTTTCCCCGTGAAAGGCCGCCGCCCGTCCGACATGGTTGATGATTTCACCGATGCCATCCTTCGGGTAGGGCGGCCTGTCGCCGTCGGGGACCGACTCGTACCACTGAAGCAGCCAAGCCCGCTCATCCCGAGAAAGCCAGCGATAGCTGCCACGAAAGGGTAGCTTCGGCCACTGGACGTTGCACTCCCCCGTCAGTCGGTAGTCCTCGTCGATCACGAAGCCTGGGTAATCGTAGCGCCGCGTCTGCAAGCCCTCGTCAGCAGCCAGAGCACAAGTGCCGATGAAGTGCTGGGCAACCAGCAGGACCAGGAGTGAGCGAAGAGTCATGTCAATGCTTGAGGAACGGGGCCTGCGCAGGCGGTGGATCCACAGAGGGGCCGGGGCAATATTTTGCGCGCCCCTGCGAACCGAGCAGTCCGATCTGATGCGGCACACCGCACGAGTTCGGGCTCGGGTTGCCACCGCGGAGATCGATCTCCACGAAAGCCCTCCCCAGCACATCACGGCCTCCCGGCCGCAGCATGGCGCCTGGCCGTCAGGCCGCGAACGCGCGCTGGCGCCAGTCCGACAGCACCTGGGTCCACGATTCGCTCAGGCCGCCCTCTTCTTGCAGGTCGGCCTTGGCGGGGGCGTCGTCGTCGGTCCAGGCCCAGGTCCAGCGGGCGCGGCCGTCGGGTTGCACGGTGGCTTCGAAGAAGCCGGCCAGCAGGGTGGCTGATTGCGCGTCGCCCACCTCCGCCCGGAAGCTGTCGGCGTCGTAGGTGACGATGTTGCAGCCGCTTTCGAGGCAATAGCTGGCCAAGCTGAACCAGCGGGCCGCCAGGGGTTGTTGATGGTGAACTGCGAGCAAATCGGTTTCTGTCATCGCCCGATTGTCCGCTACGGGCCGAATGTCCTTGTGCACGCGAGTGTGGTAGGCGCTTCTCGGGCCGGCCCGAGAAGTGCCGCCGATGCCGATCAGGGCGAGCCCAGGGGCCCGGCGTCACGCAGAATGCGCCGATGAAATCCCCCAAACGCCTGCAGGCGCTGGTTGACGAAGGCCTGGTCGATACCGTGCTGCGGCAGCTCAAGAGCGGCAAGGAAGCCGATGTCTACGTGGTGATGTGCGGCGGCGAGGTGCGCGCCGCCAAGATCTACAAGGAGGCGACGAACCGCAGTTTTCGCCAGGCGGTGGACTACACCGAGAACCGCAAGGTCAAGAACAGCCGCCAGGCCCGCGCGATGGCCAAGGGCACGCGCTATGGCCGCGAGCAGCGCGAAGCGGCGTGGCAAAGCGCCGAGGTGGACGCGCTGTACCGCCTGGCCGCCGCCGGCGTGCGCGTGCCGCGCCCCTACAACTTTCTCGAAGGCGTGCTGATCATGGAGCTGGTGTCCGACGCCGACGGTCAGGCGGCCCCGCGGCTGAGCGAGCTGCCCTTCACCGCCGACGAGGCCCGCGCGCACCACGCCACGCTGATCGGCGAGGTGGTGCGCATGCTCTGCGCCGGGGTCGTGCACGGCGACCTGTCGGAGTTCAACATCCTGCTGGCGGCCGACGGGCCGGTGGTCATCGACCTGCCGCAGGCGGTGGACGCGGCCGGCAACAACCACGCGCTGCGCATGCTGCTGCGCGATGTCGACAACCTGCGCAGCTTCTTTGGCAGGTTCGCGCCCGAGCTGCTGGCCACGCACTACGGGCCCGAGATCTGGAGCCTGTATGCCGGTGGGCTGCTCGAGCCGACCACGCCGCTGACCGGCCGCTACGAGCACCAGCCCGGCGCGGTGGACCTCGAAGGCGTGCTGCGCGAGATCGAAGACGCGCGGCTGGAAGAAGAAGCCTTCCGCCTGCGCATGGCATGACCGAACGCGTGGCTGAGCCGGCCCACCGGCACCACGCTCAAGGCGTGGCGGCGAGCGGCGCCGCCACCGGCGTCAACAACACCGGCCAGGTTTCGCCGAGCGCGGTGTAGCCGTCGACGACGATCTGCCCGTGGGCGTTGAGCCTGGCGCTGTAGGCCGCCAGGCTTGCCAGCTGGCTCGTCAGCGGGTCGCTCGGGTCCAGCAGCGTCTTCAGGTCGCGCATGCCGGTGGCGGCATCCCAGTAGAACGGCGACTCAAAGGTATTGCCGCCACTGCCCACCCAGCTCATCACCCCCACCACCTGCCCGGCATCGTTCATGTCCTGCGCGTAGCTTTGGTCGGAGCGCAGCGGCCGCTCGTCGATGTTGACCACGCCCGTTTCCGGCGCCCAGACGAACGCCTGGTAGCCCTTCTTGGGTGTTCGCATGCCGCCGGCAGCGTGACCGAGTTCGTTCACGGCATAGGGGCTGCCCACCTGGCGCGGCGTCAGGATGTGCGTCACGCCCCCGTCGGGCTCGAAGCGCACGCCATAGCCATCGCCGGTGTCGAGGTTCTCGATCGTGCCGACGATCTGCCCGGCGTTGTTGATCGCGGTCGCCAGCGTGCGCCGGTGGGCCGAAGGTTTGAGAAAAACCATGCCGTCTGCTTCGGACCAGCGAAAGGCTTTCCAGACGAACAAGCCATCGTCCACCGCCCGGATGCCCGCCACCTGGTTCGAGTCGTTCAGGGCCCGCGCATCCACAAACGTGCCCACCTTGCCGCCGAAGTACCGAAAGCCGTTGACAGCGTCCCACATGAAGCCAGGGTTGCGGGTTTCGTGGTTCTCGTAGCGGCTGCCGATCACGACACCGGCGTTGTTGATCGCCGTCGGCCAGAAGACCGCACCCGGAAATTGCGGATCACCGTAGCTCTGGGCGCCCGTGGCCTGCGACCACACGAAGAACCCGCGCGTGTTGCAGGCCCCGATCGCCTGGCCCGCATCGTTGAGCCCCAGCACCTGGCAGTAGCCCTGGCCGGGTGGCGGCGTGATGCGCGTGATGCGGTACATCGGCGCGGCCTGCGCCCCGATCGAGCCAAGCATCAATGCCGTGGCGCCGAGCAGGCGCCATGCGCACAGCAAGCGATGAGATCTGACCATGGTGAGTCTCCCGTGGGGTTGAGATGGGCCACGCCGCCGGCGCGGCCCGCGTGGCGGCCCCCGCGATGGCGGCAGAGCCCAGTCAAGACGGGAGCGCTCTTGAATACAGACGCAAAGCGGCCGTCAACTCAGACATTTGCCGCGCCCGGATCATGCGCCGCGCTCGGGCCGCGCGGGGGGCGCTACGGCCCCGCCTCGCCCAGCCGCTCGATCAGAAACTCCACCGCCACCCTCACCTTCGGGATCCGGTAGCGGGTTTGCAGATACAGCAGGTAGATGCCCGATTCGCCACCGCGACCGACCGACACCGGTTGATCGAGCGTGACCTGCACCAGCTCACCGCTGCGCAGGTAGCCCTTCAAGCCCCACTCGGACAGCAGCACCAGGCCGCGGTGCCGGCAGGCCATGGCGATCAGGCTGGTGCCGTCGTTGCTGATGAAGGCCGGCGCAACGGGCAGCTCGCGCCAGCCGTCGTCGTCCAGCCCCTGCCACTTGATCACCGCATTGGGCCCGCGGTACATCAATGCGCGGTGGCCCGCCAGATCATCGAGCGTGCGCGGCGTGCCCATCTGCGCCAGGTACTGCGGCGAGGCGGCGAGGATGAATCGGTTGGGGTCGAGCTTGCGCGCCACCACGCGGTCTTGCGGCTGGCGGCCACCGCGAATGGCGATGTCGATCTGGTCGCGCCCCAGCTCGACCAAGGCGTCGCTCAGGTGCACGTCCAGCACGATGTCGGGGTAACGCTCGCAAAAGTCTTGCAGCGCGGGCATCAGCAGCAGCTGGCCATAGCTCGGCATCGCGCTGATGCGCAAGGTGCCACTGGGCGTGCTGCTGTGCTGCCCCACCAGTTCTTCGGCGTCGTTCAGCTGGGCGATGCCGGCGCGCACCTGCTCGAGGTACAGCGCGCCAACCTCGGTCAACCTCACCGTGCGGGTCGTGCGGTGCAGCAGCTCGACACCGAGTTCGGCCTCCAGATCGGTGATGCGGCGCGAGATCGACGACGCCGGCACGCCAAAGGCCTTGGCCGCCCGCGAGAAGCTGAGGGTATCTGCGACCTTGACCAGGTAGTGCAGTGCGCGCAGCTTGTCCATCGTTCGCCTCCGTCACGCCCACTTTTGCCAATTGGGCAAAAGATTTTGCCGAATGCACAGTATTCCATCGCGAACGACTCTTCCCTAGCATTCCGTCCATCGCAAGCCACACGCCGCCCCGGCGACAAGGAAACCGACATGACCACGATGCTCAAAGCCCAATACACCGAACGCGGCCCGGTGCCGCAAGCCGTGATCGCGGCGGTGCCTTTCGATCGCCCGGCGCTGGCCCAGGGCCAGGCCCTGGTGGCCGTGCTGGCCGCGCCGATCAACCCCAGCGACGTGCTGATGCTCACCGGCCAATACGGCATGCTGCCGCCGCTGCCCGCCGTGGGCGGCAGCGAGGGCGTGGGCCGCGTGGTCGAGCTGGGGCCAGATACGCAAGGCCCGGCCATCGGCCAGACCGTGCTGCTGCCGGCCGGCGCCGGCACCTGGGCCACGCACGTGGTGGTGCCCGCCGCGCGCCTGATCCCGCTGCCCAACGAGGCCGACCCGAAGCAGCTGGCCATGCTGACGGTGAACCCGCCCACCGCGTCGCTGCTGCTGAGCGACTTTGCCGATCTGCAGCCGGGCGACTGGGTGATCCAGAACGGCGCCAACTCGGGGGTCGGCAGCTATGTGGTGCAACTGGCCAAGCTGCGTGGCCTGAAGACCGTGAACATCGTGCGCCGCGAATCGGCCGTGGCCGGTGTGCAGGCGCAAGGCGGCGACGTGGTGCTGGTCGATGGCGACGACCTGGCCGAGCGCGTGAAGGCCGCCACCCACGGCGCCAACATCAAGCTGGGCATCGACGCGGTCGGCGGCAAGGCCACGATGCGCCTGGCGGCCACGCTGGCCGAGAGCGCCACGATCGTCAACTACGGTGCGCTCGGCGGCGAGGCGTGCACCGTGTCGCCGCGCGAGCTGGTGTTTCGCGACGTGACGCTCAAGGGCTTCTGGCTGGCGCGCTGGTTTCGCACCACGCCGCAGCCGCAGCAATACGCGCTGCTGACCGAGCTGGCCGGGCTGATCGCCGCGGGCAAGCTCAGCACGCCGATCCAGGCCACCTACGACGTCGCGCAGATCAAGGACGCCATCGCCGCGGCCGCCGCAGGCGAGCGCCAGGGCAAGATCCTGATCACGCCGGCCCACGGCTGAGCGACTGCGCCACGCGGCACGAGGAGGGCTCGGGTCACCGAGCCCTCACGTCACTCACGGCGTTCAGGCGCTCAAGGCCGGCGCCCGCGGCCGATCACGGGCGGTTCACCGCCGTCCAGGCCGAGGCCACGGCCTTCGACTCGGCCGAGCCGGCGCCATAGAGGTCGTCCGACGCCTTGATGGTGCTGGTGCGCGCCTTGGCAAAGGTCTCGCTCGAGGTCATGTAGACCGTCAGCGCCCGGTACCAGATCTTCTCGGCCTTGGCACGGCCGATGCCCTTGACCGTGCCGCTGCCGGTCGCCTTCTTGGTGTTGCCCGACGTGCAGGTCTTGGACGGCGAGCCGTTGGTCGTGCCCTCGGCCAGCAGGTAGAAGAAGTGGTTGGCAACGCCCGAAGACCCGTGCACGTCGAGGTTGCCGACGCCGCTGTAGTAACAGTCCGCCGAATAGCCGTCGCTGTTCGGGCTGATCATGTTGCGGGTGTAGGGCTTGTCGAAGTTTTCGCCCAGCAGATAGTCGGGTTTGTCGGTCGCATTGTTGGCGTAGAACTCGACCATCGTGCCGAAGATGTCGGACGTGCCTTCGTTCAGGCCACCCGATTCACCGCGGTAGACCAGCTTGGCGGTGCGCGACGTGACGCCGTGGGTCATCTCGTGGCCCGAGACATCCAGCGCCACGAGCGGGCTCATGCGGCTGCCGTCGCCAAACGTCATGCAGAAGCACCGGTCGTCCCAGAACGCGTTGTCGTAGTTCTTGCTGAAGTGAACACGCGAGCGGGCGCCATTGCCATCGTCGGCAATCCCCTTTCGGCCATGCACTTTGAGGAAGTAATCCCAGGTCATGTTCTGGCCGTAGGCGGCATCGGCGGCCACGGTTTCGTTGCTCGACTCCGAGCCATTGCCCCACACGTTGTCGGCGCCCGAGAACAGCGTTTCGGTCGAGGTGCCGTTCTTCATGTCCATGACCTTGTGCTGGCCGCGGGTCAGGTCTTGCAGCGTGTACTTGCCGTTCTTCTTGTTGTCGTGCAGCGGCACGGTGCCCGAATACAGCGTCTTGCCCGAGCCGATGTTGTCGGCCGTCATGACATCGTCCCACTGGTCCAGCAACTGGGCCGAGGTCGCGTCGACGATCATGTGCGCGAAGCTGGGGGTGCCATCGGCCTGCACGCCGGACACGGCCACATCCCACGCCAGGCGCGGCTGGCCCTCGCCCATGGCATACACCACCAGTTGCTGCTTCTCGACCCGCCCATCGGCATGCGGATAGGCCTGGAGCGCCAGCGCCCCCACGGCAGACGACGCCAGCTTCGGCAGCACGTCGACCGACAGCGCGCCCTGCAGCGTGCGCGAAAACTCCTTCAATCCGCCCGCGGCCGAGGTGTGCACCACCACGTCACCGCCCAGCACCGGCAGGCCCTTGAAGAAGCGATCGAAGCGGACGTGCTCGGTGCCGTCGGCGTCGACGATCAGGTCGCGCGCCACGTAGCGGTCGGCCAACGAACCGTCGGCCATCCGGTCGACCTGAAGGCCGAGATTCTTCAACGCCCGCACGACGGCGGGGTGATCGGCCGAGGGCTGGGCGGCCATGGCCGCGGGGGCGGCGACCATCGCCATGGCCGCGGCGGCGGCCGCGCAAATCACTGAACGCTTGAACATGTTTGTCTTCTCCTCAGAGGGGTTATGGCGGCCCGAGGGCCGGTGCCAACGGCACGGGCGCGACTGTGGGCCTTGGCCCGCTTTCAACCCATTCCGAGAACATGGGGGCTCCGCTCAAGTAAACGTTTACCCGGGCGGTCATTGACCTTTCCTTTCAATTCCCCTGGGGTGCACCACCGTGCGAATGTGAAGCGGCTGTATGCGAGCCATCTCCAAATGCGAACGGTGTTGCCAAACGGTGTTGCCAATTGGGTGGTGGCCAGCCGCCTCACCACGGCGGCCCGCGCGGCTACTTCAACCGCAAGCGGTAGATCGTGCCGCGCCCGAATTCGCCGCCTTGCCGGGTCGTGCCGTAGAAGACGCCGTCTTCGGCCTCCACCAAACCTGCAGTCGGCCACGCGCCCTCGGTCGTGTCTGGTTCGCCGAAGGAAAACAGCTGCGTGAACGCCCCGTCGGGCGTCAAGCGAAAGACCGAACCCTTGCCGTATCGGCCCCCATAGAGGGTGACACCGTAGAAGTTGCCATCCCGCGCCAGGAGCAGGTTAGGAACGGGGTTGCTCTCCTGGTCGTGGAAAGCGTGCAGCACCGTCATTCGGCCATCGAAGCCCATGCGAAAGAAGGTTCCCAGCCCGTGGGCGCCGCCGCCGTAGGTGGCCCCGTACAGGTAGCCGTCCGGCGCTTCGATCAGGCCCGTCGCGGGGCCCCACCCGCGATGGTCGTCGGTGCGAAACGAGTGGAACACCTCGAACGTGTCGTCAGGGGCCACACGGTAGATGGCCCCTGCGTCGTGCGCACCGCCCTTCTGCGTCACACCGTAGATGTTGCCGTCGCTGGCCTGAAGCAAAGACATCATGTCCGGCACGTACACATTGCCGCGCGTGCGGCTGAACTGGTGCACCACCTTGAAGGCCGCGCCGTCGGTAGACACCTTGAACAGGCCGCCTTCCCACTTGCCCGAGGCACAGCAGGTCGTGCCATACAGGCTGCCGTCACTCGCTTGCAGCAGCGGCGCATAGGGGTAGGCCCCCTCGGGCGCCGAATAGTCGAACGAGTGCAACACGGTGACCGCGCCCTGCGGCGTCATCCGGTACACCGTGCCGCTGTCGTGGAACTCACCGCCGCCGCCGCTGGCGCCGTAGTACTGGCCATCGGCGCCCTGGATCAAGCCCCAGGGCCGGCGCGCGCTGCGCTTCTTGTTGAACAGGTGCAAGACCGTGAGCTGGCCGTTGGGCAGCATCCGAAACCCCGTGCCGCCGCCGTCAGCGTCACCGCCGAAGCCAGTGACGCCGTGGATCTTGCCGTCGCCGCCGAAGACCAGCGCCGACGTCGGCTCCGCGCCTTCGGGGCCTTCGAAGCTGTGGACGAACTTGACGCTGGCGAGCGCAGCCTCCGGGTCAGGCTCGGCGGCTGCGGCGGCTGCGGCGCCGGGCAGGCACAACGCCGCGCACAGGGCGAGCGGCGCCAACCGGTGCCGCCAGTGGATGGGCAAGTGGGTATGGTTCACAGTGGCCTCCTGAAGCAGGCGTGTCGCCGATACCCGGCGGGTTCAGCAACGATCGCCTACCTGTACAGACGTGCTGCGACGACCAATCCCGACATTCCGCGTGACGGGACACCCCTCGGTCACACGACCTTTCCGATCGCCTGCTTCAGCAGGTCCAGCCCCAGGTCGATCTCGGCGTCGCTCACCGTCAATGGCGGCGCGATGCGGAAGACGCCGCCCATGCCGGGCAGGTTCACGATGTTCATGCTCAGGCCGAGCTTCATGCACTCGCGGGTGATCGCCGCGCCGAGCTCGGGGGCGGCCTGCTTGCCGGCCCGGCTCTGGACGATCTCGATGCCCAGCAGCAGCCCGCGGCCACGCACGTCGCCGATGCAGTCCACGCTGTCTTGCAGCGCGCGCAGGCCGCGCTCGAGCCGCTGGCCGGCCACGCGGGCGCGCTCGACCAGGCGGTCGCGTTGCACCACCTCCAGCACCTTCAGGCCCACAGCGGCCGGCAGCGGGTCGGACACGTGCGTCGTGTAGAAGAGAAAGCTGCGCGCGTGGCACGCTTCTTCGATCGCCTCCGAGGTCAGCACCGCCGCCAGCGGCAGGCCGGCGCCGAGTGTTTTAGACAAGGTCAGGATGTCTGGCACCACGCCGTCGCGCTCGCAGGCGAGCATCGTGCCGGTGCGGCCCACGCCCGTCTGCGCCTCGTCCAGGATCAGCAGCATGCCGCGTTCGCTGCACTTGGCCTTCAGCGCGGCCAGGTAGCCCAGCGGCAGGTCGATCAGGCCGCCCGAGCTCAGGATCGGCTCGGCGATGAAGGCGGCGAGGTTGCCGCTGGATTGCCGGTCGATCAGGTCGAAGGCGTAGTCGAGCTCGGCCTGCCAGTCGAACTGGCCGTTGCGCTCGAAGCGCGGCCGGTAGGGGTAAGGCGCGGGGATGGCGAACGAGCCCACTGCCGCCGGCCCATAGCCCTTGCGGCCCGCGCTGTAGGTGGCCGAGGCCGCACCGCCCGTCATGCCGTGCCACGACTGCGCGAAGCTCACGACCTCGAACTTGCCGGTGTACAGCTTGGCCATCTTGATGGCCGCCTCGTTGGACTCGGCGCCGGTGCTCAACAGCATCACGCGGTCCAGCCCCGGCGGTGTCACCTCGGCCAGTTGCGTGGCGAGGTCGACCACCGGGCGGCTCAGCATGCCGCTGAACAAGTGATCCAGGTTTCGAGCGTGCTCGGCCACGACGGCCGCCACCTCAGGGTGCCCGTGGCCCAGCAGCGAGCTCATCTGCCCCGACGTGAAATCGAGGATCGCGCGGCCGTCCGCGTCGTACACGAAACTGCCTTGGGCCCGCTCGATGATCATCGGCTCGAACGTGCCGCCGTAGCGGATCAGGTGGCGGCGGGCGTGGGTCCAGAAAGCGGGGTCGGCATTGCGGGACATCGGGGCGCTCCGGGGTCGTGCATTGGATCGGCGCAGATTAAGGGCCCGGCCCACACAAGGAAAGCTAATATTTCTGAACCCAGCTATCAGCCGCGCTTGACACCCAGACCGAATGACCCGCCACCTCGACATCGACCTGCTGCGCACCTTCGTGGCGATCGCCGAGACGCGCACGCTGGGCCGCGCCGCCGGCAAGGTCGGCCGCACGCAGGCCGCCGTGAGCATGCAGGTGAAGAAGCTCGAAGAGATGCTGAACCAGCCGCTGCTCAACCGAACGGGCCGCGGCGTGGCGCTCACGCTGCACGGCGAGCGGCTGCTCGGCCACGCGCGAACGATCCTGCGCCACCACGACGCGGCCGTGGCCGATGTCTCGGGCGCCGGCCTCAGCGGCACGCTGCGCTTCGGCTGCCCCGACGACTACGCCGCGGCCTTCTTGCCGCAGATCCTGCGCAGCTTCGCCGGCCTGCACCCGCAGGTCTTCGTCGAGGTGTATTGCGCGCCCACGCCGCGGCTGCTGGAGCAGCTGGCCAGGCATGCGCTCGACCTGGCGCTGATCTCCACCACCGACACCGGCGCCACGATCTTGCGCCGCGAGCCACTGGTGTGGGTGGGCAACCGGCATGACGATGCCGCCTCGCGCGAGCCGCTGCAGCTCGCGCTGTCAGACCCCGACACGCTGGACCACCGCTGGGCCTGCGAAAGGCTGGAGGCGACGGGCCGGCCCTACCGCGTGGCCTATGCGAGCGGTGCCATGTCGGGCCTGCTGGCCGTCGTCCGATCGGGCCAGGCGATCGCGGTGCTCACGCAATCTGCCGTGCCCGACGACCTGCAGGTGCTGCCGACCAGCCGGCAACTGCCCAAGCTGCCGACCGTCGGGCTGACCGTCAAGTTCGACCTGCCACGCCCGCCGGCGCTGGTGGTGGAGTTCGCCGAGCAGTTGCGCCGGGTCGTGCCGGCGCTGTAGATCAACGAACCGGCGTCAGCAGCAGGAGCTTGGGCCCCTCGGCGTTGCGGCCCATCGCCTCGACGGCGATCTGCCCCGACGCGTTGATGCCCAGGGCCCGGCGCATCTCGTAGCGAGTCGCGTTCGGGTCGGCAGGGTCGATCTGCGACTCCAGCATGTAGATGCCGTTGACGGCGTCCGCGGCGAAGGCGTGCTGGGCACTGAGCGGCGTGGGTTCGGCAAAGCAATCGCCAACCATGGTGCCTTGCGGACCGACCTTGCGGGGCCGGTACCAGACGCAATCCGCATGCTCGCCCAGCGACTGCACGCCCTTGTCTGCGCTCCACAGGTGGATCGTGTTCGGCCCGTTCTCCGGGCCATTGAACGTGAGGTCGAAGGGGCTGGTCATCAGCGCCACGTCGCCCTTGTCATTGATGGCAGCGGCTGAGACCCGTTTGTCCGGCAACGCGGGAATCTCGGTGACGCCCTTGCCACGCGCCCACAACACCGGCCTGCCCGCGCCGCGGACGCCCACGGCCTGCTGGAGATTGTTCAAGTCGTTCAGCAAGAAGTCGTCATCACCGCGGCCAATGTCGGTCAGCGCGCCATCGCGTTCGCGCAGCGCATACGACCGTTTGTCGCCTCTGACGATCAGGTCGCCGGCGGTGTTGCCGAAGAACGAGTACACGCCTCGCAGCTTCTTGGCTGGCGCGGCGCCCTTGCGCCAGACCTCGGTGCGCAGGAACTTGCCGGGAAAGATGATGCCTGGCCACTGCACCCAGTAGGAAATGGCACCGAGTTCGTCGATGGAGATCGCGTACTGCTCGTGGCGCGGGTCGTCCACCGGGGCGAAGTCGACCGGCCTTCCTTCATGCCAGCGGAACGCACGCCGCTCGCCTGTGTCGCCATACAAGGTGCCGACGATCACGCCCCGATCGTTGATGCCCTTGGCCACCGGGATGCCTCCTTCCGTCGGCGCCTCCGCGATCCGGTACAGGGGCGGTGCGGCGAAAGCGCCAGCCGCGGCACACAGGCCAATGAAAGACACCCCTTTGCGGGCCCACGTGGCCAAGCCACGGCGGAGGACGGACATGCTGATCCCTTTGCTTCGTTGTTGCGCCTGCGGCCGCGCGCGCCAAGATCGGCACGGCGCCCCGAAGGCAGCGGCGAGTGTACGGGGCACCCGACACGAGAGGCGCGTCGATCGAGGGCATCCGCATCGAGGCCGCCCACCGGCCGCATCGCGAAAACTCGTAGTTGCCTCGCAGGGGCTCGACTTCTGAAGATGCGTGGCGGTCGAATCCCCCACCACCAGCTCGCAAGCCAAAAGCACCGCGAAGCGCGAGGAGACTCCATGCTGTCTGCTGTCGATGGTTCAAGCGCGGCCTACCCGGCCCCAATGCCTTGGCATCCGCCCGAGCCTGTGAGCCCGCCGCAGGCCCGCCCCACGCTGCCGGCTGCGGGCAGTACCACGGTCGCCCGGCCGGCCAGTGCCCCCACGACGAGCGGCACGGCGGGCCCGTCCTTCGCCGACGGCCTGAAGGGCACGCAGCCGCGCAAGGACGACCTCATCTTTGCCGAGATGGCGAACGACGTCTACTGGCTGCCCAGTGGCTCGCCCCCCTCGACCGGCCTGCAGTCGGAAGCCGATCTGCAGACCCAGGGCTGGACCCGCATGCAGCCGAACGGCCATGCCTTGCGCGGCCCCGACGGCAAGGACCTGGCGATCGACCCCGCGTCGCTCGAAGACCAGCACAGCGGTCTGCGTGCCGCCATCTACACCGACGGCAAGGGCCACTACGTCGCGGCCTTCGCCGGCACCGTCACGGACAATTGGGGGGACATCCGCGCCGATGCGGGCCAGGGCATCGGCATGCGCACGCAGCAGTACGACCAGGCGATCGCGCTGGCGAAGAAGCTGAACCAGGTCGCCGGCCCCGGCAACGTGGCCTTCACCGGCCACTCGCTCGGCGGCGGCCTGGCCGCCACCGCATCGGCGGCCACCGGCGCGCCGGCGATCACCTTCAACGCCGCGGGCGTGAGCAACGAAACGCTGCGGCAGGTGGGCTTCGCCAACCCCAACGACGCGCGGGCGAACTTCCAGACCAATGGCCAGATCCGCAGCTATTCAGTCGACGGTGACCCGCTGACCACGGTGGACGAAGCAGGCGCGCCGGCCCAGCTGGGCGCGCAATGGCACTCGGCCTGGAAGGACCCGCAGGCCGACATCCGCAACCCGAAGAACATCCCGTGGATCCACGGCCAGCCGGGCGACGGTCAGTCCTATGTCGAGGTCATGCGCAACGGCGACATGAAGCCCGGCGTAGTGAAGAACCCCTATGCCGACACCGGCGTGGACGGGCTGTTTTCGCCGATGGGGCCGGCGGGCGAGCTGGTGCCGGTGCGAGGTGCCGTGCTCGACCAACTGGGCAACGCCGGCACCACGGCCCGAGATTCCCTGGGCGACCTCATCCAGATCGGCGGCGACACCGCGTCGGACATCCGCGCCGACGCGCGGCGTGGCGACCCCCTGGCCTTCTTGCGCGTTGGCGGCGAGCTGCAAGACGGCGGCCTCGACGCCACCGGCGCGCTGCTCGACAACGCCCACGATTTCGCCGGCCGCACGGTCACCGTGGTCACCGACCACACCGGCGAAGGCATTCGCGACATGGGGCAGGCGCTGCACCTGCCGCAGGGCGTGACGAACGCCGGTGCCCGCTCGGTCGAATACGCCGGCGACGCCACACGCATCGGCCTCGACCACGCCGGCGATCGCGTGGAGGTGATGTGGGACGCCGCCGGCTCGGCCGCCGACTGGACGACCAACCGCGTGGCCGACGCAGGCGACGCCGCGGTCGACTGGGGCCACGAGCAGTGGGACAAGGCCGGCGACACCGCGAAGAAACTGCTGCCGATCGGCCTGAAGGGGCTGGACCCGCGGTGGTGGTGAGGGGTGTGGCCAAGGCAACGCCGAACGAGCCCCGCGCGGGCTGCGCGCCCCTGCTGTGTGCGGCCGGCTGCGGCGCCCTGCCCCGATCAAGGCCCCGGCGACGGTCGCCCCTCGACCCGAAACCATCGGCGCCACCGCCACGGCCGCGAAACGCCCCGGGGCTCGGCCACGAAGGGCATCTGCCATCGCGGCTGGTCGAACACGCGAACCACCCAATCGGCATCGCCGATGAATCGAAACGCGGCCGCGTTGGGCTCTCGAAACGTCAGGCTCGAGAACGAGCCGGTCGAGTACATCGCGCCGATCCTCGCCGAGTCGAGCAGCCGGCCGTCGCGGTCGACCAGGTGGATCGACAACTGGTCTTCGGCCGGCACGTCGTCGGTCAAGAAGAGCAAGTAGCGCCCGTTGCACTCGACCGCCGCCTCCAGCACCGCGCCATCTACCCGCTGGCCGGTGGCCACCGCGTTCACGCAGACTTCGCTGAGCGGTGGCTGATCGTCATTCACCACCACCGGCCGCACCGAGATCTCGCTTGCCAAGCGCATGACACTCTTTCTGAAGGCCGCGAGCGCGTCGCCCGAGAAGGCACACGCCGACAGGCGGATGCGGCAGCGAGTATCGCCGAGCAGTTGGCAGTCATCGAGCGGCGCGGCAGCCGCTCGACCGGGTGATTCAGCTCACGTGGACCCAGTCGCCCTGGTCGGTGCCTACGGTCGGGCGCGGCGCCGCGCCGGTCGAGAAAAAGCGCGCGACACAAGGCCCGCCGTTGTGGCCGAACTTGGCGTCGAAGCTCTGGCGGTCCACCTCTTGCGACAGGTCGTAGACCCGGCTGTTCTGGCCGTCGATGACGTGGATCGAGCCGTCGTCGGCATGCACGCAGTTCATTGCGTGGCTGTAGGCCGGGGTGTCTCTCTGCGGCACGCTGATGATGCCGCGGCTGCCCGGGGCGATCTCGGCGGCGAGCATGTCGGTGAGCTTGTCGTCGGGCCTCAGGCCTCGATCGACACTGCCCTGCTGCGGCAGCGTGCCGGCAGAGGTCTTGTCGGCCACCCAGAAACCACTCGGGTTGCCCGACGCGAGCGCCTCGAGGTTCTGGTCGGCCGCCTTGCTGCAGTAGACGCAGTTCTGCTTCAGCGCCATCGGCCCCGCGCCGATCAGCGCCTTGCCGAAATTCAACGCGCTGCCGTAGGCGAGGTTCGGGTTGACGTTGTCGGCGATGAACCGCAGCGACGCGTCGTGCCCGCCCTGGGCCGCCTCTTGAAACGCCGCCGCCTTGCCTGGCTCGTCCTTGATGCCGAGAAGAAAGTTCGCAGACTGCCGAAGGTTTGCCGGGCCGCTGGCACCGGGGCCCGGCACGCGCGAGGCCATCGACGGCAGGCTGACGCGGCCCGCCGGCGGGCTTGTCGAACGAGAGACCCGCATCGGCAGGCCCGTCGCATCCAACGCGGCCCTGCCAGCATCGGCAGGGGCGCGCGGCTGGCTTTCGGCGGGCGCCGTCTGGCTCGGGCTCGTCGTTTGATGAACGTGGCCGCTTCCAGTCGAGATCGGCGTGACGGGTGGCATAGGGGCTCCAGTCTGGGGGGCGAGCAAGGGTGCCGGGCAGGCACAGGCACCGGCTCTTCGCCCCTCGGATTGTTGTGATGAACCGCCCAGCACCCGCCTCGACGCGCGAAGGCGTCTGCGCGGGCCCGAAATGCGCGCCCCGCAGCAGCGTGTTGCCGCACGCAGAACGCAGTGCGCGCCATGTCGCAGCGGGCTCGCTGAACCCGGGGCGGGCTAACATCTTTTCTCCCCTGCACCGTCAACTCTGCAAGGCCTCATGGCACCCCACTCCACCGCGACAAGCACCATCACCACCCACGGTCGAGCCACGATCGCCGCCGAGCATCTCGCATGACCCAAACGCTGGATCCGCAAGCCTGGCAGCGATTGAAAGGCCTGCTGGCCGATGGGCTGTCGCTCGCGGTCGAAGAGCGGCCGGGGTTCATCGACCGCGTGTGCGAGGGCGACGACGGCCTGCGCCGAGAGCTCGAATCCCTGCTCGCCGCCAGCGACCTGAGCGACACCCCGCTGGACTCGCACCCGAGCGAGCAACTGATGGACGACCTCGGCCAGCAGCCCGCGCCCGCATGGGTTGGGCGCCGGCTGGGGGCCTACCGCCTGGTGGCACTGATCGCGCGCGGCGGCATGGGCGAGGTCTACCGGGGCGAGCGGGCCGATGGCCAGTACGAGCAGCAAGTGGCCGTGAAGCTGGTGCGCGAAAGCCTGGACGGCGAGTTCTTGCGCCAGCGCTTCGATGCCGAGCGCCGCATCCTCGCCGCGCTGGACCACCCCAACCTCGCCAAGATGCTGGACGCCGGCGTGGCCGACGACGGCACGCCCTACTTCGTGATGGAGTTTGTCGATGGCCAGCCCATCGATGTGTACTGCGGCTCGCGCGAGCTCGGCATCGAAGGCCGGCTGCGCCTGTTCCGCACCGTGTGCCAGGTGGTGGACTACGCGCACCGCCAAGGCGTGGTGCACCGCGACCTGAAGCCCAGCAACATCCTCGTCACGGCCCAGGGCGTGGTAAAGCTGGTCGATTTCGGCATCGCCAAACGCATCGGGCCGACCCACGATGACACGGTCACGGCCACGGCGCAGCGGGCATTGACGCCCGAATACGCCAGCCCCGAGCAGGTGCGCGGCGAAGCCGCCACGCCAGCCAGCGACATCTACGCGCTGGGCGTGGTGCTGTACCGGCTGCTCACGCGCGTCAGCCCCTACGGCGACACCACCGGCAGCAGCTACGAACTCGCCCGCGCCATCTGCGACACCGAGCCGGTGCCGCCCAGCCGCGCGCTCGATGCCGCAGGCCAGACACTGCCGCGCCCGCTGCGGCGCCAACTGCAGGGCGACCTCGATGCGGTGGTGATGATGGCGCTGCGCAAGCAGGCCGATCGGCGCTACCCGTCGGCCGAAGCGCTGGGGGACGACATCTTCCGCCACCTCGACGGCCTGCCGGTGCAGGCGCGCCGCGGCGCGCTCAGCTACCGTGTCGGCCGGCTGCTGCTGCGCCACAAGGCCGTGGCGGGCGCGGTGCTGTTCGCCAACATCGCCCTCATCGCGGGCACCGGCGTGGCGAGCTACCAGGCGGTGCAGGCTCGGCAGCAGCGCGAGCGCGCCGAGCACCATGCGCAAAGCGTGCGCCGGCTGGCCAACAGCTTCATGTTCGAAGTGCACGATGCCATCGTCAAGCTGGCCGGTGCCACACCCGCGCGCCAGCTGCTGGTGCAGACCGCCCTGAAGTACCTCGAAGAGCTGAGCGCCGAATCGAGCGGCGACCCCGCCTTGCGGGTGGAACTGGCCACCGCCTACCGCAAGATCGGCGACATCCAGGGCCAGGCCTTCACGTCCAACCTGGGCGACCCCGACGGTGCCTTGAAAAGCTACGCCCGCGGGGTGGCGCTGCTCGAAGGCATGACAGACGAGCCGGCGCTGCGGCAGTTGGTGAGCCTGTACAAAAGCCAGGCCAGCCTGCTGGCGATGCGCGTTGAATCGGCCGCCGCGCTGGCCGCCGCCACCAACGCCGTCGCCATTGCGCAAAAACTCTCGGCCGCACACCCGGACGACGAAGCCGACCTGATGCTGCTCGCCACGACGCTCGGCCAGCGTGCACAAGCCATGCAAGGCGCCGACACGATGGACGGCTTCATGGTCGAGTCAGAGAAGGCCGCCGAGCTGCTGCGCCGCGTGCTCGCGCGCAACCCGAACCAGCGGCAGGCGCAGCTCTACCTCAGCAGCCACTACTCGCAGCTCGGCGACCGCTACCTCGAACGCGACACCACGCAAGAGACCGCCAAGCTCGCCCACGACGCCTTCAGCCAGGGTGTCGCGCTGCTCGAAAGCGCGCTGGCCGCCAAGCCCGAAGACGCGCTGCTCGCCGCCCGGGTGGCCGCGATGAGCGACGACGTGGGCCGCGCCCTCATCCGCCTGAACCAGCCCGCCGAGGCCCGCGCGCAGCACCTGAAAGCACTCGCCATCTGGGACAGGCTCAGCGAAGCCGACCCCACCAACGTTCGCTACCGGTTCGAGCGCGCCCACTGCCTGGGGCAACTCGGCGCCGCCCTGCTGGCCACCGGCGACGCAGCCCAAGCGCGCGATCGCCTGCAGACAGCCGTGACGGTCTTCGACAGCCAACCCGCCGGCGCCAAGCAAGACGCCTACCCCCTCTACACCCACGGCGCCAACCTCTACCACCTCGGCCAGGCCCTGGAAGCCCTGGGCGCCAAGCCCGAGGCCAGGCGGCGCTACGAACAAAGCTTTGAGGTGCTGGGGGACGTTGAAAAACGCTTCGGCACCGGGGCCGGCAATATCAGCACGCAGGAGGTGCGCACGGCGATCGAGCGCGTTGCGTCGGCGCGCTGAGGGCGTGGTAATGCTCACCCAGCGCGGTAAGCCCTCAAGGCCACGATGAGCGCACTCAAGGTCACTTGGCATCTCTTCACCAGCGCCCCCATCTGGCTCGCGGTATCCATCTGCGCTGCGGAAGCAGCCGACCAGCCCCGCGAGCCAGCATCAGCGGACACGCTGCGCATCCTCTCGAACATCGACCGTCAAGCGCCCGACCGCAGCGCAGCCGACAAACGTGCGGCCGACCGTCTCAATCGCGATGGCGAGCGCGCCTACCGAAAGCGAGACTACCGGGCGGCGCGCACGGCCTTTTCGAACTCGTACCCCAACTTCCCCACCGCGTTCGCCTACATCATGACGGGCGACTCGCATTGGCGCGCGGCGCTTCAGATTGCGAAGGCGCGCGTCGGGTCGTCGGCCACAGCGTCGAATGAATCACGCGCCTGCGCAATGTCGAACGAGCACTTTTCTCACGACCTCTTGATGGACCTCGATCAACATCATGATGTGGGCCTCGCGCTTGCGGCCAAGGTCAACGGAGGAACGCTCCCGAAAGAGCCGCTCATTCAGCGTGCGCATGCGGAAGCTGTGTGCCTTCGAAGTCTCGGCACGCGGTATGAGAGTCAACCGGCCACGGCCTGCGTTGACATGGACTCGCTTGCGGCGTGCCTGGGGGTGCCGCTGCTTTAGTAGCGTGCCGCGGATGGCCGCTACGCAGGCTGCCCGTGGTCGCCCGCAGCGGTACCCACGATGCCTTGCGACATCGGCCGGGCTTGGCGCGCTAAGCTGAGCGGCCGCCGGGCAAGCCGTTCGCGCCATGCCGGTGACCGCTTCGCTTCGCCTCGAACTTGCGGTCTAGACCAGAAGCGGACGGCCAGTTCACTTGAAAGGATGAGGCAAAGTCGCCATTCGATGTACTAGAGGCGGCGGCCACACTACTCGTCCTCTGATTCAATGAGGAGTTGCTGGCTCACTTTCAGACTGTCCGGCGGAAGTCTCGGTCGCTAGTTGCGTTGCCGAATCACTTGGAGGGGATACCAGTTGCCTGGCCTGTTTACCTTCACCTGCCGAGGTAGCAGGCCAAATCTGAGCGCTAATCTTCTGAAGGTCCGGGATGATGACGTATGGAGACGGGTCAATGACGTTGGCCGTCTTGCCTAGCTCTTGGTGGATCAACTGCTTCAGCAGGTTCAAGACGGGCTTGCCTCGTCTCCACTTGGAAGGGCTTGCCTCGTAGTCCCTTCTGGCTGTTTCAGCAATTTCAAAAACATCGGGTGCCTTGCCACCCTTGCGTTCACGCTGTGCGACTTCGAATCGAAGGTTGGTTAGTGTCTTGAGGCTCTTGCCCATCGACTGTTCAGTAGCTTCATCAATCAGTTCTTGAGCACGTGCCACCGAAAGTCCAGCGTTCAAGTGAGCGAGATGTTCAGCGTTGATGAAGTAGCCCTCAGCATCCGAATGCGCTGTCAGGAAAGGGAATGCCCCGATCGCTCTGATCTCACTCTCGAACTTCTGTGCTGCTTCCTCCGGCATGTAGTCCCGGTCTCGATGCAGAACGAACTGGACCTGGGAGGCCTTGTCAGCGAGAAAGCCGCGGAGAACCTTGGCAGAATCAATCTTGGTGCACCCTGAGTAGGCGCGTATATCAGTCTCCGGCAGCTTGAATCCGTTGACGCTCAGCAGCGAGTGGAGAGCCTTGATCGACTCGGCGGCACTGTCCTCTGTCGCAAAGAGGCATCTGACGGACCCGCCGGCGAAGTAATCCACGGAGTCGAGCGCTCCAATTTCCATAAGCAATGACGCCGTCGTCACGCTGTTGAAGTCCACTTTGCTTCCGTTACTCACCCACAGGACTGTCGAGCGCTCGCGCATCGCATCGAGCACGTGACGGGAGTGCGTACTGATGAGAGGCCTAAAGCCGTGCTCGGTGGCCAGGTCAAGTATCAGATTGCATAGAGCTCGCTGGTTATTCGGATGCAGGTGCGAATCCGGTTCGTCCAGGATCAGAACACTCGGCCGAAAGAGGGTGATGTATGCGAGGATTTGGCTGGCCTGCAGTATGGATGTACCTGCGGCGTCAATTGGCAATCGGGGCTTGCCAGGTCTCGTGAAGAAGACTTCTATGTGCTCATCGCGATCCCGATCGAACTTAATTTCGAAGTCGATACCGTCAAATAGCTTCTTCATGCCATCTTGGAATCGCTGCCAAGGGCCTTTCCAACTCTGCATTTCCTCGGGCTTGAGCTTGCCCTTTGTAAGCTGTTCGGCCCGGTCTTTTGCCTCTGTGTTTTCGGCATCCTTGAGCATCAGCAGAACGTTGCGCAGGACGAGGTTGGCATCGCCGCGTGCAACGATTCGCCGGACAACCCCAGGTGACTGGTAGCGCTCCTCTTTGGCAATCCCAGCCAGTCCCGGCGCGTAGATCGTGAACGGGTTGGTGAGGTCCATGAGACGCTCCCCCAACCTTCTTCCCTCAACCACCACAGCGATGTTTCGATTTCGACCGCGGCGGACCGAGACAACACAGCTAGTGCCGTCCACACAAGCGACGCTGATTTCTATCTGAGACTCCGGCGGCTCCTGTAGTTGCCCGCCGTGTGCCAACGACAGAACGTCGGCAACGGGCGAGTAGAGAAGCTGCGTCGGGTTGAATGAGACCTGAAATTTGTCCTTTGCCCAGTTGACCCCGTCGCCGACAAGCTTGGCGGTCTGGGCAACTGAGACAGCAAAGTGCAGGGCTTGCAGAGCGCTACTCTTGCCGGCGTTGTTGGCACCGATAAGGACGGTTGTGTCCTTCAGATCCAGTTCGAACTCTGCGAGTTGCTTGAAACGCTTGACGCTGATGCTCTCGATCTGCGCGGACATTTGTTCTCCCATGCGCTATCGCGGCGCGTCTAGGAACATTCTATTTCTAGAGTTGTGTCGGCCACTGGATCGCCAGGTTGGACGCTTGTCGCAATGAGCAATTTCGACGCGGCGGTGGCGCCTCAAATGTCTGCACGAAAGACTGCAAAGCATCCTCTCCTGAAGAGCAGAGGATGGCCGGGGGCGCCATCCGTATCTCGGAGTTCACCCCCAAAAGCGGTGAGCATGAGCAACCGACTCGATTGGTAACGGGCGCCCAAGACATGTCGCTACCGTGAGCCGGGGCCGGGGGACTCGACGGGAACTAGCTCGAACTTCTTCGAAGATTCGAGCGATTCAAGAGCCAGCCCTTCCAGATCCTTCTTGCCCTTGATCTTCGAAAAGTCGATAGCCGATTTGTCTGGTCGCGACGCGATCACCTTGAGGCCGACTGCGACGCCAGGGTCAAGCTGCTTGATTTTCGAGAAATCTGTACCCTTCAAGGATGTCAACTGCCCGACGCACTTGCCATAGCATGGTGGATTCGGTGTGAACGGATATATCGTGCAGTCGCATTGGTCCGCAGCGAAACCCTGACCAAGCGTAGCTGTAGCGATCAACAGGATAAGAACTCGATTCACGACTCACCTCCTTTTGCCGTCTCCTTGCCGAACACCCAGAAAAGAAGGAAGACGAGAAGCCAACAGCCGAAGAAGGCCAACGACCACAAGAGCCAACTCCACTGATTTGCATATGTGTCATTGATCTGGGAGGCAATGACTGCAGAGCTTTCTGGCTTTACCAGCAACGATGCCAAGTACTCGCCGGCCAAGCGGTTGCCCATGTACAACGATGCAGCCAGGCACATCCAACCCGGGACAAAAAGTAAATAGGGAAGTCTGGACGGCAGCGTGATTGGGCGTCGATAGGACGTGCTGACAATGGCCCCCACCGTTCCGCCGGCAACGGCTAGCGCCCATGCCGAAAGATGGCTAGAACTCTCCGCGATTTCCTTCAGAACGCTGACTGTCTCTGTCATGCGCAGGGCACCTCCTCCGGAATCTTGTTGACTTCGGGGAGCGGTGTCATCCACCACATTTACGATGTCAGGCAAGACTTTTGTATGTGGCCAATGAACCGCGTCCGTCCTCGGTGCGCTGTGCCTCTGACAATGGCTCATCCACCGCGACGGTTACTCGCCGCCGAGCTCGCCGGGGCGTGCACGGCAATGGCGCGTGCGGCCTGACCAGGGAAACGCCACCACGATGGCCCTCGCGGCGGGCGGTACCCGCTGGGGGCGATTTTGGGAGCGCCGAAGCGCGCAGCGTTCGTGGCAGCGAGCGCCAGCGAGCCTCGTGAACAAACTCGCGGCCGCTGTTCGAGCGCAGAGAGCGAAGCGAACGCAGCGAGTTCGGCCGCGGCCACGAAGGCGAGCACTGCAGGGAACCCTCGGCCGCAGGCCGAGGGCGCGGACTCATGAGCCCCCAGCGGGTACCGCCCGCCGCGACGCGCCGCGGCCCGCCCCGCCCCCCAAGCCCGGAACGTCCGCAACGGGCCGGCAATCCGTTCTGCCAGTTGACGACCGCGATAGCCGTCAACGGCAGATCAGCGATAAGCCACCGTGGTCTTCTTCACCACCGAGCGCTGGGCCACCTGCACGGTCAGGCGCCGGCTGCCGGCGTCGTAGTGCCAATTGCCCGGCGGCACAGCCACGTCGTCGAGGGTCACCGCGGTGGGGGCGCTGGCGTTCATGAACACGACGCTCCAGGCGCGTTGCATGACCTGGCCTGTGAAGCGGCCTTGGGCCGGGTGGATGCTCAGGGTGTGGCTGCCGCCGCTTTCGTCGTACACCATCGCCGTGGTGGCGCTCTGCGCGAGGTCGGGGTTCTTGCCGTCGTCTTCGAACAGCGTGAACTTGCCCTTGGCACCGGTTGCCAGTGTCACGGTCAGTGCAGTCATCGGGTTTTGCACGTCGTTGGGCGCGTTGTCACTGCGGGTCACCAGCAGCCCACCCTGCCTGATGAACACCGGCATCGAGCTCAGGTCAGTGGTGATGGTGGGCGTGCTGTTGCCGTTGTAGGTGGTGCCAGAAAAGTAGTCGGTCCACTGGCCGGGCGGCAGCCACACCGAGGTGCTGGCAGAGCTGCCGGGCGCCGCGACCGGCGCCACCAGGATGTCGGGCCCGTAGAAGTATTGCGACCATGCGGTGGCGTAGGCGGCCTCTTCGTTCGGATACTCCAGGTACATCGCCCGCACCAGGGGCACGCCCGTCTTGTTGGCCTTCCATGCCAACGAGTAGGTGGTGGGCACCAGTTGCTCGCGCAAGCGCAAGAACTTGGTAGCCGATGCCTTGCCCGCCGCGCCGTATTGCCAAGGCAGCCGGTCGCTGTGGTTGCTGTGCAGGCGCAAGATGGGCTGGAAGGCGCCGAATTGCACCCAGCGGGCGTACATGTCGTCGGACATGCGTGTGGTGCCAGGCTCGGCGCCCGGCGCCTGGTCACCCGGGTTGTTGTGCCCGCCAATGTCGTGGCTGACCGAGGCGATGCCGGTGGCGGCCGACTCGGCGGCGGTGTAGCCGCCCGCGGTGGCCAGCATGTCCCAGGTCGAATAGGTGTCGCCGGTGAAATGCAGCGTGCTGCGCTTGTCTGCCCACGGGCCGGTGGGTTCGTTGGGCAGGTTGTTGGCCGGGCCCGAGCCGTAGGCGCGCGAAAAGGCGAAACCACGGCCGACCTTCTTGCTCACGCGGGCCGCGTATTTCTGGTTGATGTAGGCGTCGGATGTCACCTCACGGCGCGAGTTGGTCGAGCCGTCGCAGCACCAGTCCAGCCACCAGATGTCCACGCCCTGGTCTTCCATCTGCTGGTGCAGACCGAAGTAGGCGGCCAGTTGATCGGCGTCGCCCCAGTCGAAGCCATAACAGCCGAAAGGGTTGGACCCGGCCGTGCCGCCGCAATAGGTGCGAGCCAGCTTGTTCTTGGCGGTGGCTTGCGCCTGCGCGAACTGCGGGTCGTTGCCGACCACGGACGGGTGGATGTTGAACGGCGCGAACAAGCCCTGACCGTGCACCCAATCGAGAAAGCCCTTCGGGTTGGGGAACTTGGCCGTGTCGATCTCCCAGCCGGACCAGGTGTCCACCGCCTTGAAATCGGTGTCGACCACCAGCACATCCAGCGGCACGCCTTCGGAGCGAAAGCGCGGCACGATGTTGTTCTGAAAGTCTGCCGCGGTGCGGTCGTAATACTCCGAGAACCACACCCCATAGGCCCAGCGGGGCAGCAGCATCGAGGGGCCGGTCAGCGTGGCCAGGTCGCCCAGCGCCTTCTTGTAGTTGCGGCCGTAGGCGAACACGTAGCCGTCTTGATAGCTCTCGGCGCCATGGGTCGGGCGCGGCTGCAGCACGTCGGTCTTGCTGTCGTACAGGCCAGACAGCGTGTCGTCCAGCCGGTACCAGCCATCGCGGTGCAGCAGGCCCGGCGTCAGCGGCGCCCCGCCGCCGTGGATCTGGTCGAGGCTGCGGCGGTAGCCGCCGAGCGGGATGTGCGCCGTCAACGCGGGCGCGCCGGTGGCCGTGATGGCGAGGGTGTCGGCATTCACATGGCAGCTGGCGATGTCTGGGCAGCTCAGCGTCAGGTCGTTGTCGCCGGCCTTCAGCGCCACGTCGACCGTGGCCGTCTTCCAGGTGTCCCAGTTGCCCGTTGGTGGCAGGCTGAGCGTGGTGTTGGCGCCGTTGGCGCTGACGCGCATCGTGCGGGTCTGGTTCAACCCATCGCCGCCGGTGCTGTTGGCGTAGCGCAGCTGCAGGGTGTAGGTGCCATCGGCCGGCACGCTGGCGATGCGGGTGGCCAGGCTGGCGCCCTGGTTGATCTCGGCCACGAAGCCACGGCCGGCGTAGCCCGCATGGTCTGTCATCGTGGTGGCAGAACCGGCGAGCCGGGTGGTCTCGGCTTCGCACACGGTGCCATAGGCGCAGTCCAGCGCCTGGCGAGACGATGGCGGTGGGTAGCCGGCGCCGAGGTTCACCACGGCCAGGCTGTCGATGTTGACGTTGCCCGAGTCACCCGCGGCGCGAAAGAGCCGCACGGTGTTGTGGCCGGCCTTCAACGGCAGCGCGCCGCTGGCCACGGCCCAGGTGTCCCAGTTGGCGGTGGTGGGCAGGGCCAGCGCCGGCGCGGCCACGCCGTCCACGGCCAGGCTCAGGCTGCGCTGGGTGTGCTGGCCGTCGCCGCCCACGCCGTTGGCGTAACGCGCCTGAAACGAATAGGTGCCGGCCTGGGGCACGTTGACGTCGATGGCCAGGGCATCGTTCACGTTGGTGAAGCCGGCCACGAAACCGTCGCCGGTGTAGCCGGTGTGGTCGGTGGCCAGCGAGGGCCCGGTCGAAGCCTGTTGCTCGGCCTCGCACAGGTTGCCCAGCTCGCACTCGATGCGCTGCCAGGGCACCACCGCCAGCGGCTCGTCGCCCGCCAAGTGCACCACCAGGTTGCGCGCATTGAAGGCGCCCGAGCCTTCTTTGTATTTCAGCACCATCGCCGAGGTGGTGATGGTCAGCCAGCCGTTCGCGCTCTCAGCCGTGAACTTCGGCTTGGTGAACTTGTTGCGGCCCACCACATTGAAGGTGCCGGCGTTCTGAAACTGCTTGTCCCCTGCAAACTCGGTGCGAATCAGGCGCGGCGACAACACCTCGAAACGGGCCGCGCCCGACACCACCGCCCAATCCTTGGGGCTCGATTCAGCCGCCTGCGCAGAAGCTTCAGACACGAATGCGCAGCCCAGGATCAAAACGGCCAACGCGATGGGAGTGCACCGGGCACGTGACGAACGAATGAACATATCTCTCTCCCCTGCCGCCCACATCAGCGGGCGATCTTGAACGATGAAGTCTTGTCGTTGAAATCCAGCGGCACCATCGAGGTGTCACCGGTCAGCACCACCGCACGCCCGCCGTAGTTGGCGTGCTCATACAGCGTCACGCGAGCCCCGGCAGGCACGCGCACCGACGAGATCAGGTCGTTCCAGTCCTGGCCGACCCACGCGCTGTCGCCCGTTGCGCAGAAGCCCCTGCCGGCGTAGTTGGCGTGCTCGTAGAAGCATGCCGGTGCGAGGCTGCCGATGCGGTAGTTGGCGACGATGTCTTTCGTGCCGTTGATCGCCCGCGCCGCGTCGGCCCAGCCCTCTTGGCCGCAGGCCTGGCCCGAGCAGCCGCCGATGCGCGGGTTCGAATACTTGTAGTAGTGCGTGCCGGCGTAAGACATCACGTCGCCGTAGTTCGTGCCCGGCACGATGTAGCCCCAGGCATAGGGGAACACCGGGTCGCCGCCGCCCTGCGCATGGTCGTGGTTCATGCCGAAGTTGTGCCCCACCTCGTGCGGCATCACCATCGTCGGGCAGTTGTCGTCGGTCACGCCATAGGCCCAGTCGGCATGGCCGGTGGGGCCTTGGGTGACGCTGAGGTAGGCGATGCCGCAAGAGCCCACGCCCACGGTCGGCTTGTGCAGCAGGTGCACCACGTCGGCCTTGGCCGCGTCGCGCGCGGGGCGCACGCCCGAGAAGGCACCCTGGCCGTTGGTGATCATCGTCAGCAGCGTGCCCTGGTTGACGTTGTCGTCCTGGTTCACATACAGCGTCTTGACCAGGCGCGCGGTCACCTCGACCGCGCTGTCGCGCAGGATCTGGTTGAAGATCGCCATCTGGCTGTCGATGCGCGCGCGGGCGCCGGCGTCGCCGCCGTAGCGGCTGACCATGTTGGGCGTGTAGACAACCATCATGTCGACCGTCGACTGCGCCAGCGGCTGGGCGATGCCCTCGGGTGCGGCCGCTTCATCGCGCTTGCGCTCGACCGCCGCGCTCAAGCCTTCGGGCAGGCGCGGCTCGGCCAGCGGCGCGTAGCCGATGCCGGCACGCTGCGGGTCGATCAGCCAGGTCTGGCCGGTGCGGCCCTCCACGCGCAACCCGCCTTCGGGCAAGGTGACGATGCCGTTGGCCAGGCCATCGGGCGCCTCCGTCAAGATCACGCGGTAGTCCATGCCCTGGTCACGCAGGTGGCCCACGAACGTGACGTTGCCCGATTCGCTGCGGCGCGTGTCGTCGTGCACCACGGCCACGCTGCGGCCGTCGGGCAGGTTCAGCTCGACCTCGGCGTTGAGCGGCAGCTTGCGCAGCTGGCGCATGTTCACGTTGACGGGGAACGTGCCCTTGGCCGGCAGATCGGCGGGGCGGGCCATCTCCAGCCGGGTCAGTGCCGCACCTTGCGGGTGGGCGCCAAAGACCTTCATGTCGGCCGCGTGGGCAGCGGTGGTGGCCATCGCCGCGGCGGCGGCCACCCACGTGAGGCGGTTCAAGACCGAGCGAATGACGACCGGGCCCGTACGCTGGATACGCTGTTTCGTGTGCATCAGTGGTCTCCTTGCAGAAATGAAGTGGTGGTGTCCCTGCCGAATCGGGGCGGGCGTGGGGCCCGCCTCTCGTTGTTCAAGGCATGGGGCGGCCGTTCGATGTGGCCGTCGGGTGTGGCCGCCCTGGGCTCACGGCGCCCAGGCGGCTTCCACGGCCCAGCGCGTGTCGTTCTCGAAACTGCCCGAGGTGTTCCAGTCGCTGCCGCCGTAGCCGTCGGCAATCCACACCTGCGCGGCGTAGTGCCGCATGAAGCGGTTCGGGTAGTTGATGGCCGCGAAGCGCACGCCACCGCCCTGCCCGGCCGCCGAGCAGAAGGTCGCATCCTGGCGATAGAGGTCTGAGTTCTCGAGCGGCATGCGCTTCACGCGCGAGGCCTGGTGGCGCAGATACTCGCCGGGGAAGTTGCGCGATTCGAACGAGTAGCAGCTGGCGTTCGCCAGGCCCGGCACCAGGCGCCAGGTGGCGTCGGCCTTCAGCACGGCGTCGCTGCCGCTGGTCACCACCTCGGTGTTGGCCAGGCCGTCGATGTGGCGCAGGTAGCGGTTGTCGAAGCCCGGGGTCAGCACGCGCAGCGATTGGAAGTTGCCGGTGGGCAGGATCACCGCGCTGCGCCACCAGCCCGTCTGCTGCGCCCACGAGGCATCGGCCTTGAACAGCTCGCTGTTGTCTGATGGATGCAGCCACACGCCTTCAGCCTGGTGGCGGATGTAGAAGCCGGGCTTGTTGGCCGACTCGAACGACACGCCACCACCACCATCGAGCGCCTTGCGCGGGCAGAAGGTGGCCGATTGCTTGAAGGCATCGCTGTTGTCGCTCGCGTCGATGCGGATGCGGCCGTCGAGGTGGCGCATGAACTTGCCGGGGATGTTCACCGACTCGAACGACAAACACGCGCTGTTCGACAGGCCGGTCACCGGCTTCCACGAGGCGTCTTGCTTCAGCACGGCGCTGCTCGCGTCGTCGACCACCGCGGTGTAGCCCAGGCTGTCGAAGTGGCGGATGTAGCGGTCGGTCACACCCGGCGTGACGGTGCGCAGCGAATACGACGTGCCGAGCCGGAAGTACGGCACGCCTTCGACCAGTGCCCGGTTGGCGGCGCGAACGAAGGCGAAGTCCATCTTGTGGATGCGCCGGTCGTAGGTGAGGAAGCCGTTGAGTTCGTCTTCCACATCGGTGATCTCGGTGTAGACCACCGCGCTCAGGCCCTTGGTGTTGGCCAGCTCGCGGATGCGGTTCACCTGCCCCGCGTAGGCCGATTGAAGCGAGGCCTGGTCGGGGTAGAGCACGTAGCAGCAGGTGGAGTCGGGGTTCCACATGTGGCCGTCCACGCGCAGGCCGTTGCCGCCGTATTCACCCAGCACCGAGATGCGGCCGGGCTGCCAGTCTGGCGCCGCGGGGCCGGGGTAGTCGTGCAGGTCGATCAGGTCGCCTGCGCCGCTGTCGCCCGGCGCCCAGTTGATGCCCGAGTGGGTGTTGATCAGGCGCGTCGAATCCCACTGGCGGAAGGTGGCGGCCATGCCGGGCATGTCGAAATCGCCCCAGCTCTCGTTGAAGATCACCCAGGTGACGATCGCGGGCGACGAGCGGTGCTCGTTGACGATCTCCTGGTCTTCGGCACGCACCTTGTCGCGCACGGCCGTGTTGTTCTCGGCGTCCCAGGCGTGGGGCATGTCTTGCCAGACCAACAGGCCCAGCTTGTCGGCCCAGTAGTACCAGCGCTGCGGCTCGACCTTGATGTGCTTGCGGACCATGTTGAAGCCCAGGTCCTTGGTGGCCACCAGGTCAGACTTCAGCGCTTCGTCGGTCGGCGCGGTGTAGTTGCCATCGGGCCAGAAGCCCTGGTCGAGCGGGCCGTTCTGAAAGACGAATTGGCCATTGAGCAACGGCCGCGGCACGCCGCCCACATCGCCCACGCTGATCGAGCGCATGCCGAAGTAGCTGCCGATGGTGTCGACGACCTTGCCGTTGGCGTTTTTCAGCTTGAGCGTCAGGTCGTAGAGGAACGGATCGTCCGGCGACCAGAGGTGCGGGTTGCTGACCTTCACGTTCAGCGCCTTGGTGGCGCTGCCGCTGGCGGTGGCGACCTTCACGCCATTGGCGGTGACCACCGCGTCGATGGTCAGGCCGTCGAGCTTCTTGCCCTTGAGCGCGATCTTCAGCGACTCGTTGGCCACGTTGGGCGTCAGGTCGACCCTGTCGATGTGGGCCACGGCCACGGGCTCGAGCCACACCGTCTGCCAGATGCCCGAGCTGGGCGTGTAGAAGATGCCGCCGGGCGAGTTGGTCTGCTTGCCCAGCATGTCGCTGCCGTCGGTGGGGTCGAAGGCGCCGACCACCAGCTCGTTGGCACCGGCCTTCAGGTGCTTGGTGATGTCGAAGCTAAAGCTGTCGTAGCCGCCGCTGTGCTGGCCGACCTGGGTGCCGTTGACGTAGACGGTGGCCAGGCGATCGACCGCGCCGAAGTTCAGCAGCACATGCTTGCCCGACCAGCCGGCCGGCACGGTGAAGCTGCGCTTGTACCAAAGGTGGCGCTCGCCCATGCGCTGAATGCCCGAGAGGTAAGACTCGGCCGGGTAAGGCACGCGGATCTGCTCGGGGTTCTGCGGAAACGTGGGTGCGCTCACTGGCGGGTGCTCGGCATCAGGTGCGCCGGCGCCGCCGCGGTAAGACCACATCCCGTTCAGGTTGACCCAGTCGCTGCGGGTCATCTGCGGGCGTGGGTACTCGGGCAGTGGCACGGGCGCTTGCAAGGCGGCGTCCGTCCACGGGGTGATCATGCGAGGCACGGGGACCGTGGCGGGCGCAGCGGTGTCGGCCGCAGCGGCCAGTGCGTGTGTGCGCTGCGCGGCGTTCGGCGCACTGGCCGTGTCATCGGCCGTGCCGCCGCCGCAACCGGCCAGCACCGCGGCGCTGGCCAACGCGACAAGAAGGAGTTGGGGTGTCATGCAGGGTCTCTCTCGTTGGTATGTCGGTTCTGTGCGTCGGGCACAGCGGCGCTGCGCCCCATGGCACGGGGCGCCGCTTTGGCGGTGTCTAGTGACCTGTCACACTGAAATCGGAAGTGGCTGCCGACGCGATACGGTGCGCACTGCGGCGTTGCGAATGCTCGCGATGCCACGGGGCATCGCTGTGCTTCGCGCCTTGCATTGCACACCGTCTCGCGCCGTCCTCCACTCCCATTTCAATGTGACAGGCCACTAGAGGCGGGTCACCAGCCCTTGTTGCCGGCGCCCTTGTCGAAGAAGCTGTCGGGTGCGTTCTCGCGCTGCAAGGGCGCAACCTTGGAGCCGGCCACGGTGACGCCGACGAAGCGCACCGAGCCGCGGCCACCACCGTCGGCCACCTCGATGCCGTAGGTGCCGGCGCGCTTGACGTGCACGTTCTCGAGCTTGACGCGGGTCATCGTGGCGTTGTCGGCCGCCTGCAGCGCATACGGCGGGATGCGTTCACCTTGGACGTAAGGCGTGCCGAAGCCGCGAAACTCGATGCCGGCGTAGGTGGGCTCGATGATGTCCAGGTCGTTCACGTAGATGTCGCTGATGCTGCCTTCGCGCAGGTAGAACTTCAGCGCCCCGTGGTGCCAGGGGTTGGGGCCGTCTTCGCGGAACATCGTGCCACCGGCGCGCGTGAGCGAGATGTTCTGGAAGGTGGTGCGCGGCTTGGCGAAGGGATATGGGCTGAACTCGTGGTCGATCAAGATGCCGGGGTAGGTCAACACGTCTTCGCAGGTGCTGTCGCGGAACATGTTGTCGGCCCCGCCGTAGACCGCGAAGCAGTTGGCGCGCCACGGCATCTGCACGGACACATGGCGCACGATGTTGCCGTGGCCGATGCCCTGGTCTGGCGCGTTGCGCTGCTCATCGGTGAAGAAGTTCGGGCCGAACTCGTAGGTCTTGTAGGCGACCCACTTCGTCCACTGGATAGCCCAGATCGCCACCGCATCGTCGCCGGTGTTGCGCATGTGGCAGTTCTCGACGATCGAGTTCGAGGTGCCGTTGTCGAGGTTCACGCCGTCGGCGTAGGTGTTTCGGATTCTGCAGTTGCGGATGACGAGGCCGTCGGTCGGCTGGGTCTGGTACGGCGGGTCGTTGCCCACCCAGATGGCGGCCACCTTGTGCTCGATCCAGACGTTTTCGATCAGGCTGTTCTTGCCCATCGGGCCGGCAAAGGCTTTCTGCGGGCCGTTGGCTTCTTCGTCGCGGGCCTTCGATTCGCCAAAGATCGAGAAGTCGCCGAACACGCAGCGGGCGGTGGCGCCGTAGCAGAAGAACATCGACTTCGCGCCGCGGATGTTGGTGTGCCACATGCCGGCGCCGCGAATCTCGATGCCGGGGTTGTCCAGGCCCACGTTGCCGCCGTGGATGACGTTGGCCAGGTAGTTGCCGGCCGGGAACCACAGCTTGGCTGTCGAGCGCATGGCCCGCAGGATGTCGTCGGCGTGGTCGACGCCGTCGTCCGGGAAGATGCCGAATTGGGTGACCGAGGTGAAGCCCTCGGGCATCGTCAACGGGGGCGGAGCTTGCTCCAGATCGACCAGATCGATGACGTAGAAAGGCGCGCTGTCTTGGGCGTCGCGCTTGAGCATGACGGTCGCGCCTTGCGGGATCGGGTCGACCAGCATGCGGACTTCGTCGAAGAAGGTGTGCGGCTGCGGGCCGGGAACGTCGACGACGGGGTCACCGATCTTGCCGCCGAGGTACGACCACGCGTAGCGCGACGTGAGGGGCAGCGTGCGCACCCGGGTGCCGTTGATGTACAGGCCGAGCGTGGCGTCGATGCCGCCGCCACCAGCGGAATCGGGAATCGAATAGCGGACGACGATGGCATTGGCGGCTTTTTGGTTGGTGAATGAAACGTAGTCGCCGGTCTTGTTGAGCCGCACGGCCTTGCGGCCGATGGCTTCGGCCTCGATGTGGTTGGCGTCCCACTTCTGGCGGCTGGGGCCGAGGATCTGTGCGTTGGTCTGGCCGTCTTCGGCCTGGTATTCGGTCCACGGCACATTCGCGCCGCGGCTGATCGCGAGCGCCGGCTGCGCCGCGGCGCAGGCCAGCACACCGGCCGCCGCGCTGGCCAGCCAGGCCCGCCAGCGGGTTGGGTTGTTCACTCTCATCGGCACTTCTCCTCAGGGCATGAATCGAGACTTGAATCAAGGCGAAACGGCGCCGCGGCCGCTCGGCGATTCGGCCATTCGGCCAATCACCACCGCGGCAGGCCGTTGGCCTCGCGGATCAGTTGGAAGGCGGTGTCCGGCCGGACGACGACGTAGTCGCCGCCCAGGCTGTTGGCCACGTTCAAGAAGGTCGTCGGCGTCACGTTGGTCCAGGGCTGGGCCTGGATCAGGATGAAGCGGGGTGACGCGCCGTTCCAGCCCGCGGCGGCCGAGGCGATGTGGTTCTTCATCGCCTGCTCGTCGGTGCAGTAGTTGCACGACAAGGCCATGCCCGGCAGGCTGTTGTTGTAGAGGGTCAAGCCACCGCCGGTGTTCTGCGCGGTCAGGCCCAGCAGCGTGGGCGCGTTGCGTGCATAGGCGTTGCCCGAGGCCTGGCTGATGCCGCCGGTGATCGTGTTCCACACGGTGATCACCTTCAGGCCGGCCTTCTGGTTGTAGCGCTCGGTCTTGGCGACGAACTGGTCCAGCGCCGCGGCGTTGGTCCACGAGTTGGGGTAGGTGTAGCCGTAGCCCGAGGGGCCGGAGATGAGGTTGTCGTTGACGGTGGACGTGGTGTGGAAGAAGTTCAGCGCACCAGGCATCGCGTCGACCATCGCCGGCGACACCGTCCAGCCGATGGGCACCTTGCCGCGGTCGGGGTTGTTCCAGAGCTTGCGCATCAGGTGCTCGACGTACTGCAGGTTGTCGCCGTCGCTCAAGATGAACGCGACGTAGAGCTTGTTCTGCAGCGGCGGCTTGGTGGGCGTGGGTGCGATCTGGATCGTGCGCGGCATGCCGCTGTGCACGGTGAGGTTGCTCGACCAATCGCTCGCCACGGTGGCAATGCCGTATTGCGACGCGCGCTCGACGCCACTGCCCTCTTCCGGCCACCAGCCGAGCATCACGGTGCCCGCGCCCATGCCGGCGAGAAACCTGTTCAGCAACTCGCTTTCGCCTGGCACGCGCGGGTCGAGCCAGATGGTGGCCGTGCCCACGGCGGTGGCGTATTCGCGAACCGCCGCCTTGTGGATCGTGGGCGAGATGCTGACCACCGCGCGGTGCGTCAACGTGGGCCAGTAGCTGTCGAACAGCGTTTGGTAGACCTGCAGCTTGCTGCTGAACTGGCCGCGGAAGTCGACGAGGACGGGCAGGTTGTACGGCGCGGCCGTCAGCCTGGCCGCCAACGTGGGCGACGCGATCAGCGCCTTGCGTTTGCGCGCGATCGCCGTGGCGAGGTTGATGGTGTCGGGCTGCGCAGGGTCGTAGACGATCAGGCCGGCGAGCGAGTCGCGGTACTTGGTGATCAGGCTCCACTTGTCGCTCACCTCCACCCACTGCAGGCCCAGCGATTGCAGCCAGGTGGTCGGGCCTTCGGCAAACGCGTCGCCCTCGTACGAGAAGATGCGCGGCTTCTTGAAGTTGACGATGCCCTTGAGCGAGGCGAACAAGACCATCTCGTCGGCGCTGGGGCCTTGGGCCACGCCGACCCGGTCGACCTTGATGTAGGCGCCGCCCAGCCAGTACACGAGCAGCTCGAGCGAGTGGTCGGCGGCGGCCAGGGTGAACGGCAGTTGGAAGCCCGTGTACTGGCCCGCCAACGGGAAATCCATCCGGTTGACGGTGCGCTGCGCGAGCACCGCGCCGGTGGTCGCATCGCGCACGTCCAGCACCACCTGCGGGTCGTTGTTGGCGGTGTTGTTGTCGATCTTGAGCTGAAACTCGGCCGTGTTCGGCCCGGCCGGCACGCTGCTGTCGTACGGGCCATAGACCATGTGGGCGTTGGGCGCGTCGATGCCGGTCTGGCAGAGCCAGCCGTCACCGTCTGCGTGACCGGTGCCGTGCGAGACGAGCGGGCCCTCAGCCTCCCAGCGCAGCGGGGTTTCGCGCAGCGTGATCAGGTCTTGCGTGGCCCGGGGCGCCGGAAAGCTGGGCAGCAACTGCTTGGTGGGCCAGGTCAGGTCGGCCTGCGCAGCGCCGGCCACCAGCAGGCCCCCGACGACGAGCCAGGCGCGCAGATGTCGAACCGGGGCTGTCGAATGGCTGGTCGAACCATCGAAGAAATTGTCAACAACCATTTTGTTGAGCATTCGAAGCGCCCTCTCGGTTTCAGAATCAGGCCGAGCAGACGGGGTTTTTACCGACGCGCGTTGGCTTTGGTGTTCGCCACCCGCCCGCCGCCTCGGTCTGGTTTATAGGTCATACTTTTGGAACTGATTCCAATGACCCCGCGTGGCACATAACCAAAATGAAACCAGTCGCAACAATGGTTGCCCCGCGTGCAGGCAGATAACGTTTTCAAGCAGGCCGCGGCCACAGTCGACAACGGTGTCATCGCTGCGTGGGTTTCGGGCCTTTGCAACAGAGTACCGGCACCGGAGCGGCAGCCTGCCTCGAAAGCCCCGCAGATCGACCCAATCCCCACCCAACATCGACCGGCAACCGAGTATCTGAATCCAGCGCGGTCTTGTTTGAACGTCTAGGGTTTTCTATAAATGTGACCTTAACGTTTCCTGAAGTAGAAAGCGCTTTCGCTCGCTTGCCAACCGCAGGCCACTTCTCGAACGGAGTCACCCATGCCGCTTTCCCGCTCTCGCCTTGCCGACGCTGCCAAATGGCTGCTGGCCCCGACGATCTTCGGGGCGCTGGCGCACGGCGCGGTGGCCGCCACCATCTGCGACCGCTATTGCGACGGCCGCGACCCGGCGCTCTCGCCCGGCGACCGCCAGGCCGTCAGCGCAACGATCTACTCGCGCAAGCTGGTGCTGCACCTCGACGACGCCGACGACATGGGCTGGGCCTCGATCGAGAACGGCTCGCCGGGCGACGAGGTGTGGCTCGACCGCTCGTTCGACAACGGCCGTAGCTGGGCCGGCGGCAGCAAGCTGGGCGACACCACCGTGCCCGCGGGCAACCAGGGCTGGCGCACGCAGATGTTCAATGTCGACGACTGGGCCAACCGCGGCGTGGGTGTGCTGCGCGCCTGCGGCAAGGCGGGCGACCGGCCCGAGATCGCCTGCACCGCCTGGGCCCGCACGACCTGGAACGCCGGCGATCGGCGCACGGCGGCCGCCACCGCGCTGATGGGCTTCTACAACCAGGGTACGGGTTTGTTCGATACCACCGGTTGGTGGAATTCGGCCAATGCGCTGACGGCGCTCATACAGAACATCCAGGCGAGCGGCATGGGGAGTTACACCTACGCCATTGCCAACACCTACGACCGCAATATCAATTCTGCCAAGGGTCAATTCCGAAATGACTATATCGACGATACCGGCTGGTGGGGCCTGGCCTGGATCGCCGCATATGACCAGACTAAAGACCAGCGCTACCTGAATACCGCCAAGGCCGACGCCGACTACATGGCCACATTCTGGGACGGCACCTGCGGCGGCGGTGTTTGGTGGAGCGACGCCAAAACCTACAAGAACGCGATCGCCAACAGTTTGTACCTGCACCTCACCGCGGCGCTGCATAACCGCATCCCCGGCGACACGCTGTATTTGAAGCGGGCCAAGGACGAGTGGGCGTGGTTCAAGGGCACCGGCATGGTCAACGCCGACAACCTGGTCAACGACGGCATCAGCCTGACGACCTGCAAGAACAACGGCTCGCAGGTCTGGACCTACAACCAGGGCGTGCTGGTGGGCGCGCTGGCCGAGCTGTACCGCGCCACTGGCGACAAGACCGTGAAGACGATGGCCAAGCGCATCGCCAATGCGTCGACCACGACACCGCTGCTGCACGACGCCAACGGCATCTTGCGCGAGCCCTGCGAAAACAACGGCTGCGGCGGCGACGGCCCATCGTTCAAGGGCGCGCATGTGCGCGGCCTGCGCGCGCTGAACACGCTGCTGGCCAAGCACCCGTACACCGCTTACCTGAAGCGTCAGGCCGACAGCGCCTATGCGAACGACCGCAACCCGCAAGACGCCTACGGCCTGCACTTTGCCGGGCCGCTGGATTCGATCGACGCCGCCCGCCAGCACAGCGCGCTGGACCTGCTGAACGCGGCGCCCTGACCTGATCACAACAAGAAGGGGCCGGCGCTGCCACCCGTAGCGCACGGCCCTGCCCCGCGCTGCAGCGGCCTGAGGAATACCCAACAACTTCAGAGGAGTTTCCGAATGAGAAGGCTCAAGACGACCGAGCGCCGAATCGCGCTCCAGGTCGTGCTCGCCGCAGGCTTGGCACTCGCCGCCTGCGGGGGCAACGACACTTCCGACGACACCAACGCCGAGGCCGACAGCGACGAGCGCGCCCAGGCGCTGGCCGCCGGCACGGAGGCCGCGAATGCGGACCTGCTGGCGATGGTCAACCCCTTCATCGGCACCAAGATCGGCAACCCCGATGGCGATCAGGGCACCGGCGGCGCGGTGGGCAACACCTTCCCCGGGGCGACGCTGCCCTTCGGCATGGTGCAGTTCAGCCCCGACACCGGCTACGGCGAGTTCTACGGCTTCGGTGGCTACAACTACGACAAGGGCGTGATCCAGGGCATCAGCCTGATCCACTCCAGCGGCACCGGCTGCTCGATCCAGCAGGACATCTCGTTCCTGCCCATCGTCGGCAACGTGGGCCAGTCGCCCGGCACGCACCTGAGCAGCTACCAGGTGCCCTACTCGCATGCCAACGAAACGGCGACGCCGGGCTATTACCGCGTCGGGCTGAACAACGGCGTCAACAACGAGCTGACGATCAGCAAGCGCGCCGGCTTCGGCCGCTTCACCTGGCCGCAGACGAACGACGCGACGATGATCCTGAACGTCGGCCGCAACGGCGTGGGTGCGCGCAGCGCGATGCTCGAGATCGTCGGCACCAACGAGGTCCGCGGCTTCGTCGAGACCGGCGGCGTCTGCGGTGGCGGCGGCTACTTCGTCTACTTCCACGGCCAGTTCGACAAGCCCTTCGCGAGCTTCGGCACCTACCAGGGCGATACGGTCACGCCTGGTTCGCGCAACGCACCGCGGGCGCAGAACAACGGCGGCTGGGTCAAGTTCGCCGGCGGCGGCCAGGTGCACCTGCGCGTCGGCGTGTCCTACGTCAGCACCGACAACGCCAAGCTCAACATGCAGACCGAGCTGGCCAGTGTCGACTTCGACACCGTCAAGACCTCGGCCAAGACGAGCTGGAACAAGCTGCTGAACAAGGTGCAGGTCACCGGCGGCTCGACCGACGACCGCACCAAGTTCTACACCGCGCTGTACCACTCGCTGCTGCACCCCAACCTGTTCAGCGATGTGAACGGCCAGTACATCGGCTTCGACAACAAGATCTACACGGCCGACGGCTGGGACAAGTACGCCACCTTCTCGGGCTGGGACATCTACCGCTCGCAGGTGCAGCTGATCGGCTGGCTGCAGCCCAAGGTGGCCAGCGACATGGCGCAGTCGATGGTGGTCGATGCCGAGAAAGGCGGCGGCGGTTACCCGAAGTGGCCGACGGCGAACGACGACACCTGCGTGATGGTGGGTGATGCCGGCGCGGCGATCGTGGCCAACCTGCACGCCTTCGGCGGCAAGAACTTCGATACCGCCTCGGCGCTGAAGTACATGGAGCAAGCTGCCACGCAGCCGGGCACGCGCTCGCGCAACTGCGAAACCCGCGTCGGCCTGGCCGCGCAGCAGAGCCACGGCTACATCCCGAACGGCGCCGGCGGCGTGTGGGGCCCCTCGGCCACGACGCTGGAATACGCGCTGGCCGACTCGGCGATCGCCCATTTCGCTGCGGCGCTGGGCAACAACGCCAAGCGCGACCAGTACCTGGGCTATGCGCAAGACTGGAAGTCGCTGTACTCGGACTTCTCGGGTTACGTGCACCCGCGCCTGGACACCGGCGGCTTCGTCAACGGCTTCAGCCGCACCAGCGGCGACAGCTTCGTCGAAGGCAACTCGGCGCAGTACACCTGGATGGTGCCGCAGAACTACCGCGGGCTGTTCGACCGCATGGGGGGCAACGCCGCGGCCATCGCCCGCCTGGACGAGCACTTCACCAAGCTCGACGACGGCGCCAACAGCCCGTATGCCTTCATGGGCAACGAGCCCGAGCACGGCTCGCCCTGGGCCTACCTGTTCGCGGGCGCGCCGTACAAGTCGCAGCAAGTGGTTCGCCGCATCCTGACCGACCTGTACCGCAACAGCGCCGACGGGCTGAACGGCAACGACGACCTCGGCGCCACCTCGGCCTGGTATGTGTGGGGCGCGCTGGGCCTGTACCCCGAGCTGCCGGGCCTGGGCGGCTTCGTGGTCGGCAGCCCGCTGTTCCCGACCACCAAGATCAAGATGGGCAACGGCAAGATCCTGACGATCAAGGCTCCGAACGCAGGCGCCAACGGCACCTACATCCAGAGCATGAAGATCAACGGCGTGGCCAACACCAGCACATGGCTGCCGCTGACCAAGCTGAAGGCCGACACCACGCTGCAGTTCGACCTGGGCGCCACGCCGAATATCAGTTGGGGCAGCGCACCGGCCGATGCACCGCCTTCGTTCGAGCACCCGCGTGTCACGCAAAGCAGCACGACATTCAGCGCCGATTTCGACAGCCGCAATTCGCAGCCGGACTGGAACGACACGATCGACTTCGCGGCCAACATCACCGGCTACTGCTGCGGCCTGAACCACATGGAGACATCGACCCGCCGCGAGGGCGGCACGCACAGCGGCGCCGGCGCGCTGATGTACTCGGGCAACGACAACGATGCCACGCAGTCCTACTCGTACAACAAGGTCTTCGACGTCAACATCCCAGTGGGCAACGCGACGACGCTGTCGTACTGGATCAAGCCGAGTGCCGTGTCGGCCAACAGCGCCTTCGTGGCGATCGACCTGCTCTTCACCGACGGCACCAGCCTGCGTGATTCGGGCGCGGTCGACCAGAACGGCGTCCGCGTGCACCCCGAGTTCCAGGGCCGCGGCGGCAAGCTGGTGCTCGACAGCTGGAACGAGGTGCGCTCGAACATCGGCCAGTGGGCCGCCGGCAAGACGATCGACCGCATCGTCGTCGGCTACGACCGGCCCGACGCGACCGGGCAGTTCCGCGGGCTGATCGACGATTTGCGAATCGGCGCGCCTTGAGGCGCGGCGTCAGCGTCGCATCAGCATCGGTTTTCTAGACTCCTCTGGGAGAGAGGGCCGATCGGGTCGGCGGGGCGGGGTTGTTGGGGCCCCGCCGGCCCCCGCTGGGCTACTTCCACTCAAACAGCTGGCCCTTGGTGTGCCCTTGGGCATCGACCTCGTACTCGAACAGGCCGGCGATGCTGGTCAGTTTCGAGAACGTCGGTGACTTGCTGTCGAAGTAGATGGCGCCGCGGTACTTGATGCTGCCGTCTTTTTGCAGCAGGCCAATGCCCTGGCCGGTCCAGCTGGCCATTTCGCCCTTGTCGCCCATCACGATGCCCTGGCCCTGGCCGAAGAGGGTACCGTCGGCGCGCAGCGCGGCGGTGTAGGTGCCGGTTTCAGTGGTGGCCAGGCCCATCAGCCTGCCGGTGCTCTGGAACGAGGTTTCCATCGTCGGCGAGCCGCCGGGGTTCGGTAGCACGCGCTGAGAGATGACCTTGCCTACGCCTTCGCCGATCTTTTCACCAAGCATGGTGTGCTCCTGTGCCGCGGCAACAGCAACTGCCCGGCGCAGACCCGCGGCCCCTGCCCGGCAGCGCGCAGCAAAGATCCCTCCTGCCGCGTGTTGCGCACGGTAGACCTGCGGCCCACACGGCACAAGCGGCTTGCTGGCGGCGTCGTGGTTATTCGCCGGCCCGCTTCAGTGCGACGGCGTGGCCAGCACGCGCAAGACCTTGCCGCTGCGCCCGCGCTTGCCGGGCTGGCTGCTGTGGCAGTGGATGTGCACCTCGGGCACGCCCTGGGCCGCCAGAAAAGCCTCCAGGGCCTTGCGCGCCACCCGCAGCTGCTGGGTGACCTCGGCGCCGCCACGCGCGGTGCACAGTGTCAGTTCACGCGGGCCCTGCTGCCGCAGTTGAAAGTCGAACAGGCCGGCCTCTTCTTCGAGCACCGTGCTGATCGCCAACGGCAGCACCTGCACACGCCGCCGGCCGCGGCCGGCCAGGCGCAGCGTGTCGTCGCGCCGGCCCTGGACATCGATCACCGGCAGGTGCGAGCCGCAGGCGCAGGGCGTGGTGGCCAACTGCACCTGGTCGCCCAGGTCGTAGCGGATCAGCGGCTGCACGTGGTTCGCCAGGTTGGTCAGCAAGGTCGTGGCGCTGGCCTGGCCCGGCGGCACGGGGCGTCCGTGTTCGTCAACCGGCTCGAGGATCAACCAGTCGCTGTTCAGGTGCAGTTGCCCCTGGCTGCATTCACCAGCCATCGGCAGGAATTCGGACGCGCCATAGCTGTTGCGCACGCCGCAGCCGAACCCGCACTCGATGCCGCGCCGCATGGCCGGCGTCAGCGTCTCGCCGCCGGTCCAGACCTCGCGCAGCGCCAGCTTCAGGCGGCCCTCGCCCTGGGCCTGCGCCAGCAGCAGCGCCGCACTCGGGTAACTGGCGAGCACGGTCGGCCGCAAGGCCTGGAGCTCGGCCAGCAGTTCGTCGAGCGGCCTCAGGAACGACACGCACTGCAGCCGCGGCGCGAGCATCGGGCTCAGGCGGCGCAGGCGCTCCATCGACACGACGCTGGCGAAGTGACCGCCGATCGCGCCGACGAAGACGATGCGCTCGCTCATCAGCCACGGGTCCAGCAGGCGGTGCCAGAGCGTGGGGGCCGGGCGGCGCACGCTTTCGAGCGCGTCGTAGATGCCCATCGCATGCCGGTCTTGCACGAAGATGCCCGGCTCGCCGGTGCTGCCGGAGCTTTCCCACACGGTGAAGCGGCCCAGGTACGGCTCGCCGACCTGGCTGCTGTCGCGCATGAAACGCTTGATCTCGTCCAGCTTCAGCGCCGGGTCGGTCACCCAGTCGTCGAAGTGGCGCATCAGATCGGCCTTGCGCGAGACGGGCAGGTCCTGCAGCCGCACCGACGAGGCGGGCTGGCTGCCCAGGCGATCGCGGTAGAAACCAGAGCCCTTGGCCGCCGCCGCCAGCAGCGCCCGCAGGCGCTGCGCCTGGCGCGCGGCCAGCCCTTCGGCATCGGCCCGCGAGGCCGCCCACACGTCGGCCGCCACGCTCGTGGTGAACCAGGGGTCGATGGGCAGCAGCATGGCAGGCGTATCGATGGGCCCCAGGAAGACAAAAGGGGCGCCAAGTAAACCTGGCGCCCCTCGTCGTTTTAGGTGGCGGAGACGAAGGGATTCGAACCCTTGATGGAGTTTTAAGCCCCATACTCCCTTAGCAGGGGAGCACCTTCGGCCACTCGGTCACGTCTCCAGCCGAAGCCAGCATTCTAGCCTGATGATTGGGCGTTTTTGCCGGCCCGCATCAGATCGTTGCGCTTATTCGTCGCGCGACGACGCGGTGACCGCGCTCGGATCGTCGAGTTCGAACACCTTGTGCAGGGCGCGAACGGCCAGTTCCATGTACTTCTCGTCGATCACGACCGAGGTCTTGATCTCGCTGGTGCTGATCATCTGGATGTTGATGCCCTCTTCGCTCAGCGCGCGGAACATCTTGCTCGCCACGCCCACGTGGCTGCGCATGCCGATGCCGACGATCGAAACCTTGCAGATCTTCGGGTCGCCCAGCACGGTGGCCGCGCCGGTGGCCGGCTGCACCTTGTTCTTCAGCAGGTCCATCGTGCGCTGGTAGTCGTTGCGGTGCACGGTGAACGAGAAGTCGGTCTTGCCATCGTGCGAGACGTTCTGGATGATCACGTCGACGTCGATGTTCGCGTCGGCCACTTCACCCAGGATCTGGTACGCGATACCGGGCTTGTCGGGCACGCCCATCACGGTGACCTTGGCCTCATCGCGGTTGAAGGCGATGCCGGAGACAACGGCTTGTTCCATCTTGACGTCTTCCTCGAAAGTGATCAGGGTGCCGGACTTGGCCTCTTCGTTGATGTCGATGTCCCAGGGCGTGAAGCTGGACAACACGCGCAGCGGCACACGGTATTTGCCGGCGAATTCGACCGAGCGGATCTGCAGCACCTTGGAGCCGAGGCTGGCCATTTCCAGCATCTCTTCGAAGGTGATGGTGTGCAGGCGGCGCGCCTCGGGCACCACGCGCGG